>JAEDEB010000002.1 GCA_016293535.1 Bacteroidales bacterium | reverse complement strand
ATGAGGGGACTTTCGAGGGCCTTTTTGAGCTGGTCATCATATCTGAGTCTGATTCTGATGCCGGCTTTCTGGAAATAATAGCGCACCGCTATCTCCTCTTCGATGAATGGTATGATTTCGTCTTTCTTCATCCGAAGGAACTTTTCCTTGTCCATATCCATGGCTTTCTCAAGCGCGTCCAGCTCTTCAGCCATCGCGTCGGCGACCCCGTCCTTCTGGAGTTCCTTCCTCATCTGGTCGTACAAGGCCTTCGCGCTGCTCCGGTAGTCGAATTCCTGGGTCATCGCGAATTTTATAAAGTCCTCGTAGTCTGTGAAATGGAATTCATCGACCGGTGCTATGCTCTCGTGGCGTCGCGCGTAATCGAGCGCATAGCTGTCAAGCACGCCGCCGTAAACGAGTGCATAGACGAGGCGGCTGTAGTCCTTGAGCGGCAGATCCACGTCCGGAGTGATCCCTCCTCCGTCACGGACCTTCCGGCCGTGAGCAGTGGTGAACTCGCTGGTGAGGGAGTCCGGTATCTGGAGTACGCTGCCGTCCTCGCCCCTGTGTGCATAGTCCCTGGCCTGGACGCAGCGGCCGCTCGGGGTGTAGTACTTGCCCGTGGTGACCTTCATCGAACCGTTGTATATGATAGGTCTCATGCTCTGTATCAGCCCCTTGCCATAGCTGCGTTTTCCCATTACCGTCGCCCGGTCGAGATCCTGGAGGGCTCCGCTGACGATTTCGGATGCGGACGCCGAGCCTCCGTCTATGAGCACCACCACGGGCATTTCAGTGTCAACCGGGTCGGTCGAGGTCCTGTATTCCCTTACGCTGTCCTCGGTGTTGCCCCTGGAGGTGACGACGAGAGTGCCCTTGGGGACGAAGAGGGATACTATGCGTATGGCTTCCTGCATCAGCCCGCCGCCGTTGCCGCGAAGGTCATAGACAAGTTTCTTCATCCCGCGTTCCTTCAGGGCGAGTATTTCAGCCTTGAGGCAGTCGGAGACCTTTTCCGTGAACCCGGACTGGCAGACGTAGCCTACGGTGTCGCTTATCATTCCGGCGTATTCTATGTCAGGGAGGTGTATCTTTTCGCGGACGACGGTTATTTCCCGGATTTCTCCGCTGTGGACTTTCCTCACCTTGAAAGTCACTTCCGTGCCCGGTTTGCCCTTCATCCTGTCGCTGGCTTCCTTCGAGCTGAACGGCCTGGCGTCAGCGCCGTCTATTTCCATTATCTCGTCTCCGCAGCAAAGCCCGCTCCTGTGTGCCGGGGAACCCTCGTACGGTTCGTTGATCAGGACATATTCGCCCGGCTTCTTGTGTATGATGGCGCCTATGCCTCCGTAGGTCTTGCTTATCATCATCTCGAGGTCCTCATTGTCCTCCTCGGGCACGTATATCGTGTACGGGTCGATTTCCTCAAGCATTGCGTCTATGCCCGCACGCATCATCCTGTCCACGGGCAGGCTGTCCACATACGAACGGTTCAGCTCACGTATGATGTTGTTCTCTATTTCCACCCACTGCCCGAGCTTGAATTCCCTGCTCTGGGCAGATGCGACCGCTCCTGCCGACATCATCAGCAGGCCAGCTGCGGCCAGTCTTGCCATTTTGTTAATTCTTGAAACCATATTGTGCGCAAATTTATGAATCTTAAAAACAATATCTCCACCTTACCATGTCTTTCCGGTCCCTCAATCTGAAATTTTGACTAATTTTGTCGGGATAATACAGAAGTTATGACAAGAAGCAAGAGAGGTGCCAGGGGGCACTCGGAGCGGAAGAGGAAGAAACCGCTCAGGGAACTCGAGGGACGGGTTCAGATGACGCGCGAAGGATTTGCGTTCATCATCATCGACGACGAAGAGGACGATGTCTTCGTGAAGGCCACAAAGATGAGGGGAGCCCTCAACGGGGATACTGTCAAGGTCGTCGTCACCAGGGAGAAGACCGATCGCCAGCGCCGTGAGGGAGAGGTCGTGGAGATTGTGCGCCGTAACAGGATGCCTTTCATAGGCGTGCTTCAGGTGATAGGGAATCAGGCCTGGGTGCTCATGCAGAGCAAGAATATGCCTTATGACATAGTGATACCTGTGGATTCCGAGGGTTTGGGACATCTCAAGAGGGTATCCGACATAGAGTTCGCCCTTAACGGCGTTGTGGATGAGGACGGCAGGGAACTGAGGACAAGGTCGGGAATGAAGGTCGCCGCTCTCGTGGACAGCTGGAACCGCAGGGACCCCGCTCCGACGGGACATCTCGTCGATGTGCTCGGAGATCCGGGCGAGAACGATACGGAGATGCACGCGATTCTCGCAGAGTTCGGACTTCCATACAGATTCGAGCCTGAGGTGGCGTCCGCAGCCGACCGCATATCCGAGGCCATAACGCCGGAGGACCTTGAGGGAAGGCGGGATTTCCGGGACATACTCACGTTCACGATAGACCCTACAGACGCCAAGGACTTCGACGACGCCCTGTCTTTCAGACAGCTGGAAAACGGCAATTTCGAGGTGGGCGTACACATCGCCGACGTGACGCATTACGTACGGCCTGGCGACATTGTCGACGAGGAGGCCAGAAAGAGGGGAACCTCCGTCTATCTTGTGGACAGGACCGTCCCTATGCTCCCGGAGAAGCTTTCCAACAAGCTTTGCTCCCTCCGACCGAATGAGGAGAAACTGACTTTTTCAGCGGTTTTTGAGATTACGAAGCTGGGTAGGATAGCGGACAGGTGGTTCGGCCGCACGGTGATAAATTCGGACTGGCGCTTCGACTACGAGGGCGCCCAGGTGATTATCGAAAGGGGTGAGGCTGATCCTGCCTTCTGCACTGCGATGGACCCGGAAAGACCTGTGCCTATAGAGGTGCAGAATGCGGTGCTCGTGCTTAATTCGCTGGCTGCAAAATTGCGCAAGAAGCGTTTCGCGGCAGGCGCAATAAGTTTCGAGAGGCCTGAGATGAAGGTTCTCGTGGATGAGAAGGGGCGCCCTGTGGACGTGTACCAAAAGATTTCGAAGGAGGCCAACTGGCTCATCGAGGAGTTCATGCTCCTGGCTAACCGCAGTGTTGCCGAATATGTGGCGAAGCTGAAGAAGGCATTCGTATATCGTATCCACGACGAACCTAATGCCGAGAAAATCGAAAGTCTCCGCTCCTTCGCACGCAATTTCGGCTATACTCTCGGGGCTACGGGCAACGGCAGGGAGATATCCAGGTCGCTCAACACTCTCTTCGCCGAGTCAAAGGACAAGCCGGAGTTCGGAGCCATCGAGCTGCTTTCTCTGCGCACTATGGCCAAGGCCCGCTACAGCACCGACAATATCGGCCATTACGGGCTGGCTTTCCCTTATTACACTCATTTCACCTCGCCGATTCGCCGTTATCCGGACATGATGGTTCACAGGCTTCTGGCAAAGTATCTGGAGAACGGTGAAAACGCATCGAAGAACTATTACGAGGACCAGTGCAAGCACGCTTCCGAAAGGGAGGTCATTGCGGCCGAGGCGGAGCGTTCGAGCATAAAGTACAAGCTTGTCGAGTTCATGCAGGACAAGGTGGGATACGAGTTCGAGGGACATATTTCCGGTCTTACCGACTGGGGGATGTACGTCGAGGTCGAGCCTACCAAGATAGAGGGTATGGTCGCCCTTCGTGACATACGCTCGGATTTCTTCGAGTTCGACGAGGAAAACTACCGTCTGGTGGGACGTCGGACCCGTGTCGTCTACACCCTCGGCGCGCCTGTGAAGATTCGAGTCAAAAAGACGAATCTGGAGCAGAAACTGCTTGATTACGAGTTGATCGAGACAGGGGAGGAACAGAGGATCCCACGTGATGAGGCTCGCGCCGAATATGAGCGTACACGAGGGCGTGTCCGCGGCGAGGACGGCTATTCCGACAATATCGGAAGCACGCGCAAGTATTCCGGCAAGCGCCGTGGCGACTCCCGCCAGAAGGGTCAGCCGGCAGCTCAGGGGAAAAAGGCGACTGCAGCGAAGCAGTCCGGCGGCAAGAAGCAGTCCGGCGCGAAGCAGCAGACTGCCGGTAAGCAGTCAGAGAAGCCGTCCGGCGGTAAGAAGTCAGTCGCAAAGCAGCCAGTTGCGAAGCGGTCTGCGAAGAAGAACATAGGAAAGAAAAACGACAGATAATTATGGACAGAAAAGTATTGCTGATGATTCTTGACGGCTGGGGTGAAGGCCGTCACGACAAGTCGAACGCTATCTTCACCCAGGGTGCACCTTTCATCGATTCCCTCAGGGCGAAGTATCCGATGAGCCATCTCAATGCCTGCGGCGAGGCTGTGGGCCTTCCTGATGGACAGATGGGCAACTCCGAGGTGGGACACCTCAATCTCGGTGCGGGCCGCGTGGTCTACCAGGATCTTGTGAAAATCAACATAGCCTGCAGGGAGCATGCCCTGCTCAAGAATGCTGAGATAAAGGCTGCTTACGATTATGTAAAGCAGACGGGAAAGAAACTCCATCTCATGGGCCTCGCGTCCATGGGAGGTGTCCATTCTTCCCTTGCCCACGTATATGAGTTCCTCGCCGTTGCGAAGGAATATGGTCTCGATGATGTCTATGTCCATTGTTTCATGGACGGTCGTGACACTGACCCGCACAGCGGAAAGGGCTTCGTCGAGGCTCTCGAGGCCGAGATGGCGAAAACCACAGGAAAGGTTGCCTCCGTGTGCGGCCGCTTCTATGCCATGGACCGCGACAAGAGGTGGGAGAGAATAAAGGAGGCTTACGATATGCTCGTGGAGGGCAAGGGGACCGCGTTTGCATCCGCTTCCGAAGCAATAGAGGCTTCTTATGCCGCCGATGTCACTGATGAGTTCATCAAACCTTCCGTTATCACCGGGGCAGATGGCAAGGCCCTCGCGAAGATAGAAGAGGGCGATGCAGTGATTTTCTTCAACTTCCGCAACGACCGCGCACGCGAAATCACCGCTGTCCTCACCCAGCAGGATATGCCGGAAATGGGAATGCACACAATTCCTCTCTATTATTGCTGCCTCACCCCGTATGACGCATCCTTCGAGGGGCTTCACATACTCTTCAACAAGGAGAACGTCAACGATACCCTTGGGGAGACGGTCGCAAGGGCCGGAAAACGCCAGCTCAGGATTGCCGAGACGGAGAAATATGCACACGTAACCTTCTTCTTCAACGGAGGACGCGAAGCACAGTTCGAGAACGAGGACCGCATACTCGTCAATTCGCCGAAGGTTGCAACCTATGACCTGAAGCCGGAGATGAGCGCTCCCGAGGTAACGGAGAAGCTCGTGGATGCGATTGCGACAGAGAAGGAGGACATGATCATACTGAATTTCGCGAACGGCGACATGGTCGGACATACAGGAGTATATCCTGCGATATGCAAGGCTGTCGAGACTGTCGACGCCTGCGTGAAGAAGGTTGTGGAGGCTGCAGTCGCCCACGGCTACGTCGTTCTTCTTACCGCGGATCACGGCAACGCCGACTATGCGGTGAATGACGACGGAACGCCGAACACCGCCCACTCACTCAATCCTGTCCAGTTCATTGTCATCAATGCAGGTGACGAGGTCAAGACGGTGAAGGACGGTGCCCTGTGCAACGTGGCTCCTACCATACTCAAGCTGATGGGCATTCCACAGCCTGAGGCAATGACGGCCGAGCCGCTGATCTGAGCCTGAATTTTTCAAGCCCGGAGCATTTTTCGGATTACTCAGTCGAGAGACTGTTGGATGAGATCGGTCATCCAGCTGCGCACCTCAGGCCAGGAATAGTAATTCCCGCTGACAGGGGTGAGAGCCGGGACCGATCTCTCTTTTTCGTTGTGAAGGAATTTCACCAGCACCTTTCCTTCTCCGTTTCTGTAGAAAATGATCTGGAGATTGGTGCCCATGCAGATGTTCTGGAAACAGTACCAGTATTTGCAGGCATCCTTTGAATATATCCTTGCGTCATTTCCCTCCAGGGCAAGCAGGCTTATGAGAGGGCCTATGCCGGAGTCATGTCCGAAGCGCAGGTCGGCAGCCACCCTGCTGTCCTCCTTCAGTGCAAGATCAGCCTTTTCCACTATGTCCTTCAGGATGTAGGCGGCGCGTTCATTTCTCACGCCTTTGCTCTCTATGGAGTTGCACATGCTTGCATAGCAGCGTATGTTGTTGATTCTCCACAACTGGTAGAGTTCTTCGCCGGTGAATCGCGAGAGGAAGTCCGGGGCGTCACCGTCCAGACATTGGCTGATTGCTCCGGTCTTGAAGATATAGTAGAAGAATTTCTGCGGTCTCTGCTTTCCTATCCTGCCGTCGACCAGACTCCTGAAATATATGGAAACAAGCCTGTCGCAGTTGAACTCCTCCTTGAGGGCTTCGTCCTCGACTTTCTTTGCTGCGCTGATGCACTCGCTGTCATCAGTGTCCCGGTTGAGGTAACTCTTGTATCTGTCTCCTGCGTAATAGGCAACTTTCAGTTCCGGGGCGCATTCCTTGAGTGAGAGTGTGAAGTTGGCCATGCTCTGGATGCATCTGTGAACCTGGGTGGATACGCAGGTCACGCTGTCTCTGCCGCTCTGGTTGAAAACCTCGGGTACCCTCGCGTAAAGTCTGGCTGCGATTTCCCTGTGTTCCCTGCCGCCCTTCTGGGTGAGCATTCCGTGCATTCCTTCGTGCGCCTTCACAAGTTTGCGGTAGTCCTGATACAGTTCCTCTCCCTTTTTGGTCAGAAGATTCTTCTCCTTCATGAATTCGAGCGCCTCCATTGCAGGCTCAAGCTCGCGGGCGCTGCTGAGGTAGCGGCTGCCGTGTCTGCCGAAATGACTCACATAGAAGGCGGAATATCCCTCAGGGGCTGCAGTGTTTTCCCCTTCGAGGCATTCGTAGCTGTGGTGGAGGTTTCCTGCCCGGGTGGGGTCTTCCTTCAGAAGTTCCCTGGCAGAAACCTGAGGCCTTGTCTGGGCCAGGCCGGATACACTCAGGCAAATGGCTGCGCAAAGAGCGGCGGCCAGAGAAGCAAATGCGTGATTTCTTTTCATGGTGTACGGAATTTAGTTCTGTACCGTTCGGATCTGAATTTGAAGCGAAGTTATACTAACGTCAATAGTTTTATATTAACGGTCGTATTAATGGGTGATATTTTTTATAAATCTTCCGTATTTTTTCTTTGTTTTTAAAGCTATTTCAGATACTTTTGTCCAGTCCCGTTCGGATCTGAGAATTGTTTTATTTATGAACGGGATACGAAAAATCACTATTTCCGGCTGCGCCATTGCAGTCGCGTTGCTTTTTTTGTCGTCATTTTCCTCCTGTTGTTCCACAAGGAAGGTGACGACCCAGCCTGCACCTTCGGGAAATGTCGGCGAAGCTCCTGTGGAGCTCCCCAAGGGCAAGGCGTTCTCCTTTGTACAGCTGGCCGACCCTCAGCTTGGATTCATAAGCGACAATGCGGACCAGAGCGCGGACAGCGCCCTTCTTGCCCGTGCAATCATCAAGATAAACTCCCTGAGGCCCGACTTTGTGGTATTCACGGGTGACCATGTCAATGCGTCCACCAAAGCAGCCCAGCTGGAATGCTTCAAGACCCTTCTGGGCAGAATAGACCGCCGTGTCACTTGCTGGCTCCTTCCGGGCAATCACGACATAGGCGGTGGCAGCACCGATGCTAAGGTGGACAGATACATTGCAAGATACGGTTACGATCGCTTTTCCTTCACCCACAAAGGATGCAGCTTCATAGGCATCAATACCTGCATTATCAAGGATGCCAACCAGGCCCGGGAACAGGAGCAGTGGGAGTGGCTCGAGTCAGAACTCGCGAAGGCTTCGGACAGCAGGTGTACCTTCGTTCTCGGGCACCATTCCTTCTTCCTCAACTCTTTTACAGAAGCGACTTCCTATTCCAACCAGCTTCCCGAGGTCAGGGAGAAATACTGGAATCTCTTCAGTAGCAACGGGGTCGACTGTGTGATTGCCGGTCATCTCCACGACAATAAGTTCTCGCGCCATCAGGGGATAGACATGGTGACCGTCGGTCCGGTGGGGCGTCCGTTGGGCAAAGGCTATTCAGGAGTGGCAGTCTGGAAGGTTTCCGAAGATGGAAGCCATTCCTACAAGTATTATTCGATAGAAGAGTTTGAAAGACTTGAAACACTTTGATATGAACCTTCTTGCAGCTTTTACGGCTCTTTTGACCCTGCTTTCCGCCTGTGCTCCTCTGTCACCCGGCAGCGGCTCCGTAAACGTCCCGGCCGAGAATGAGGAAAACCAGTCAGGAGGAGACAGCGGTTCCGCCGGCAAAGATGAGGACAAAGCTGCCGATCCGCATATATACTCTTCTCTCGAAGGACTTGTCATGACGGGTTATCAGGGCTGGTTCAATGCTCCGGGCGACGGGGCCGGTCTAAAATGGAAGCATTATGAGAAGAACGGAGAGTTCCGTCCGGGCAAATGCAGCATCGATCTCTGGCCGGACGTTTCGGATTATAACAAAGTCTATGAAACGGAATTCTCATATTCGGACGGTTCTCCTGCCTATGTCTTCAGTTCGGCAGATCCTTCCACTACCAGACTGCATTTCAAGTGGATGAAACAGTACGGAATCGATGGGGCCTTCGTCCAGCGTTTCGTGACAAACCTGAAGTCTTCTTCCAAGTCCGTCAATTCCACCAATATACTGCTCAACTGCGTGGATGCGGCGCGGACCTATGGACGCGCTGTCTGCGTGATGTATGACCTTTCCGGAATGAAGGCCGGGGACAGCAGTTATCTGATCGACGACATCGACGACCTTATTCTCAAAAAGAAAATTGCCGAGGGGGAGAAGAGCACATATCTTCACCATAACGGAAAGCCGCTTGTGGCAGTGTGGGGTGTGGGATTCTCCGATAGTGGCAGAGCCTATGACCTCGCGGAATGTGAGAAAATAGTGGACCATCTTCGCGAACTGGGATGCTCGGTGCTGCTTGGCGTTCCGGCCAAGTGGAGGACTCTTACTTCCGACGCTGTCGAAGATCCTAATCTTCTCGAAGTGATAAGGAAGGCTGACGTTGTCCATCCGTGGTTCGTTGGCCGCTATGACTTCGATTCCTTCAAGAACTACCAGTCCCTCATTCAGCAGGATTTGGCCTGGTGCCGCAACTATGGGCTCTGCTACATCCCTACAGTCTTCCCGGGCTTCAGCTGGTACAATCTCAAGGAAGGGGAGTCCCCGATTAACAAGATACCACGCCTCGAGGGCAGATTCCTCTGGAGCCAGATGTACTTCAACGTAAAGTCGGGCGCCAAGTGCCTTTATGTGGCCATGTTCGATGAGATTGACGAGGGCACGGCAATATTCAAATGCTCCAACAAGGTCCCTGTCGGCGACAGTCCTTTCCTGACCTATGAGGGAGTTCCTTCAGACCGCTATATGTGGCTTGTGGGTCAGGCTGGAGCAATGTTGCGAGGCGAGAGTCCCCTGTCTTCCACAATGCCTGTACAACCGTGACAACTTTACTTATAACCAATATTATGAAACGTTTTTTATTGATCGCCACGACTCTGTCGGCTCTGGCTTTCTGCATTTCCTGCAACAAGGATGATGGAAAGGCAAGCTACTGGGCACCTTCGGAGGTCGTGATTGAGAAACCGGACATCGACGTATCCGATTTGTCCGTTCATCTGACGGCACACTACAATGGAGAAGACTCCGGAGTGGCTTCTGCCGAATTCATGATTATGGATGCCGAATCCGGCGACACCCTGACAGTTCCGGCAGGAATCGTTGGGGGCAAAGCATCGGCAACCCTCTCGGACCTTGAGTTCGGCAAGGTCTATGAGTGTGCATTTCTTCTCACTACCAAGGGCGAGAATCGTCTGACTTCCGGAAAGGAAACGATAGATTATTGTCTTCCTTGCGATTTTGAATTTTCCACCCAGACCACTCTCACTTCCAAGATTCTCACCATCTCTTTCAGTGGGTCTGAAGAATTCGTGAGCGAGGTGACCCTCCTGATGTTCGATTCGGAGGGCCGCAAGATTGAAGCGGTTCCCGAGGTAAGGTGTGTCGACGGAACCGTAAAGGCCGTATTCATTCTTTCCGAGTGGGTACAGGACCTTTATGAATGTGCCGTCGATATGCTCCTTTATAATGGCGAGACCATCACTTCGGAAAAGGGAAAGCTAAATCTGCTTCCGGTTCCAGAGACCATAGTTCCGAAGGAAATCACTTTTGATGAAGGTGGAAAATGGACGGTTCAGGCCACATACGACGGAGAGGACAGGACAGTCAGCTCAGCAAATCTTGTGGTATATGACAAGCAGGGCAAGGAAGTTTCCCGTGTCACTGCAGAATGCGCCAAGCGTACTTTCACTGCCTATGTCGAAGGTCTGGAGTATGGACGCTATTCAGTTGAATATGTTCTCAACATCATAGACGGTTCCACCCTCAGTCTCGGACCTGTAGAGTACGTGTATGCCAGGCCGAGGGCTTATGAAGAATACACCATGACCTTTGCCGAGATGCTGGCGGGAGGACTGACTGACGTTGCCAATGCAGATCCTGAACGCTTTACGGTGAATAAAGTGGAATGGGAGGATTTATATCTTCAGGCAAAGCCTTCAAAGACCCCTCCTTACGCTGTTTGGAGTTCCTCAAAGGTCGGTTATCTCTACAACGTAACGCCTTTCGAGAAGGGAATACGACTGGTTCACCTTATGACGTCTTCTGGTGCCAAGGACATCGCAATGTACGAAGGCTATGGAAGGACAGGGGCAACGGACGATTGGGTGAAACTCCCAGGTATAATGATAGACAACAAGAACTATCAGTGGAACCTTTCGTCGGGAGACTACAAGTACTTCAAGTTCATGACAACTGCACAGGGAGAGTTCAGGCTTGCATCGGTGAGACTGGAATACTTCACGGAGGATGCAGAGGAATACTAATGACCAGGCTATGAAAAAAATAATAACAACCACATTGACCATATTGTTCCTTTCGGTTGTGGCAGCATTTGCGCAGAACCGCACCTTCAAGGGAACGGTGATTGACAATAGCGACGGGCAGCCTGTCATCGGTGCTTCCATCGTCGTGAACGACGGCAAAGGCAAGATTCTTACCGGAGTCGCCTCAGACGTCAACGGAGAATTCTCCGTTGAACTTCCGGCATCTGCAATGGAGATAGTAGTGACCAACATCGGTTACGTTGAATACAAGGCACCGGCCAGACCTTCCGCCGCAGCCAAGATTTACCTCGATCCGGACGCTGCCCAGCTTGATGCCGTGGTGGTGACCGCCCTCGGAATTTCCCGCGAGGCAAAGAGCCTCAATTATTCCCGCCAGAGCGTGGATACGGAAATGATGAACGAGATAAAGGCCGGTGACTTCGTGGCCTCCCTTTCCGGAAAGGTGGCCGGCGTGGCAGTGACTCCTGCCGGTGTGACCAACGGTACATCCCGCATAGTCATCCGCGGAACAAGTTCCCTTACGGAGAACTCGATGCCAGTGTTCGTCATAGACGGAATGGTGATAGAGAACCAGCCAGGTGACTCCAACTTCGGAATCGACGGTGGGGCCGGTACCCTTGACATGGGTAATCCTGCAGCGGACATAAACCCTGACGACGTGGAGTCGGTCGAAATCCTGAAAGGCCCGAACGCGGCCGCCCTGTACGGCTCCCGCGCTGCCAACGGAGTCGTACTCATCACCACGAAGAAGGCGCACAGCCAGAACAGGGTGAGGGTGAGCTACAACGGAAACTTCCAGTTCGAAAAGATAAACCAGTTCCTGGAATACCAGAATGGCTGGGGTACGGGCGAGAACAACTTCAAACTCGAGAACAGCACCTATACCCTGCCGCAGGACTCGAACAGAACCAATGCAACCGTTCCCGACCTCACCGGTTACAACGACAAGGCGGGAGCCAAGCTCCGCAGCTGGGGCGCACCTCTTTGGGACCAGCCTATCATCGGCCATGACGGCCTTCCGACCACCCACTCTGCCCATCCAGAGAACGTGAAGGATTTCTACTCTACCGCGCACAAATACTCCAACTCCTTCACCATCGATGGCGGAAGCAAGGAGAACAATTTCCGCGTGTCGTATACCAACGTGCTTACCAACAGCGTTGTACACGGGATCAACGAGTCCAACAAGAACGTCTTCAACGCACGTTTGTTCAACACCATATTCAAGTTCCTCACTCTCGACTCAAAACTTACCTATACGAGGGAGGCAGTGAAGAACCGCCAGTATATGAACGGCTCCGACAGGAACCCGATCTATGCCTTCGTGACCCTTCCGAGGGACATTACAGTCGAGACAATGAAACACTACAAGGACGAGTATGGCAAAGAGATGATTCCTATCGGAGAGCGCGGATACAACCCTTACTGGAACATATACGAAAACACCAACGGTGACGTGCGTGACCGTGTTACGGGTTCAGCGGTTCTCGAGGCGAAAATCATCCCGGGACTCGTGGTTCAGGCCAAGGCCGGTGTCGACTACTACGGGTGGTCAGGAACAGAGTTCTCCAATATGGGAGCACGTTCCGACCTCGACGGTTCCATGGAGAACTGGAGCACGAGATATCTCTCGGATGAGTTCTCGGGTCACGTAAGGTATGAGCATAACTTTGGCGACATATTTTCTCTCAGCGCCCTCGTGGGAGGCAGCACCTATTACAGGTTCTCCGAGAAACAGACTCAGGAAATCACCAGTCTCCTGGTCGCAGGATTCCAAAATATATCCAACTCGGGAGAATATCCGGTAGTTAGCCAGACAAAGAGTGAGAAGCGCATACACTCTGTCTATGGTTCGGCTTCGCTGGGCCTCTACAATTGGCTGTTCGTTGACTTTACGGCGAGGAACGACTGGTCCAGCACCCTCCCTGTACAGAACTGCTCATATTTTTATCCTTCCATCGGAGGAAGCTTCGTATTCTCCGACGCTTTCAAAATTAACAAGAGGATAGTTTCCTTCGGTAAGATACGTGCATCCTATGCATATGCGGGAGCGGATACGAGCCCATACCGCACGGGCCAGACCTTCGCCTACTCGGCTCTTTACAACGGACAGCCGCTCCAGAGCATAAGTACGACTCTGAACAACCCTGAACTCAAGCCGGAGCAGACACGCTCCCTCGAGGTGGGCGCAGAGGTCAGCTTCCTCAACAACAGACTCGGAGTAGATCTTACCTACTACAACTCCAAGTCCTACGACCTCATCACCAGCGTGACCCTTTCCTCATCCAGCGGCTACAGCAGGCGCTACCTCAATGCCGGTCAGATCAACAACCAGGGTTTTGAGCTTGTGTTCAACGCCAATCCGGTAAGTGTAAGGAACTTCAAGTGGAACTTCACGGTCAATTACGCCATGAACCGTTCCAAGGTCGTCAAGGTTTCCGACGAGTCTCCGACAGTCAGCATACTCAAGTCTTCCAATGTCACAATCAACCTTGAGGAAGGCCGTCCTTACGGAGTTCTCAGGGGCAGGGATGTATTGAGAGATGAAAACGGCAGTATGATAGTTGATGCGGACGGGAAGCCTCTCGTTACCGACAATATGCAGGAACTTGGCGTCGTGGAGCCTAAGTGGACGGGCAGTTTCATCAACTCCTTCAACATTTTCGGAGTCAGCGTGAACTTCCAGATAGATGCCCGCATCGGTGGAGTTCTCTATTCCGGAACATGGAACAGGGCGACCACAGCCGGTGTCGTGGCTGCCACCTATGCAGGCCGTGAGGAATACTACCTCAGCAGCGTAATACTCGGCGAAAGCGCCAAGAAGGCCTCCTTCGGTTTCCAGTGGGATGATGCAGTCTTCGAGGACGGCAGCAAGTGCGAGATGTTCGTCAATCCTAGATATCAGTTCGGAAGCTGGGATTCCAGGAATGTCTTCGACGCGTCATACATCAAACTCCGTGAGGTCTCTGTAGGGTATTCCATCCCTAAGAAGTATCTCACAAAACTTCCTCTGAGCGATGTAAGGGTTTCCCTCGTGGGACGCAACCTCGCAATCCTCTACCAGAAAACGCCTAAGGGCATAGACCCGGAGGCTGCAGTTTCTTCCGGCAACGCCCAGGGCATAGAGTATGGCGGAATGCCGCCAGTCTCCACCGTGGGTTTTGACGTAAAGCTCTCATTCTAAAACAGGAGGAAATCGAAATGAAAAAGACAATCATAGCAATAATGACAGTTGCGCTGGCATTCGTGTCCTGCACGAAGGGTTTCGAGGACATGAACAGGAATCCGAACCAGTTGTCCGAAGCCAATCCGGAATACCTGCTCAACACCAGCGTATACCAGACACTCAAGGCATCCTGCGGCGCCATCAAGAAGAACCTGCTCGACAATTATGTTCAGTACTGCTACGGCCAGACAAACCAGATGGGAAGGTACGGAGACATACCTACCACCAACAGCGAGTACTTCAGGGCATTCTACAACTATGCGCTTCTGCCTCTGCAGTTTATAGAGGACGATTACAGCGATAACGAGGAATATGTCAACAGGGTAGCCATAGCAAGGATATGGAAATACTACGTATTCTCCCAGGTGACATCGATATGGGGCCCTATCCCTATGTCAGGAGCCCTCAAGGGAACCACCTCGGTGCCGTATGATGATGAGCCGACCATATACAACGCTCTGCTCGAAGGACTGAAGGAATGTGCCGAAGCCATCGACCTTGACGGCGACCGCTTCCTTCACGATCCCGTGTTTGCCGGGGAGGACGGAAAGAGCAATCTGAACAGATGGGTGAAGTTCGCGAATTCGCTTCGCCTGCGCCTTGCGGTGAGAATCTGCAATGCGGACAGGGAACTTGCGATGTCCCATATCTCCGACCTTATGGAAGACGAGTCCCTCCTTATGGAAAGCAATGCGGACAACTGTACCGTGAAGTGGGGAGACAATGAGGCTACCCGCAACTACTACTACGATTACTTTATCGTCCAGACCACGAACCTGGACAAGGCGAACTCGGCGGGAGAGTGTTTCCTGATGTACACGGCTCCATACAAGGATCCGCGCCTCGAGAAATTCTTCACAAAGTGCACGTCCTCCCAGATGCCGGCGGATTTCCACTGGGCTCCGTACTGGGGCAAGCCGAAGACCGACCATACCCCTGTGTCCGGAATGCTCGATTCCAGCAATCCACACGCCGGTATTCCTGCAACTGCCTACTCCGTAATGCTGGACAGTTATTTTGCGGCAAATTATACGCAGATGATACTCAGCTATGCAGAGGTCTGCCTCCTCAAGGCTGAGCTTGCCCATCTCGGACTTGGCAGCGGAACGGAGAGCGTCTCCGACTACTACTACGACGGAATCCGTGCTTCCATGCAGCAGTTCGGAGTCACCGATGAGGATGCAATAAGGAACTACCTCAACGTTGACGGAATAGATTTCGACACTCTTACCGACCTTGAGGTGAGCGAGGAGGGCGAAAGGTACTTCATGGATTATCTGGGCTTGTGCTCAAGCGCCATCAAGGACGACGGAACTGACGCCATCTACACCCAGATTATAATGCAGCAGTACATCGCCCTGTTCAACCAGGCAATCGACGCATGGACGCTCCTGCGCCGCTCCCAGGCTCTCGACATCGTTCCGCACTATCAGCCTGAACTCGGTTACGGCGCGGTCAACGCCGGCTCCTCCGATGTTGAGTTCTCATATCTTCCAATGAGGCTCAAGTATCCATCCAGCGAACTTCAGGACAATGCCGAGGAAACGGCCAAGGCCCAGCAATTGCTGGCCGGTGGCGCCGACGCGATGGACACCCCTCTCTGGTGGGCAAAGCCGCAGAGAATCAACAAGAACCTTAAGGATCTGGTAGACAATTATAACAAACAGTGACAGCTACTATGAAAAAGATATATTTTATAATTGCACTTTCCGCTGCCGTCCTTTCGGCTGCTTCCTGCACAAAGGAGCAGTATGGCGCTCCGGACAAGGACAAGTACGTGTATGACATTCCCCAGACAGATCTGGACAAGGATGCCGTTCTGGGCTGCTACTACGTCAATTACAACACCGAGGTGAGCAGTTCAACATCTCCGGAGGTGCCTCTTCTGGGTTATTACAAGACTGCCGATGCGGGAGTGCTGGAACAGCATATCGACTGGGCGGACTCGGCCGGAGTGGATTTCTTCATCTTCGGCTGGGACAAAGCTTCCAGTGACACGGCCCTCGTCAATTCCTTCATCGACGCAAGGTCGGAGGAGACTGGAGTCAAGTTTGCCTTCTGCTACAATACCTCCCACCTCAAAGTAACCAACGACAGCCCCCTCGAGTCTGAGAACAACTACAAGAAGTTCATCGCCGAATTCGTGGACGTGCTCGCCGGATATATGCTTGATGACAGCTACTACCGCATTGACGGCAAGCCGGTTCTCCTTGTGACTCCTGCGAATCTGAGCAGCGACGCACTCCTGAGCATAGACTTCAGCAAGGTCATCGGCCAGCTCAGAAACGACTTCAAGAGTTTCTATGGATTGGATCTCTACGTGATAGGCCAGATAACAACAGGCTGGGTGGCTCCGGTGAACTATGCAGACCATCAGATCTACTCCTTCGACGCGGTTGTCCCAAATACGTGGAAGACCAGGTCTTACGACCTCTTCTACAGCTATTTCAGCTTCCTTGACATAAATTGGAACAACTGGAAGACCACTCTTGCAAAAAGGAACGTAGATTTTGTACCTTGCGTCTATCCTTCGTTCAACGACCGCGTGTACGACAAGAAGAGCTACTACTACACCTTTGGCGACAACGGGGAACTTGATGACTACATAGATTTCTGCAATGTGGCAAAACGCAACATCGGCAGTCATAATCTGGTAATCATCAACTCGTGGAACGACTGGAAGTACGGAACCAATCTGGAGCCGTCTGACCTGAAGGAAGGTAGGTTCCTTGACGAAACCAGGGCGCAGTTCAAGCTCTCAGAGTGACAAAGTGATACGCAGACTTACAATTCTTTTGCTCGCCATGCTGGCCGGCTGCACTCCTGCAGCCGGCAGCATCGGAGGCGATGACAAACCCTTGACACCTCCGGAGGAGGTAAGTCCGGCTCCTGACCTCAAGACCGGGACCAATGTCTACGGTTATGTAAGCTGTGACGGGAAAGGCATCCCCGGTGTTGTTGTGTCGGACGGATATGCTGTGACTGAAACAGACAGGGACGGGCTTTATCAGTTGAAGTCCGGCCTGAAGATGGGCTATGTGTTCATCAGCATCCCTTCGGGATACCGCGTAGCCTCGGACGGGATACTTCCTCAGTTCCACAGGAGCCTGGAGAAGGGTAAAAAGCTTCAGCAGCGTGATTTCGAGCTGGTCGCCGACAGGGACCAGAACGAGCACGAAGTGATAGTCATAGGCGACATACAGCTTGCCCGCCGTTCTGACGACATAGGCCAGTTCAGGCATTTCACGGATGAGCTGGATGCCTATGTGAGGGCCAATCCCGACAAGAATATGTTCGCTCTGACCCTGGGCGACATGACCTGGGATTCGCACTGGCTTTCGGGCCCGTACGGTTTCTCCGACTATCTCCGTGACATGTCCCGCGTTCGCGGTCTGCAGGTCTTCCACGCGATGGGCAACCACGACCATGAACTCGAGGCAGAGGGCGATTTCCTGACTTCGGCCAAGTTCCGTCAGATGATTGGTCCGAGCTACTATTCCTTCAATTTCGGACGTTTCCATTATGTGGTGCTCGACAACATCGAATGTACCAATGACGGGACGGGGGAGAAGGCGAGATACAATACCCGCCTTGTGGAGGACCAGATCGACTGGCTTGAGAAGGACCTTTCCCATATTTCCCCTACGACCCCCGTGGTGATTGTGATGCACGCGCCTCTCTTCAAGGAGTCGGGCAGCAAGTCCCTCAAGAACGCGGACGAGCTTCTGGAATGTCTGGATGGGCTGAGCAGGGTCTATATACTTTCGGGCCATACCCACATCATCTACAATGTCGACAAACTCGACGGGACGACTCCTGTTATGGAGCTCAACTCCGGGGCGGTCTGCGCGACCTGGTGGTACACGGGATATGACCATCCTTGGCTCCACATCGGCCGTGACGGCGCACCGGGAGGATATAGGGTGATGGATATGTCCGGTAAGGATGTGAAATGGCGCTTCAAGGGCATAGAACAGCCGGAGGACTTCCAGTTCCGCAGCTATGACAGGAATATGATAGCGATAGACCCATTGCGCGACGCTCCCGACGCGGATGAGGCTCACAGGCAGATACTTGCGGAGTCTTTGGGCGAGTATGGGCTTGCAAGTGAGGACAATTATGTGTACATTAACGTCTGGGATTGGGATCCGGCCTGGAAGGTCGAAGTTTTCGAGGGCGGGAAGGCTCTCGAAGTCGAGAAATTCAAGGGGACGGACCCTCTCCACGTACTCGCATATAACGTCACCCGCTCGAATATGAACAGGACCCTGTCCTTCCCTGCAAAGGAGACGGGACATATGTTCAGGGCGAAGGCATCCGCACCGGACACGGAAGTGGAAATCCGGGTGACCGACCGTTTCGGACGTGTATACGTCGAGAAGATGTCGAGGCCCAAGGAATTTTCAGTTGAAGCGTATATGAACAACAAATAAGATGAAAAGAATCAGAACAATTGCAGCCCTCGTCTTTGTGTCGGGGCTTCTGGCAGTATCCTGCGCGGGTGATGCGGGAATGACTCCGGTGGACTATGTAAACCCTTATATGGGCAACATCAGCCATCTTCTCGTCCCGACCTATCCCACTGTGCACCTGCCGAACTCCATGCTGAGGGTTTATCCGGAAAGGGCCGATTATGCGGCCGACAAGGTGAAGGGACTGCCCCTCATCGTGACCAGCCACAGGGGAAAGTCCGCCTTCAACCTTTCTTTTTTCCAGGGTGAAGCCGACAGCCCCGATCCGGTTTACTGGTACCATTATGACAACGAGAAGGTGACTCCTTACAAATACAGCGTATCCTTCGAGGAAGAGGCGGTGGACGCCGAATTTGCTCCGTCGTGGCATTCTGCAGTCTACAGGCTCGTCTTCGATGCCGACAACGGTGCCCCTTCCATCGTCTTCAACACCGCGAAGGGACAGCTCCGTTACGAGGACGGAGCAGTGAAGGGTTATCAGACCGTGCAGGATGAGACCAAGGTCTATATATGGGCTGAGCCGTCGGAGAAAGTCACCCTTTCCCGCGAATATCTCAGGAACGGGGGCAACTACGTAGTGCTTTCCTTCGGGCCGGAGGTGTCGGAGCTTTGCATCCGCTATGGGGTTTCCTTCATAGATGAGAATCAGGCCAAGGCCAACCTCGACGCCGAAATCCAAGGCTTCGATCTCGATGCAGTGGCGCGCGAGGGACGGAAGATATGGAACTCGACCCTCGGAAAAGTCAGGCTCGGCAGAGGAAGCGACGAGGACAAGACTGTCTTCTACACCTCGCTGTACAGGACTTACGAGAGGATGATATGCCTGAGCGAGTATGGACGCTATTACAGCGCGTTCGACGGCAAGGTCCACGAGGATGAGGAACCGTTCTATACCGACGACTGGGTTTGGGACACCTATAGGGCTGTGCACCCCCTGAGGGTCATACTCGAGCCGGAGAAGGAAGTGGATATGATCAACTCCTATGCGCGTATGAGCAGCCAGATGGAGGACAAGTGGATGCCGACCTTCCCTGAGGTTACCGGAGACAGCCGCAGGATGAACTCCAACCACGCAGTGGCCTTCGTCGCCGATGCAATGTCCAAGGGCCTGACAGGATTCGACGTCGATTCCCTGTATGCATATTGCCGTGACGGAATAGTGGAAAAGACCCTCGCGCCGTGGTCGGCCGCAAAGGGCGGAGAATTGTCCGCTTTCTACTGGAAGCACGGGTATATTCCTGCCCTTCACGACTCGGAACCGGAAACTCTCCCTGAGGTACACCATTTCGAGAAGAGACAGCCGGTGGCCGTCACTCTGGGAACCGCATACGATCAGTGGTGTCTTTCCATCCTTGCCGACGGTGCCGGCGACCACGAGGCTGCGCGCAACTTCGAGCAGGGTTCTCTCAACTACAGGACTATATGGAACAGGGATACCCGCTTCTTCCATCCCAAGGACAAGGACGGCAATTTCATAATGCCGTTCGACTATGCCCGTGCGGGCGGCCTCGGAGCGAGGAATGCCTACGGAGAGAACAACGGCTGGGTTTACAGGTGGGATGTCCAGCACAACGTGGCCGACCTGGTTTCTCTTATGGGAGGACCGGAGCAATTCACGGAGGAACTCGACCGTATGTTCGCAACTCCTCTTGGAAGCGGGAAATATGAGTTCTATTCCCAGTTGCCGGACCACACGGGCAATGTCGGTCAGTTCTCCATGGCCAACGAGCCTTCCCTCCACATCCCATACCTTTACAATTATGCGGGAGCCCCGTGGAAGACCCAGAAGCGTATACATACTCTGATGGACCAGTGGTTCAGGAACGATCTGATGGGTGTCCCGGGCGACGAGGACGGCGGCGGAATGTCAGCGTTCGTCGTTTTCTCTATGCTGGGCTTCTATCCGGTGACCCCAGGCCTTCCTATGTATGTCATAGGCTCTCCTTTCTTTGAGAGGGCAAGCCTGGACCTGGGAGACGGACGCAGCTTCACCGTGGAGTGCGAGAACTTCGCTCCGGAGAACAAATATATTCAGTCAGCAGAACTTGACGGCGAGCCTCTCGACCGCTGCTGGTTCACTCACGAAGAACTTATGAAGGGCGGGAAACTCCGTTTCGTCATGGGTTCCCGTCCGAACAAGGACTGGGCAAGTTCAAGCGTACCTCCATCCTTTGCAATAAGATAATTCTCGCTATCTTAGCACTATCTTTTATGGGATGACATACGCAAGAAAGGCAAGACTCGAAGTAATCCTTTTCCTGCTTCTGCTCCCGGCTCTGAGGGCCGGAGCAGAGGCGGGGCTTGGATTCAGTGCCTATGAGGCGGAACCGGAAAACAGAACTTCCCTTGTCATTCCTTCGCAGGAATGCGCCCCGTTCAAGTTCAAGAAGGCTTTCAAGCTGTCTTTCGACTTCAGGCTCAAGCCAAGCCATGACGTATTCGGGTATGTCTGCAGGATAATGGTTGCCGACGAAGTTGTGGACCTTCTTGCCGTGAATCCACGCGGAGAGTCTCCCAAGGTGGTGGTCACCGGCGGTCAGGAGATGCTCCCCGTCCTGGAGGGAGACATAAGGGAGTGGCACACCCTGCAGATTCAGTTCCGCCGTAGCGGAACGGACTCGATTGCAGTCAACGTCAACGGGGTGGAAAGGTTTCTGCCGGCAGACGGGAGGAATTCTGCCAGCCAGGTGCGTATCTTTTTCGGGAGGAATACTGACAGCGGGATGTTCACCAATGATGTGGCCCCGATGTTCATAAGGAACGTCAGCGTGACCGTCAATGATCGCGACTCCTATTTCTGGGAACTCCGGGACTGGACCGACCTCACCCGTTACGGGAAGACGGCGATTTCCGTGGAGAATCCCGATTGGTCGATAGAAAGAAGCCGTCACTGGCACAAGACAATGGAGTTCCGTTCTACCGAGAAGATCTTCCATGCCGTGGACCTTGCCAGGGGCCGCGTGAACCTGATTACTCCGGCAAAGGTGGTTTCCTATGACCTATCCTCTGGCGAAAGCGTGCAAAGCGGCTTCGAGCAGCCCCTCGCGGCATCCCGTCTGGCAAACGATTTCGCCGTGATGTCCGACGGAAGCATAGCCTATGTCGACGTGGCCGAAAAGGGAGTCGTGGTAAACCGCTACGACGGCAGGGCCTGGCAGGGGCCGGTCAACAGGAGCAGCCATTCTCTGCTGGAACACCACAATTCCTTCGTGAATCCTGTGGATTCAAGTTTTATGGTGATGTTCGGGTATGGGCAGCACCGCTATTTCAACGACCTGACCGTCATCTCTCCGGACGGGTCTTTCCGGAAACTCAAGCTTGAAGAAATCCCGCCCCGCTACCTCAGTGCTGTGGGCCTGGGTGACGGCTGCGCGTACATACTCGGAGGAAAGGGAAATCCCAAGGGCATACAGGAATACGGGATAGTCATATACAACGACATTTGGCGCCTCGACCTTTCGGATTTCACCGCAGAGAATCTCGGAAGTTTCGGGAACGAGGCACAGGAGGTGGCGGCAGACCGCCTGATAGTGGAGGACGATGGCCGTACCCTTGTGGGCCTGTTCTATTCCCCTAACGTTTTCAAGACTGCCCTCCAGCTCAAGTCTGTCGACCTGGAGACGGGAACCGTGACGCCTCTGGGAGAACCTCTGCCTTATGACTTTCTCGACGTGAACTCCGATGCGACTCTGTTGAGATACGGGAATGCCTATCACGCAGTTCTTGTCACAAAGGAGTCCGATGCCTCCTATCTGGCGGAGATGTACGAGATAATACTCCCTGTGGATACCGGTTATGCCCATCCTGAAACCAGCAAGGGCAAGGACCGTCTTGCAGTCCTGCTGTCAGTTCTTGCATCGGTTCTGCTTGCCGGGATCTGCGCAGTCCTGCTCAGGTTCCGTGTCCGCAGTCTGCGCCGCAAGAAGGGGAACGAGTTCAGGGTGATGCCGCGCGCAGAGGGCGTTCACCTTCTGGGCGCTTTCAAGGTTATGGACAAGGCGGGCCGCGACCTCACTCCGTCCTTCACTCCTACGATGAAGCAGCTGATGGCCCTGCTGCTTGTCACTACGGCCGAGGGCAGGGGCGTGTCCAATTCCCAGATGAAGGATGCCCTGTGGTTCGACAAGAGTGAGGAAAGTTTCTTCAACAACAGGGGAGTGAATCTCGCCAAGATAAGGAAGGTCTTCGCCGAGGCCGGAATCGCGATGGAGCTGGTTTCGGAAAACGGGATATGGACGGTCAGAACCTCTGAGGACCTTTGCGATTTTCTCAAGGCCACATCCATGATGAGTAAGATGGGGACTGGTCCGGGCGACCCGGATTTCGGAATCATACTCGGAATAGCCTCCCTCGGACCTCTCCTGCCGGAAATGAGAGCTGAATGGCTGGACAAGTACAAGGAAAACTATGACGGAACCGTCGCCGACCATATACTTCGCCTCTTCGATGGCGGCCGGCTCGATAACGAGCAGACTGTAGCCCTTGCCGATGCGATGCTGGAGTTCGACTCCCTCGACGAGAATGCGCTCAGGGAGAAATGCAATGCCCTCGTGTCCCTCAAAAGGACGGGTACCGCAAGGACTGCCTTTGAGAACTTTACCGCAAGATACAAGGCGAGCATGGGAGAGGAGTATCCCCTCTCTTTCTCCGAGTTCCTCCGTCAGGCTTCCGATACCCAGAGGTAGACCTTGTCTGCGCGGCGGAGCTTGCCCGCAGGGTCCGACCTGCCTTCCGGATCCTTTGCCGAAGCAAGTGCGGCGGCATCCACAGGGATGGAACAGTAGACGCCCTTTCCACATTCTTCCACAGGCTTGAGGTCCACCCTTATTTCCTCCACGCGCGTCTGTATCACTCCGGTGGAAGGACCGATTATGAGTATCTCATCGCCCTTGTGCAGGCTTGCCGATTCCACGAGTACCTCAGCAACGCCCAGTTTTGCGAACCAGTTGGTGACCTTGCCGCAGTAAACCTTGCGCCTTGTCGCCCTGCTTCCATATACATCGCTCCATTCGCCGAGCCTTGCGCCCTGATAATATCCGTCCCAGAAGCCTCTGTTGAAGACCTCTGCGAGTTCCTCCTTGAGGCTGGCGGCTAGTTCGGGGGTGTAGCACCCATCGCACACGGCATCGGCGGCGCGTCTGTAGCAGCTGGCGCACTTGCGGACATATTCGGCGCTGCGGGCGCGTCCCTCGATCTTGAACACGCTTACCCCCGCCTCTATGATCTTGTCCATGAATTCGATGGTACAGAGATCCTTCGGGGACATTATGTACTTGTTGTCGACCTTGAGGCTGTTGCCTGTCTCGAGATCTGTGACCTCGTAGCCTCGGCGGCATATCTGGTAGCAGGAACCCCTGTTCGCGGATGCCCCGTATTCGTGGAGACTGAGGTAACATTTACCTGAAATTGCCATGCACAGGGCTCCGTGGGCGAACATCTCTATTTGAACGGGACGTCCGGAAGGACCGCAGATCCCCTCCCTTTCAATGGTGTCACTGATGGCCCTGACCCGGCCAAGGTCAAGCTCCCTTGCGAGCACAATCACGTCCGCATAGGCGGCGTAGAACCGGAGCGCTTCGGAGTTGGAGATGCTGAGCTGGGTGGAGATATGGACCTCGACCCCGATTTCGCGTGCATAGCTTATCGCAGCCATGTCCGATGCGATCACCGCAGTAATCCCGGCCGCCTTTGCAGCGTCGAGGGTCCTGCGCATGGTCTCCAGTTCGTCGTCATAGAGCACTATGTTGAGGGTAAGGTAGGACTTGACTCCGTTCTCCCTGCATATCCGGCATACCTCTGCAAGGTCCTCCATTCTGAAATTGTTGGCAGAGTGGGACCTCATGTTCAGTTTCTCCACGCCGAAATATACGGAATCAGCCCCGCCTTGAATGGCCGCGTGCAGGCATTCGAAATTTCCGGCCGGAGCCATTATTTCCAGGTCTTTCCTTTCCATTGCGTCCTATCTTGTCCGTCCGACAAGGCTGTCGGCATATCGTCTGAGCATCTCGAACCTTATCTTCGGAAGTCCGATCCCGGCCACCGCTGAGAGGGCCTCGCCCGTGAGCCTTTCAATCTCCTCCCTCGCCGCATCACCGGCGCCTGTCAATTCATAAATCTTCCTGACCGCGGCAATCTTCCGGGCCCTTTCTTCAGCCGTGGTTACCGGCATCTTCATCGCCCTGCCCAGTTCTTCACCCTCTGCCGTGCCTTCCAGTTTCTCCTGTGCGTAGGTGGTGAGCCAGCATTTCTTGTTGTTGACTATGTCCCCTCCTATAGGTTTGCCGAACACCTTCTCGTCCCCATAGGCGTCCAGCCAGTCATCCGCAATCTGGAAGGCCAG
This sequence comes from Bacteroidales bacterium, assembly GCA_016293535.1. GTDB lineage: Bacteria > Bacteroidota > Bacteroidia > Bacteroidales > UBA932 > Cryptobacteroides. The sequence goes on along the minus strand of JAEDEB010000002.1, from coordinate 68,489 downwards.
CCCGAGCTTGTAGCCGTAGTCGTAAAGCAGTCCGGCGTCCCTTGCGGATGCACCCCCTATGATGGCGCCCGTCTTGGCGGAGCATGCGATGAGCACCGCGGTCTTGAGCCCTATCATCTTCATATATTCCGACATCGGCACCCTGTCCATATCTTCGAAGTCCATATCGTACTGCTGTCCTTCGCAGACCTGGGCGGCGGTAAGGTTGAACAGGCCGAGCACCTTTCCGAGCACGGGCGCGGGCGCGGCGGCCATCCGGCGGTAACTGTCGATGCACATCACGTCGCCCGACAGTATGGCCGTGTCGTCATTCCAGCGGGTCCATACCGTAGCCTGTCCCCTCCGCAGCGCCGACTTGTCCATGATGTCGTCGTGGATGAGCGTGAAGGTGTGGAAAACCTCGAGCGCGCTTGCGGGCTCGAGTATCTCTTCGCCGAGTTCGTCCTTGAAGAGGGAATAGGCGAGCAGGCACAGTCGTGGACGTATCCTCTTGCCTCCTATGGCTATCATATATCTGAGAGGGTCATAGAGTCCGGCCGGTTCGGCTTTGAACGACATTTCGTCGAACATTTTCCGTATTGCTGCGTCAATCTGGATTTCGGTAATCATAAGTCGGTGAATTGGAATCGCGCAAATTTAGGAATCTTTTCGCTCATTTGCGTATCTTTGCCGGCGATGAAAGGTACGGCAACGGTAATCAAGCATACGGGGAGCCATTATCTCCTCTCGGAGCTCCCTCAGTGGGAACTTTTCCCGGCAGTGCTCAGAGGCAGGATACGCCTCAGGGGTGGTTCCGCCACCAATCCGGTGGCCGTAGGGGACATTGTGGACTACGAGACGGACGGTCCGGAGGGCACGGCGGCGATAACCGCGGTCCATCCCCGCCGCAACTATCTCATACGCAAGTCCACCAACCTGTCCCGTCAGAACCACGTCATCGCGGCCAACATAGACAGGGCCTTCCTTGTCGTGACTCTCGCCTTCCCCGAATTGAAACTCCCATTTCTCGACCGCCTTCTCGTGACCTGCGAGGTCTATGGGGTCAGGCCGGTCATAGTCCTGAACAAGACAGACATTTTCCGGGGAGAATTCGCGGAGGATTTTGCTCCGGTCCTCGACAATTTCCACAAGATATACTCGCTTGCAGGCTACGACGTAATCGAGGTCTCAGCCAGAACCGGCGAGGGCATCGGCCGCATTCATGCCCTCTGCGCCGAAGGTGTCTCCCTCTTCTCAGGAGAGTCCGGGGTGGGCAAGTCTTCCATCATCAAGGCCCTCGACCCGTCTCTGGATCCCCGTACGGCCGAGATTTCGGACGCTCATCTCCAGGGACGCCACACCACCACTTTCTACGAGATGTACAGGACTTCAGCAGGTGAATTCATAATCGACACCCCGGGCATCAGGGGCTTCGGTCTGGTTGACCTCACCCGGGAGGAGATACCCCTCTATTTCCCCGAAATGCTCAGGGAATCCCGGGGCTGCAGGTTCACGCCCTGCACCCATACCCACGAGCCGGGCTGTGCGGTCAAGCTTGCTATGGAGGAGGGCCGGATAGCCCCTGAACGCTACAGCTCATATCTGGGGATGCTCGAGGATTCTTCAGAAGGAAAATACAGGTAGAGAATGGGCAGGAGCGCAGCAGTCAACAGGGAGATTCTAAGGCTTGCCCTTCCGAGCATACTCGCCAACATGACTGTGCCCCTTGTGGGCATGGTCGATCTGGGCGTGGCCGGGCACCTGGACCTGTCCTCGCAGGGCGCAGGCACGGCCGCCCTCATCGGCGGCATAGCCATAGGCACCATGCTCTTTGACCTGCTCTACTGGAATTTCGGTTTCCTCCGCATCTCCACGGGAGGGCTGACAGCCCAGGCCTGGGGAGCGGGGGACAGGAAAGAGTGTGCAGGCATACTCGCGAGAAGCCTCTCCCTTGCCCTTGCCGCAGCCCTGTTTCTCATCCTGATCCAATGGTTTTTCGTACAGCTGGCCTTCCTTGTCGTCAGATGCACCCCCGAGGTGGAGACCCTTGCGCGCAGCTATTTCCGCATAAGGATCTGGGCTGCCCCCGCAACTCTCTCGCTCATGGCCTTCAAGGGCTGGTTCATAGGTATGCAGGACGGTGTCAGCGCTATGATCACCGACCTTGTAGTCAACGGTGTCAACATCGTGGCCTCGGTCGTTCTTTCCCTGGGCATCCCGCCGGTGGGGGCCGCAGCGCCGTTGTGGAAGGGTCTTGGCTTTGAAGGCATAGCGTGGGGAACCCTCGCCGCTCAGTATGCGGGTCTGCTTTGCGCCGTCTCCCTCGTTCTTTTCAAGTATCGCCGCATCTTCACGGAGTGTTTTCGGGATACCTCCCTTGCCACCGCGCTGCGCTCGGGCAACAATGCGAAGCTTTTCTCTATGAATGCCGACATTTTTGTAAGAAGCCTTTGTTTCATAGCGGTTTACGTGGGGTTTACGATGATTTCGGCCCGTCTCGGGGATGTCCTTCTTGCAGTTACTACCATAATGATGAAACTGCTGATGATTTTCTCATATTTCTCGGACGGTTTCGCCTATGCGGGTGAGGCCATGACAGGCCGCTACATAGGCGCGGGCGACGGGGAGGGCCTCAGGCTTTCTGTGCGATGGAATTTTGTCTGGTGTGCCGGACTGTCCGCAGTGTTCATGCTTGCCTACGGTCTTGGCGGCGTACCTATGCTCCGCATGATGACCTCGGATCCCGTGGTCGTGGATGCTGCGCGTGCATACCTTCCGTGGCTGCTGCTCATGCCCCTCGCCGGCGTCGGAGCCTTCGCCTGGGACGGAATCTACGTAGGTGCCACATGTACGAAGTACATACGCCAGTGTATGGTCTGGGCGGTCGCGGCATTCTTCGCCGTCTGGTTCTTTGGTGCATTCTTCTTCTATCCCGACATGCCGGGCTCACTCCCCGGCGCCACATACGAAAAAGCGGCCCATCTGCTGATGGCCGCATATTTCGCGCATCTTCTCGCACGTACTGCAGTTCTGAGCGCAGCGGCGCGGAAGGCTATTTTTTCCCGTTTCTGATTTCTACTTCTGCCTGAAGTAAATCTGGACAGGGCAGCCCGTGAAATCGAACTTCTCCCTGAGTCTGTTCTCCACGAATCTCCGGTACGGCTCCCTGATGTACTGGGGAAGGTTGCAGAAAAATGCGAAGCAAGGGAACTTGGTCGGAAGCTGGGTGGCGTACTTTATCTTTATGTACTTTCCCTTCCATGCCGGTGGAGGATAGTTCTCTATCTCCGGCAGCATCTCCTCGTTGAGGACTGAGGTGCTGATCTTCTTGGAGTAGTTTCCGTATACGTGCATGGCTTCGTCCAGCACGTTCATTATCCTCTGCCTGTTGATGACGGAGGTGAATACGATTGGAATGTCGTTGAAAGGTGCGAGCCGCGACCTGATGGCCTCGGTGTACTGTTTCATCGTGTTGTTGTCCTTCTCGACTGTATCCCATTTGTTGACGACGACCACGCAGCCCTTCCTGTTCTTCTGGATGAGGTTGAATATGGCCATGTCCTGAGCCTCGATGCCGGTCTGTGCATCGATCATCAGTATGCACACGTCGGAGTGTTCGATGGAGCGTATTGCCCTCATCACGGAGTAGAACTCGAGGTCCTCGTGGACCTTGCTCTTCTTCCTCATTCCGGCGGTGTCCACAAGCATGAACTCGTAACCGAATTTGTTGTAGAGAGTCGCGATGGAGTCGCGGGTGGTTCCCGCCACGGGGGTGACTATGTTCCTTTCGGTTCCGAGCAGGGCATTGGTCATCGACGACTTGCCAACGTTCGGCTTGCCCACTATGGCGATGTGGGGAAGCTCAGGATGCCCGTCCGCCGGCCCGGTGTCCTCAGGGAGCCTGCGGCATATCTCGTCGAGGAGGTCTCCCGTCCCTCCGCCGTTGGCTGCGGAAATGCTCCATACCTCACCCAGTCCCAGCGAGTAGAAATCGTAGGCCCCGTATATCTTTTCCCCCGAGTCTACCTTGTTGCAGCACAGCACGACAGGCTTGCCGCTCTTGCGGAGAAGTTCCGCGATTTCGGCATCGTAATCGGTGACTCCGGTCTGGGCCTCCACCATGAAGAGTACGAGGTCGGCTTCCTCGATGGCGAGCACGACCTGCTTGCGTATCTCCTCCTCGAAGACATCGTCGGAATTGGAAGTGTATCCTCCCGTGTCCACGACGGAGAATTCACGACCGCACCATTCGCTCTTTCCGTAATGGCGGTCCCTGGTCACTCCGGCAGTTTCGTCCACGATGGCCTGCCTCATTCCCACGAGGCGGTTGAAAAGGGTCGACTTGCCGACATTGGGACGGCCTACAATAGCTACAAGACTCATAATTTTTCCTCCGTATCGCGAAACCCGCATCCTGCGCAGCTGCTGCACGCGGCCTCGTCGCAGACAGGTTTCTTTCCGGTCTTCCGGCCCCACAGGCGGAGTTCCTCCTCCTTAGCGCAGCGGATTCCGAGTTTTTTCATTTCCTTGTTGCTGCTGACCTCCGTGTCGGGGAAACGTCCATCCTTGCGGAAAATGATATTGAAGCACAATCCGACGACGCAAAGGGCCACGAGGGCCAGGGTGACAAGAAAAATCTTCATTCTAGAAAGTCATCTCCGGGGAGATAGGCTGATAATTGTAAACGTTCTTCATAATCTTCGCGAAGGTTTCCTCGAGAGGAACGACGGTAATCTTGGACTTATCCTTGGCCGGGTCGTCCGAGAGTCCGAGGGTGTTGGACACTATGAGTTCCTCGAGCTGGGACTCCGCGATTCTTTCGTATGCCGGGCCCGAAAGTATGGGGTGGGTGATGCAGGCGCGTACGCTCTTTGCGCCGAGATCCTTGAGGACGTTGGCAGCCTTGCAGAGAGTGCCCGCGGTGTCCGCCATGTCGTCGACTATGATGATGTTCTTCCCTTCCACATCACCTATTGCGGTGATGGTGTCCACGACATTAGCCTTGGCCCTCGTCTTGTGGCAGATGATCACAGGGCAATGGAGATACTTGGCATATATGTTGGCCCTCTTCGCTCCGCCCATGTCAGGGGATGCGATTGCGAGGTTGTCGAGATTCATCCTCTTGATGAACGGGATGAACACCGTGCTTGCGTAGATATGGTCCACAGGGAAATCGAAGAAGCCCTGGATCTGGTCAGCGTGGAGGTCGCAGGTCATCACCCTGTCGGCTCCGGCCGCATGCAGAAGGTTTGCAACGAGCTTTGCTCCTATGGAAACGCGTGGGCGGTCCTTGCGGTCCTGACGGGCCCATCCGAAGTATGGGAGAACAGCTATGACCTTGTAGGCGGAAGCCCTCTTGGCGGCGTCTATCATAAGGAGCAGTTCCATCAGATTGTCAGCCGGCGGGCAGGTGGACTGGATGATGAATACGGTCGCTCCCCTGATGCTGTTGTTGTACATAGGCTGCATCTCTCCGTCGCTGAACACGTCAAGGGTTACTTCTCCAAGGGTTGTTCCGAGATACTTCGCCACGTTTTCTCCGAAGGTCTTGGAGTTCCGGCAGGCGAAAACCTTCATTTGGTGCAGGTTGTTCATTGCTTCGTTTCCTGTGAGTTTAAGTTGTCAAGTACTGTTCCTATGTAATCCAGGATTTCCTCCCTTCCGGCTCCGGTCTCTGACGAGGAGATGAAGACAGGAGGCAGTTCTTCCCAGAATTCCAGAATCTGAAGTTTGTTCTTCTCCACCTGGGCCCTGAGTACGTTGGGACCCTGTTTGTCCGCCTTGGTGAAGATAATTGCAAAGGGGATATTGCTCTCCCCAAGCTCGTTCAGGAACTCGATGTCTGCCTTTGCGACATCGTGCCGCGAGTCCATGAGGACGAAAAGCAGTATCAGGTCAGGGGAGAGATTGAGATAATTCCTGATGACCTGCTGAATCTGCCGGCGTCCGCTTTCGGACATCTTGGCATATCCGTAGCCTGGCAAATCAACAAGATACCACTTCCTGTTAATCAGAAAGTGGTTCACCAGTTTTGTCTTGCCGGGCTTGCTGGAGGTCATCGCCAGCTTGCGGTTTCCGCAGAGCATGTTTATCAGGGAAGACTTTCCCACATTCGACCGTCCGATGAATGCGAACTCGGGAAAAGACTGCTTCGGTCTCTCCGTCACCCGAGTGCTGCTGCCGGCGAAAAGTGCTTCGGTGATTTTCATCCTGTGGTTTTTCTGACTGGCGGCAAAGGTAATGCTTTTTTTGCTATTTTTGTAAGGTAAAATAGAGCTATGGAAAGAGATTTTCTGGATTTGCTGGAATTGCAGTTGCGTGTCAGGGAGAGCATTGGGGAGTCATTCCCCTCGAGGGTGTGGGTTAAAGCTGAAATCAGCAGCCTGAAGGCCCGTGCGGGCAGCCATTGCTATATCGAACTTTGCCAGTCTGACCGTAACGGGGTTACCGCGAAGGCAAGGGCGGTCGCCTGGGTTTCCGTCTGGCGTCAGATTGATCCCTATTTCAGGGAAGTGACCGGTTCCCCGCTTTCCGAGGGGATGGAAGTTCTGCTTGAGGTTCTGGTGACTTACAGCGAACTGTACGGTTTTTCACTTGTCATAACGGACATAGATCCGGAATTTACCCTCGGGGCAAAGGAGGATGCCCGCAGGAAGACTATACAGCGACTTGCCGAGGAGGGCCTTATGGATCTGCAGAAGGGACTCGCTTTTCCGGCCCTTCCGTACAGGATAGCCGTGATATCGGCTGCCGATGCTGCCGGGTACAGGGATTTCATGCGTCATCTGGGGGAGAATCCCTACGGCTTCGTCTTCGAAACCTGCCTCTTTCCCGCGGCGGTGCAGGGGGCGGACGCCCCCGGCGCGGTAGCGGCGGCCCTGGCCGCAGCATCCGCCGCGGAGCAGCCTTTCGACATCGTGGCCATAGTCAGAGGCGGTGGCTCCGCCCTTGACCTTGCCTGCTTCGACGAATTCGAAATGGCGGCGGCGATAGCCCGCTGCCCGATTCCTGTGGTGACCGCAGTGGGACACGACCAGGATTTCCACGTGGCGGATATGGTGGCAAACAGCTTTGTGAAGACACCTACGGCACTTGCGGCCATGCTCATAGACCTTTATGCCCGCGAGGACGAGATGCTTGTTTCGTGCGGCACGAGGCTTCGCCTTGCCTTCCTGAACAAGATTGCCCTGATGGAGTCGAGGATAGCCAATCTCGAAACCCGCATAAAGTCAGCGGATCCCCGGAACATACTCGCAAGGGGCTGGATACTTGCGGTCGGAGAGGATGGGAAGGTGCGCAGGAGGGCCTCCGAAACCGTGGTGGGAGAGAGTATGAAACTGATGTTCCCGGACGGGACCGTGAGCGTATCGGTCGTCAGCAGGACCGGGATAGGAGCAGATGATGGAAACAATTAATCTTCAAGAGGATATGAAAAACAAGGAGGAGTTCGATTACGGGAAGGCGGTTGAGGAGCTTGAGGCGATTGCAGCCAAGGCCGAGGATCCTGCCACAGGCCTGGATGACATAGACAAGTACGTTTCGCGTTCGAAGGAACTGGTGGATGCCTGCCGGGCCTACCTCCGCACCGCGCGCGACAAGGCGTCCGCGATATAGGGCGGGACAGCGCCCGGACGCGGACAGTAAATGGACTGAATGAGAATAATGGACCAACTGAAGGACTATGATATACGACCACGACAAATGGTTGCTCCCTTACAAGGAGGCAATTGACAGACGCCACGAAAGGATTTCGGCTCTCAGGGACAGGATTTCCCGGGATGGCCGGCTTTCCGAAGGGATCAACAACCATATTTATTACGGCCTCCACAGAGAAGCCGACGGTTCTTGGGTGTTCCGCGAATGGGCTCCGAATGCCACGCGGATCTATCTCGTAGGCGAGTTCAACAACTGGCGCCGCAGCGATGCCTATGCGCTCCATCCCTGCGGTGACGGAAACTGGGAGATAAGGCTCCCCGCAATGTTCCTTTCCCACGGGGAACTGTACAAACTCTTCATCGAATGGCCCGGAGGGGCCGGAGAGCGCATTCCTGCCTATGCCACAAGGGCTGTCCAGGACCCGGAGACCAAACTCTTCTGCGCTCAGGTGTGGGACCCGGCCGAGCCTTACCGCTGGGAGCACAAGCGTGCCGGCAGGAGGGAGCATCCGCTCATCTACGAGTGCCACATAGGGATGAGCTCGGAGCAGGAGAAGGTCGCCACTTTCGAGGAGTTCCGCACCACGGTGCTTCCGCGCATTGCGGATCTCGGATATGACACCATACAGATAATGGCCCTCCAGGAACATCCTTATTACGGTTCGTTCGGTTATCAGGTTGCGAATTTCTATGCGCTCAGCTCCCGTTTCGGCACGCCCGAGGAGTTCAAGCGCCTGGTGGACGACGCACACGGCCGTGGAATTGCAGTGGTCATGGACATTGTCCATTCCCACAGCGTCGACAACGAAGCTGAAGGACTCGGATTCTTCGACGGTCGCGAAGACCTCTATTTCTACAGGGGTCCGCAGGGACGGCATCCGGCCTGGGGGTCACGATGCTTCGATTACGGAAAGGATGAGACCCTGTATTTCCTTCTCTCCAACTGCAAGTTCTGGATGACGGAATATATGCTCGACGGTTTCCGCTTCGACGGAGTTACGAGCATGTTGTACTGGGACCATGGACTCGGGAAGGATTTCTGCGGCTACGACAACTATTTCAACGCCGGCGTCGACGAGAATGCGGTTTCATACCTGGCGCTTGCCAACATGCTCATACACGAGATCTGCCCGGACGCGCTCACCATTGCCGAGGATGTCAGCGGAATGGCCGGACTCGCAGCCCCATTCGGCGAGGGCGGAGTGGGTTTCGATTTCCGCATGAGCATGGGTGTTGCCGACAACTGGATAAAATGGATCAAGACCCTCAGGGACGAGCAGTGGAGCATGGGCGAGATATGGTGGCAGCTTACCAACAAGAGGGATGACGAGAAGACGATAAGCTATGCCGAGTGCCACGACCAGGCGATGGTCGGGGACAAGACCATCATTTTCAGGCTGATGGACGCGCAGATGTACACTTCGATGAATACGGAGTCCAAGTCGGATGTCGTAGACAGGGGGATGGCCCTCCACAAGATGATACGTCTTGCGACCATAGGCACCTGCGGGGACGGATACCTGAACTTCATGGGCAATGAGTTCGGACATCCGGAGTGGATAGATTTTCCGCGTGAGGGGAACGGATGGTCGTACAAGTATGCGAGACGGCAGTGGTCACTGGCCGACCCGGATTACCTGAGATACCACTTCCTCCGGGACTTCGACAAGGCAATGGTCGGGCTCGTCAGGAAAAACGGACTTCTCGTCGCAAAACCCGAACTTCTCGTCCAGGACGAAGAGAAGAAGATTTTGGTCTTCCGCCGCAAAGATTGTATCTTTGTGTTCAATTTCAACGCCACATCATCCTTTGCTGACTACGGCTTCTCCGCCCCGGATGGGGTGTGGAAAGTCATATTGGACAGTGATGACGCGGCTTTCGGCGGTTTCAGCCGTGTGAACGGCAAGGTTGACCACTTTTCGATTGCGGGCGCAAGCCCGAACGGAAACGGGAAATATGATCATCACCTGATGCTCTACCTCCCGTCCCGAACCGCAATGGTACTGAAGAAAAAACAATGATCGTTATATGGCTTTGCTGAAGTTCAACAAATCCGAGCTGGTGAATCTGTCCTATTCCCTGAAGAGGGAGATCATACTCGCGAACAGGACCGGCGCATACTGCAACACGTCAATCGTATCCTGCAACACACGCCGCTATCACGGCCTTCTTGCCGTTCCTGTGGACAACTTCGGTGGCGACTGCCACATGCTGCTTTCATCCCTCGACGAAAGCATCATTCTCGGAGGCGGGCAGTTCAATCTCGGTATCCACAATTACAACAATGTCTACGAGCCGCGCGGCCACAAGTATATCGTTGACTTCAACGCGGACAGCGCCCCGGAAATCACCTACAAGGTGGGCGAGGTGGTTCTTACGAAGACTTTTCTGCTCGCTCAGGATTCCGATCAGGTGATGATCAAGTATTCCCTGCTCGAATCCCCTTCGAAACTGACTCTTGAACTCAAGCCTTTCCTTGCGTTCAGGAACATCCACACCCTCACCCATGAGAATCAGGACGTGGATACCAGATGCACCCGCATCCCCGGCGGTGTATCCTACAGGATGTACAGGGGCTATCCGGACCTGAATATGCAGCTGAGCTGCGCCGCCGACTTCCGCGAGCAGCCGTACTGGTATGACGGAATAACCTATTCCGACGAATACAGACGCGGTTTCGACTGCAAGGAGGATCTCTGGGTTCCAGGTATCTTCACTCTGGAAATGAAGCCGGGGGATTCGTTCATCTTCTCGGCATCAGTCGAGGAGGCGGATCCGAAACAGCTCAAGAGGAGGTTCAACTCCAATCTGGCGAAGATTGGGGTCATAGGTTCCATGCACGACCTTCTTGTCAGGAATGCCCATCTGCTCAAGCGCTGCAGGGGCGGCCGCGAACAGATTACCGCCGGTTTCTCATGGATGGCGACGGGACTTCTCCGCGAAACGCTCATGGCCCTTCCGGGACTGACGCTTTTCGCCACCGGGGACTGCACCGAGTTCGAGAACATACTCGACAATCTCATAGAGGATGAGCAGGAGAGGCTTTTCCATAAAACGACCCAGGTCGAGGCTCCGCTCCGTCTGGCAGACGTGCTTCAGCAGTACGTCGCCTTTGCGGGTGGCGAGAAGCGTGTATGGGGAAAATACGGGGAGACTCTCAAGGGAGTCATAGAGAGCTATGCGCCGGGCCGCAGGGCTGAGGTGACCCTCCATCCGAACGGACTCGTTTGGGCTCAGATGGACAGGGTGGCTCTTTCCTGGATGAACGCATACATAAACGGGAATCCCGTTACCGAAAGGGCAGGATACCAGGTCGATACCAATGCCTGGTGGTACAATGCCCTCTGCTATGCCATAGACATGGAACTCAAATACAACAGGAAGGACCGTTCCTTCGCGGACCGGTGGATTCCTGTCAGGGACGCCGCGAAGGAGAGCTTCCAGAAAATTTTCTGGAAGGCCGATACCGGCTACCTCTCCGACTATGTGGACAATGCCGGCCAGAAGCCTGAGGTTCGTCCTAACCAGCTTGTAGCTGTTTACGTGCCTTATTCTCCGATTGACGACGAGGCCAAGATATCCATTATGGAAACCATGAAGTCCGAACTCGTCACCAAACGCGGAATCAGAACCCTGTCCCCGCGGAACATCATGTACAGGGGCGTCTACGAAGGCTCGCAGATAGACCGTGACCTTGCATACCATCAGGGATGCACCAGGACGGAACTGCTCGCACCTTACATCGAGGTGGGCTTCCGCATAAAGGGTGCCGACTTCATAAAGAGGGCTGAATATCTTGTCGAGGGCTTCTATGAGGACATCAACAAGCACGGCGTAGGCGCATTCTCCGAGCTTTATGACGGGAATCCGCCTCATGAACCTCACGGTGCGATTTCTTCAGCCTGCGCGACTGCAGCCCTGCTCAAGTGTGAATATCTCATCAATGTAAACAAGGAGGCTGTCAAATGAGAGTACTGATGTTCGGATGGGAGTTTCCTCCCCACATTGCAGGCGGTCTGGGAACAGCCTGCTACGGAATGACCAAGGGCCTGGCCGCAAACGGAGTGGATGTCCTTTTCGTGATGCCTTCGGCGTCAGGAGACGAAGATGAGAGCGCGGTGAAGATCATCAACGCGAGCGATGTCGCCTGCGATGTCGTAGACCACAACGTCGAGTCCTTCCTCGGGAAGGTCCAGTTCGTCCAGGTGGGCTCCAATATGGTTCCGTATATGGACCCTGACGATTTCTACAGGATAGTCGAAGCGGAGAAGAGCATGACCCGCGACGAATTCTCTATACGCTACGGACAGAAGTTCAAGTTCTCGGGCAAATACGGTTCCAACCTGATGGAGGAGGTTGCGCGCTACGCCCTCGTAGGAGCGACAATTGCGAAGCAGTACGAGGGGCAGTTCGACATAATCCACGCCCACGACTGGCTTACCTACCTCGCCGGAATGGCGGCAAAGCAGGTCAGCGGCAAGCCGCTCGTCATACACGTCCATGCCACCTCCTATGACCGTGCCAGCGACGACCACATCGATACCCGTGTGCTCGACATAGAGACCAGGGGAATGCAGGCGGCCGACAAGGTGATGGCGGTTTCCGAGCTGACGAGGAACATATGCATCAACAAGTACGGAATCAACCCTGACAAGGTCTTCGCGGTCCACAACGCCGTGGACTTCAGCGGAAGGAAGAATCTGGTCGTCGAGAGGGGAGTGAAGGACAAGGTCGTGACCTTCCTCGGGCGTGTTACCTATCAGAAGGGTCCGGAGTACTTTATCGAGGCCGCGGCGAAGATTCTCAAGCGCTGCGAAAATGTCCGTTTCGTGATGGCCGGCAGCGGAGATATGCTCAACAGGTGCATACGTCACGTCGCAAGGCTCGGCATCTCCGACAGATTCCATTTTACAGGCTTCCTTCGCGGAGCCGATGTCCAGAAGATGTTCGCGCTCTCGGATGTGTATATGATGCCGTCTATCTCAGAGCCTTTCGGAATTTCTCCGCTCGAAGCCATGCAGACCTATGTCCCTTCCATCATAAGCAAGCAGTCGGGATGTGCGGAAATACTCAGGTACGCCATCAAGACCGACTTCTGGGACGTGGATGCAATGGCTGACGCCATCTATGCCCTGCTGAACTACCCGGCCATGGCCCGCATGGCTGCGGAGAAGGGTTACGATGAGGTCAATGCAATCAAGTGGAATGAGGTCGCTGCCAAGATAAAGGGCATATATCAGGACGCGATCAATGAATCAGCAAAGAAATGACACCAAATATGAAAAAGAGTATCTGTCTTTATTTCCAGGTCCATCAGCCTACAAGGCTGCGCCTGTACAGATTCTTCGAAATCGGCAAGGACTCCCATTATTTTGACGACTTTGCGAACAGGACCATACTCCGCCGCATTGCGGACAAGTGCTATCTGCCGGCCAACAGGATGCTCCTCGAGGCTATCAAGGCATCCGACGGCAAGTTCAAGGTGGCCTTCAGCATCTCCGGCTCAGTGCTTGAGCAGTTCGACCGCCACTATCCGGAGGTGATTGACAGTTTCAGGGAGCTGGCTGCAACGGGCTGCGTGGAGTTCCTCTGCGAGACCTATTACCATTCTCTGGCTTCCCTCGCCTCCCCTCAGATGTTCAAATTCCAGACGGATCTGCACAGGAAGGCTATAGAGAAGTATTTCGGAGTCACTCCAGTCACCTTCAGGAATACCGAGCTCATCTATTCCGATGCAATCGGGCGTCAGGTATATGATATGGGATTCAAGGCAATGCTCACCGAGGGCGCGAAGCATATACTCGGTTGGAGGAGCCCGGGCTACGTCTACAACGGCGTAGGCGCACCGAAGCTCAAGCTCCTGCTCAGAAACAGCAAGCTCAGCGACGACATCGCCTTCCGCTTCTCCAACAGGGGATGGAACGAATGGCCTCTGGACTGCGACAAATACCTTTCATGGCTCAAGGCTGACGACAGCGATGTTATCAATCTCTTCATGGACTACGAGACCATAGGTGAGCACCAGTCGGCAAACACCGGCATATTCGAGTTCATGCGTCATCTTCCACAGACCGTCATCTCTGACGGAACCTTCGAGTTCGTGACCCCGGCACAGGCGGCGAAGAAGCACGCGGCAGTGGGTGAGCTTTCCGTTCCGGACCCTATCTCCTGGGCGGACGAGGAGCGCGACCTTTCGGCATGGCTGGGCAACGAACTGCAGCAGGATGCCTTCAACAAGCTCTATGGCCTTGCGGAGAAGGTTTCCCTTGCCAAGGACGACATCCTCTGGACTGATTATTCCCACCTGCAGGAAAGTGACCACCTCTATTATATGTGCACGAAGTTCTTCTCCGACGGAGATGTCCACAAGTACTTCAACCCTTACGATACGCCGTATGAGGCATTCATCAACTATATGAATGTCCTGAGCGATTTCTCGATAAGGCTCGACGACAAGCTCAAGACTTCGGACGCAAGGGAGGAAAAACCGGAAGAAAAGCCGGTCATAGTCAAACCTATCAACAGACCGGGCGTGAAGAAAAGGCCCGCAAAAAAGAAACAGTAGTTAGTAGTATCATAAATGACAGTAAAAAACGAACTTATACGTCCGGATTATCTCTTTGAAGTAAGCTGGGAAGTCTGCAACAAAGTAGGAGGTATCTACACTGTGGTTGCCACGAAGGCCTTCCACCTTAGTACCGAACTTGGAAGACACCATATCCTCGTGGGACCGGACGTATGGATGAACACTGATGCGAATCCAGATTTTCTGGAGGATCCCACCCTGTTCAAGGCATGGAAGAGCCAGGCCTTGTCCGAGGGCATAAGGGTCCGCACGGGGCGCTGGAACGTTCCGGGCAGGCCTTATGCCATACTCGTGGACTTCAAGAGCTTTATTTCGCATCAGAATGAAATCCTGACCGAATTCTGGAAGCGTTTCGGAGTGGATTCCATCACAGGCAACTGGGATTACAAGGAGTCTGCACTTTTCGGCTATGCCGCGGGGCGTGTCATAGAGAGCTTCTGCAGATTCAACCTCTATCCCGGAGACAAGGTGGTGGCGCAGTTCCACGAGTGGCAGACAGGCGCGGGCCTTCTTTATCTCAAGGGGACTGGGCTTCCTGTCGCTACCGTCTTCACGACGCACGCGACAATGATGGGGCGTTGTCTTGCAGGCAACAACATGAGACTCTATGACGACATGGACAGCTTGAATGCGGATGAAATGGCCCGCAGATTCAATGTCGTCGCAATCCACTCGATGGAAAAGAATTCCGCCCTCAATGCCGACGTCTTCACTACCGTGAGCGATACGACGGCAAGGGAGTGCGCCCATTTCATTTCCAGGAATGTGGACGTAGTGACCCCGAACGGCTTCGAGGACAGTTTTACTCCTTCCACCAGGACCGAATACGCAAAGAAGCGCAAGGCTGCCAGAAAACGTCTGGCTGAGGTGGCTTCTGCGATGAGCGGGGAGGCGGTCGGAAAGAATGATCTTTTCGTGGGCATAGGCGGCCGCTACGAATACCGCAACAAGGGTCTGGACGTATTCATCGATGCCCTCGCGGGTTACAGGGAGAGCCCCGACTCATCGAGGACGGTACACGCGTTCATAATGATACCTTCGGGCCATCACGGACCGGACAGGGCTTTGCTGGCAAAGCTCGGGGGTGTCGGAAGCGCAGAATATACGACCCAGGTTTCGCATGTGCTGATGAACCCCGAATGGGATGCGGTAACCCGCCGCTTTGACGAACTCAGACTTCACAATGAACCCGGCGACAAGCTTAAGGTCTATTTCATTCCGTCCTATCTCAACGGATGCGACGGGATATTCGATATGGCCTATTATGACCTTCTCATCGGTCTTGACGCCACGTTCTTCCCTTCATACTATGAGCCTTGGGGCTATACCCCGCTCGAGAGTCTTGCCTTCGGCGTTCCTACGCTGACGACGAGTCTTGCCGGCTTCGGGCTCTGGGTGCGCGACCGCTATCGGAAGGAGCATCCGGGCATAACTGTGGTTGAAAGGAACGATTCAAATTATTTCGAGGTCGTGGGAGCTGTGACCGCAAGGCTGAAGGAAATGGCATCCCTCTCCGCAGCCCAATGGCAGAAGTACAGCGACTCGGCAAGGGACGTTGCGGACATCGCACTGTGGAAGAATCAGATAGAATATTACAAGGAGGCCTATAGCAGGGCACTTTCAAAAGTTATTAATACCGCCATCTACGATATGGCAGCAAAAAAGGAAAAGAGCATGTACACGAAAATAGAGATCGACTCGCCGAAATGGCAGAGCGTAATGGTAACCAGACATCTGCCTAAGGCGCTTTCGGGCCTTGAGACTCTCTGCAAGAACCTCTGGTGGTGTTGGAATGACAACGCAAAGGCGCTGTTCAAGTATATTGATTCTGAGCTCTGGCACAAGTCGGGACACAATCCTATGGTCATACTTGACCGTGTCAGCATAAAGAGATACAAAGAGCTCAGCAAGGATGCGGCCTTCCTCCAGATGCTCGGAGAGGTGATGGACGACTTCAACGGATATATGGCGGCAAAGGCCGAAAGAAAGGATCCGTCGATTGCATATTTCTGCATGGAGTACGGACTCGACACTTCCCTGAAGATTTATTCGGGAGGTCTCGGAATCCTCGCAGGTGACTACCTCAAGGAAACCAGCGACATGAACGTGAACCTCGTGGCCGTAGGTCTTCTCTACCGCTACGGATACTTCAACCAGAAACTCACGGCTCAGGGCAATCAGGTTGCGGAGTACACTCCACAGGACTTCATGAAGATACCTGCAGAGCAGGTGTTCGACGCGGACGGAAACTGGCTCAAGGTGCAGGTTGCATTCCCGGGAAGGACCCTGCAGGCACGTATATGGAAGGTGGCTGTGGGACGCACGGACCTCTATCTTCTCGACACCGATTTCGATGAGAACCTTCCTGAGGACCGTCAGGTGACCCACCAGCTTTACGGCGGCGACTGGGAGAACAGGCTCAAGCAGGAGCTTCTTCTCGGAATAGGCGGAATCCGCACCCTCCGTGCCCTCGGACTCAACCCTCAGGTGTACCACTGCAATGAGGGCCACGCGGCTTTCATAGGTCTTGAGAGGCTCCGTGAGTATGTCAACAACGACCATCTCAGCTTCGAGGAAGCCATGGAGGTAGTGAGGGCTTCTTCCCTCTATACTACCCACACCCCTGTTCCGGCAGGTCACGATGCCTTCGACGAGGGCATACTCCGCCAGTACATAGGCCAGATTCCGGAACAGCTCAAGATAGACTGGATAACTCTCATGAGCCTTGGAAAGAACGACCCTTACGATGTGAACGCCAAGTTCTCCATGAGCAATCTTGCGGCGAACATCTCTCAGGAGGTGAACGGCGTATCGATGCTCCACGGCAAGGTGAGCCAGGAGATATTCGCTTCCATGTATCCGGGTTACCTGCCTGAAGAGAATCACGTCAGCTACGTTACCAACGGCGTCCACTATCCGACATGGACGGCGAAGGAGTGGAAGGCGATACACGAGAGGGTGTTCGGACCTGAGTTCAAGACCCATCACTATGACCTCAAGTGCTTCGAGGGCATTTATGCGGTTTCAGACGAGGAGGTGTGGAACACGAGGAAGTTCCTCAAGAAGACCCTTATAGACGTAATCAGGGAGAGACTTTCTGACCCTCAGATAGCAAGTCACTATTCTCCTCGCCAGATCGTGACCATAAAGGAAACCCTGCGCGACGACGTGTTGACCATAGGTTTCGCAAGGAGATTCGCGACATACAAGAGAGCCACCCTGCTCTTCAGCGACCTTGACAGACTCGATTCCATTGTAAATGACCCTGTACATCCTGTACAGTTCATCTTTGCGGGCAAGGCCCATCCTGCCGACGGTGCCGGTCAGGACCTCATCCGCCAGATTGTCGAGATAAGCAAGCAGCCTCGCTTCATCGGCAAGATAGTCTTCGTGCCTGGCTATGACATCACCCTCGCCAAGAGGCTTGTACAGGGTGTGGATGTCTGGATGAACAACCCTACCCGTCCTCAGGAGGCTTCCGGAACATCCGGAGAGAAGGCTTCGATGAACGGTGTGATGCACTTCTCCGTCCTCGACGGATGGTGGGTCGAGGGATACAGGGAGGGAGCCGGCTGGGCTCTGCCTATGGAAAGAACCTACGACGACCAGGGATACCAGAACGAGCTCGACTCTGCTACCATATATAATATAATTGAGAACGAAATCGCCCCTGCATACTACAATACCGACAGGAATACCGGACGCTCTGCAGAGTGGGTGGGATACATCAAGAACACCATTGCCCAGGTGGCCTGCAACTTCACCACCAACCGTATGCTCACGGATTACTGCAAACAGTATTATGAGCCTCAGTCAGAGCGCAGCATGAAGATGATTGCCAACGATTTTGCTATGGCAAGGGAAATCGCTGCATGGAAGAAGGGTGTCCTCCGTTCATGGAAGAACGTCGAGGTCATATCATATACCCATCCGGACGATACATACGTGCTCGATTCCGACAACGAGATCCGTTCCGAGGTCGTGCTCAACATAGCTGACCTCAATCCGGAGGACATAGGTGTCGAACTCCTCTTCACCTCTACTGACAAGAAGGGCAATCTTCACATCAGGGAGAAGGTTACCTTCAAGCTCGTGGATGCTCACGACGGTACCGCTACCTTCCAGGCTGCAGTTCTTCCTGAGACTACCGGTATGTACCAGGTAGCGACCAGAATATATCCTAAGAACAGCCTCCTGCCTCACAGACAGGATTTCGGACTCGTAAAATGGTTGTAGCCACCGGATTCTTCGACGGTGTCCATCTGGGACACCGCGAAGTAATCGGGCAACTGGTAGCAAGCGCCAAGACCCGTGGAGAAGAGAGTGCGGTAATCACTTTCTGGCCTCATCCGCGCATGGTGCTCCGCAAGGATGCGCGAGGGCTGCGCCTGCTGTCATCTCTCACGGAGAAGAAGGAGATGCTCCTGTCCCTGGGAGTCGACAGGGTGGAAGTCCTGGATTTCACAAGGGAATTCGCAGCCCTGACTATGGAGGCTTTCCTCAGGGAATACGTGATGGGCTTGTGTTCAGGAACAGCCGTGCTCCTGGGTTACGACAACCGTATGGGCTCGGACTGCAGCAGTCCGGAGGATCTTGTGGCGGTGGCCTCAAGCCTCGGACTGGATGTCATACAGGCCCCTCTCGTCTCCTCGAATGCAGGTTATGCAGTCAGTTCCACCAAGATACGCACAGCCCTCGAGGTCGGGGACATGGAACAGGCCGCCGCAATGCTCGGCTATGACTACAGCCTCTATGGGGTTGTGGTTGCCGGTAACCGACTTGGCCGCACTCTGGGCTTCCCTACGGCGAATATGAGCCTGTATGAACCCCTCAAGCTGGTCCCTTCAGACGGGGTGTATCTGGTCAGGGTGGAAACTGCCGGAAAACAGCGTTACGGGATGTGCAACATAGGTGTGAAACCGACGGTAGGGACGACCAACTCCAGGACCATAGAGACCAATATATTCGACTTTGATGAAGAAATCTACGGCCTTCCGATGCGGCTTACCTTCCTGAGAAAAATCAGGGATGAGCGTCGTTTCGCGGACCTCAGGGAACTCTCCATCCAGCTTGCCTTAGATAAAGAATCTTGCCTGTCCATTATTGGATAGGCAATTTTTTTTACTTTTGTCAGGATTTGTTGCTTACTTTTACACACAACATAGGATTTTCCAGCAAGTAGGATATGTTTTATTCTTTTTCCCGCGTGCGATGTCTATCTTACAGCGCCGTGTTGGCTTTTCTGCTGCCTTGCGCCGTCGCTTGTGACATTGCCGAGAAGGAGGTCGATCAACTTCAGAAGGAGGTGGATGACCTCAAGAGCGAGGATATTGCCTCGCTTGAGGAGCAGAGAGCTGCCATTGAAGCCTCTGCAGAGTCTTTCCATAAGATTATCTCCGATGCGGAAACCTACAGGGCGGCCATCGAGAAGGAAGCCCTTGCCCTGCAGGAGAAGGCAGATGAACTTGAGGCCGGGATAGCTTCGGTCAAGGATGGTTTTGCTGGCAGGCTTGATGCTGTCCGGGCCGATCTCGTTTACAGGCTTGAACTGGTCGAGTCAATAATTGACAAGGATCTGGAGTCTATCAACAAGTCCATTGCAAAACTTGAGGAAACTGACAAGGCTCTTTCAGAAAGGATAGATTCCATGAAAGAGTACATAGACGGTGAGCTTGGTTCATACAGGGATTGGACTGCGGCCACCTTCGCCACTCTTGAACAGATGGCTGCTGCGGCGGAGGATGTCAATGCAGTCAAACTTGCTGCAGAGAGTTCGAAGCAGGCCGCCCAGAGCCTTGACAGCAGGCTTACAAGCTGCATTGAAGCTGCCCTCAAGGATATTGAAAAGATGAAAGACGGGGTAGGTGATGAAATCAAAGCGACCATGGAAAGTCTCAATGCCTCACTCAGGGAGGCCGGCGAGAGGATAAGACTCGCCTATGAGACAACACTCGCTGCGAGCATAGCTGAGTCCGAGAAATCCCTCATGGTCTGGGTGGGAGTCCGTCTGGAATCCTATTATCGCACTTGGGAGATACAGGCCAAGCTGGATTCTCTCAACCTGGCGATGGAGGTGGCAATAGACGAACAGAAGACTGTTCTTATCAGCCATATCAACAGTCTGGGCAGCACTCTTGAGCTTTCCATAGAGAACAATCTTGTACTTGTCGCCGATCTCGAATCGAGGGTGGAGCCTCTGGAGGAGGCTAAGAAAAAGGAATATGACAGCCTTCTGTACTATACAAGCCGAATCAATGCAAACTCACTTCTCATAAAGGCAAACTCCCTGGCAATTTCCGGCTGCGAGAATGACCTCTCCTCGATGAAGAAGCTTGTGGAAGACAACAGGACTGCCCTTGAGAGCAACGACTCAGCTCTTGACGAACTCATGACCCGCCACGGGAATGCGGTCGGGAATGCCGAGAACCTCTTGGCCGGGTACCGGGTTCTGCTCGATTCAATCAATACCAACACCGGGAACATAGCTGACCAGGACAAACTCATTGCCGCGAATGCCGCCCAGATACACAGGCAGGCAGAGGCCATTGCTGCCAATGCAAGGGCGGCTGCCAGTCTTCGCGACAGCCTTGATGCGGTGAGTCTCAGGATAGAGGCTGCCTTCAAAAAGGCGATTGCAGACGGAATACGCGAGTCGGAGGGAAATGCAGACGATGCAGTGGCCGATCTTGAACAGCAGTTCAAGGGAGATATGGATGACATCAGCGACCGCCTTGATTCCATGTCCTCGACTCTGGATGACCTTGAAGCCGATGTGGCCGAGCTCGAGGCTATGCTCGCGGATCTTGCGAACATTGAGGCCGCCTTGGAGCAACTTCTTGCCAGGATACAGTCTGTCGTTTACCTCCCGGTCTACAGTGATGGGGTCCATGTTCTTGAGTGCTCCGAGGATGGAAATGCCGTGTTGTCCATGGATTTCAAGATACTTCCTTCCGGATGTGCGGAAGCCCTGGCTCAGAATCTTTCAGCCCTTGGCCTGTATGTCCATATGCCTGGATACGGAGCTGATACCATCTTTTCAGCAAGCGCCGCGTCGGCATCCGGAGACGAACTTACGGTGGGATGCGTGCTCTCTTCCCTGCCAGCGGCGGCTCTTGAGGACGGAGCATCCTTCAATGTCGCCCTTCGCATAAGCGACGGGAACAATAACCGCCTGTCTTCCTTCGTGAAAGTTGCAGTTTCAAGAAAAGGAGGCAGTCTATGAAACATTTAAGAAAACTTTCCGCTACCCTTGGCGCACTGCTTTCCGTTTTTGTCCCGCTGTTTGTCAATTCTTCATGTACGGAATTCGACGAGAGATTCGAGGATATCAGGAACCAGCTTGACACCCTTGTGGACCAGACCATAAACCCTCTCGCACGTCAGGTGGAAATGATGGATGTGTCCGTGGAGGACGCCGAGCAGACCAGACAGGCTCTCGAGGCCTACATAGACGAACTTGCCGTCGCTCTCGAGGAACTCTCCGAAAGGGAAAAGGAGCTGGAGGCCCGAATAGAAGAGCTTTCGGTGGAAATGAGCGGGGAAATATCTTCGATGGAGAGTGACATCCGGGCTCAGATCGAGGCTCAGAAAATGGAAATGGAAACGGCTATTTCCGATATCAATGCTCTTCTGACCAAACTGAGAGAATCGGATGCGGCACTTGGAAACAGGATTGACCAGCTGAAGGAATATACTGACAACGCGCTTTCGGAAGCGGAGAACTGGACATCGGGAACTTACGCAACGCTCGAACAGTACAACAGCACGGTTGCCGTGATGTCCTCCGTACAGCAGACCGTCGTTACGCTTGAGAACCTCGTGAGTTCAGTCCTGTCCCGCTTCAACACCGCTGTCGACATTCTTATCCCGGCTTCACTTGAGGCTGCAGAGAATCAGCTGAAGGATGATATCAAAAAGCTTGGTAAGGATATGGAGTCTGCCGTCAAGGCCTTCAGCTCAAAGGTGGAAGGGGAGTACAAGAAGGCTCTCGAGTCTGCGCTCGAGACATCCAGGGCAGGAATGGAATCATGGGTGAACAACCAGCTCACAGGGTATTCCAACATAACTGACGTGGAGCAGATGATTTCCTTGTCCATGTTTCGTTTCAATGAAGCCCTCAAGGCCCAGAAGGCCTACCTGGTCAGTGCGGTCAAATCCCTGTCTTCCCATCTGGACTCCCTTGTGGAGGCAAACAACCGAAACCTTGATGACCTCGCAAAGAGTCTTGACGAAGTCGATGCTTTCGAGAAGGCTCTCCCGCAGACTCTTATCGACCTGGCGGCGCAGATTGATGCTGACGCAGCCGCCATAGAGGCAAACGCAGCCCGCATATTTGTCGTGGATTCTCTCATCAGAGACATCTCTCCTGAAGTTAAAACCCTTGAAACCCTTGCCGATGCACAGAACGGCAGGGTGGAAGAAATGAAGGACAGTCTCGGAGTGCTCAGCCGCTATGAAAAGTGGCTGGCAGAAAGTCTCGAGTCCATAGTGAAGAACTCCGAGGATATTGCAGAAGCCTCTTCGCTCATTGCCCGGAATGCTGAAGCTTTGGAAGCCAATGTCGAGGCAATCAGGAGCAATACTGAAAACCTCAACGATTTCAGAGACTCCGTGGTCGTGAGAAAAGAGAAACTCCGCCAAGAGTACAATGCCGCAATCCAGGCGGCCATAGAGGAGGCGGAAGGCCGGATCAAAGAGGAAGTCCGGAGCAGACTCAGCCTTGTAAACGCTTCTCTGGATGATTTCAACGGCAGTTTCGCCGAGAGACGCGACACGATTGCGGCGCGGGTCGGCAGGGCTGAAGCCGCAGTGAAATCACTTAATGATCGTTTCGCCTCGATACAGCAGCGTATAGTGAATGCCCGCAGTGAGGTGGACAAACTCCTTTCAAGAATACAGTCGATGTCAAGGTTGCCGGTTCCCGGCTGCAAGGGTGCAGCGGTGACTTATACCGCGGGACGTTACCATACCGCTGCTGCAAGCTTGCGCTTCAAGGTTCTGCCTTCCGGAACGGCTGAAGGGCTTGCCTCCCATCCGGAACTCATCTCTGCCTATTTTCTGAACACGCTCACAAGGGCAGGACGCGAGATTCCGGCAAGCCTGCGTACTGTCAGTGCCGACGGAGATATTCTGTCGGTGACCGTGGACGCCACCGTGCTTCCTATGACTTTCTTCACCCCTGAAACGGGAGCAAGCGTCTCCATCATCGTTTCAGACGGGAACAACTCCTTCCAGACGGATTACTGCTCCCTCGAATGCATCGAGGTCGACGAGGAACTCTCAGTTCCGGACAGCGCCTTCAGGGAATATCTTCTGGCAAACTGCGATATGAACTCGGACGGACTCTTGACCCTCAGGGATTCCGTGCTTTTCGACGCCGCCAATGAACCCGGTGCCGGTTTCGACCTTTCCGGAACGGCTGTCTCATCCCTCGAAGGACTGTGCTATTTCCCGGACGTCAGCTCCATAGACCTCACTTCTTCTCTCGCAGATTCCATTTCCCTGGGCTCCAATGTCGTCAAGGAACTGTTCATGGATGCGGCGTCCATAGGGCGGCTCAGTTCGGACCTGGTCCTGCCTTCGGTCACAATCCGTAACGGGAATGGCGGGGACCTGCTCCTCAAAGCCTCCTTCGATGCAGTCCGTGTGGATTTCAGGGGCTCGGCTACGGGAATTCTCTACATTCCTGAGGAATGCCGTCTCCAGACCCTTCTGCTGGACAATGATTCCTTCTTCTGCCGGAGGGTCCCGTCCGACTGTGATGACTTGAAAGCACTTGCGGCCCGAAAGGTGGAGTTTGCAGATTCAGTCCAGCAGAAAAAATTCAAAGAGGCTGTGGAAACTCAGTACAGCGATGGCGAAAGCTGGGACGGATGCTATGGAGGCTTCTATACCGTAACGGATGTCGATCCTATGGCATACGTCCCGCTTGAAGCGATATCCGACCTTTCCCTCCTGCAGTATTTCAAGAGTCTTGAAACCATACCTTCCGACTGGCAGTTCTCCAACGGGTCTCTTGCGAACTTGCTTCTGCCACCTTCCGTGAAGACGATAGGGGATTGCGCCTTCTACGGCTGCCCTCTTACCAGCCTGGATATTCCATCATCCGTGGAGAGCATAGGGTCCCTGGCCTTCGCGTCTGAAGACAGCAATATGGAACTGATACGTTTCCGCTCCGCAGTTCCTCCGGCAATCGCGGATAATTCCTTCAGCTATGCTTCGGTGGGGCGCATTATCGTTCCCCAGGGCAGTCGAGCAGCCTATTCCGCCCTCCTCCCGGCCTATGAGTCCGTAATTGAGGAAGAGGCATATATGACAGTAAACACATCCGACTTATGAAATTGTTTTCAGGCATGTTAAAAAAGTCCACTATACTTGCGGCAACGGCACTCCTGATGCTCTGCGGATGTGATTTCCGCGAGAATCTCTTCGATACCCATATCAAGATAGACAGGGAGGGCAAGCAGGCAATCAATACGATACAGCAGCAGCTTGACCGCATAAGGGAGACCATCCCGGACCTTGAGGAACTCGAAAGTTCGCTGCAGACCTATCTCTCATCCCTTGAAGAGAAGGCCGCCGTTCTTGAAGAAGAGATAGAAAAGTCCGAGGACAGGCTTTCAGAGGTGGAGAAAAAGGCTTATTCCGATCTCACCGTCTCGTCCGGAACCCTGTCTCTGGAGATTTCTGCATACCGCAGGGAGATGTCTTCGAAACTCTCCGCCCTCAAGAACGCTGTCAAGGAGCTTCAGAACGCGGACACCAATCTCGGGAGCAGGATAGATGAACTCAGGCGGTATGCGGATTCGGAAGTTTCCGACCTGAGATCCTGGGCTTCTGCGAGTTTTGCCACCCTCGCTCAATACAACGCCCTCTGTGCTGACGTGACTGCCGCAAGAACGGCAATAGACAAGGCGGATTCGGATATGGAAAAGCTGTCAGCAGCCATAGACAAAGCCTTCAATGAGGATATTCCCGCATCGATAGAGAATCTCGGCAATGAAATGAAAGCAGAGGTGGCCGATATAGCTGCGGGCATAGTCCCTACCGTGGAGGCTGCCGAGGCTGAGCTCAAGACTGCCTATGAGGCATATTTCAAGGATGGAATCCTCAAATATGAGGACAGTATGAAGGCTTGGGTCAACACATTGCTCGACGGTTATTACACCAAGGCGAAACTTGATTCCTGCATACGTTCCCTTGCCGCGGAGATGGAAAGTGAGCTTGAGAACAACGAGGAGTACATATTATCGCTTACCACCTCGCTTGAAAAGGAGATACGGGGCAAGGTACAGAAATACGCTGATCTTGTGGCGGGATACAGGTCCGAGACGGCGAGAATTGCAGGCCTTCAGGAGCAGAATGCCGCGCTGCTCAGGGACTTCGGCTCCAATGCGGACAAGATATCAGCTGCTGCCGTCGCCATCGCCGACAATGCCGCTGAAATCCTGCGTCAGAAGGATACAATTGCCGCCCTGAAGGAACACATGGACACGAATTCCGTTAACATAGGGAGGATACAGAATGCCATTGAGAAAATGAATGGTGCATATGATCAGTTCGATTCTTTCGGAACAACTCTGCTGGAGCAGGCGGCAGAGGTGTCCGAGAATGCTGCGGCGATAAGGAAGAATGCCGTTCTGATCGGGCGTAATGTCGAGCTGCTCGATTCCTGCTGGCGCGCAATCAAGGCAAATGAGGAGAGGATAGAGTTGTACAAGACCGAACTGGCCGATCTTGAGGAACTTATGAAGACTAAATATGAGGCGGCCATATTGTCGGCGACCAAGGAGATGGAGGGACGCATAGCGGACAGCGTGGCAGTACAGCTGGATTCGCTCAATGCGAAGGAGGCTGACCTTTACCGTTCCTGGTCGAGGGACAGCCGCAAACTTCAGACTGCGGTCAATGCTCTCAAGTCTTCAGTCTCCGATCTGAAGAAGTTGTACTCCGCACTTTCGGGCATGAGCAAGGACATGAGCAAGGACATAAGCAAGCTTCTTTCCAGGATACAGTCGGTGAACTGGCTGCCGGATGTGGGGGATTCAGTGGCGGTGATGTGCGACACTGTGGGAAATGCTTCCGCGGAATTGTCCTTCCTGATACTGCCTTCGGGAACTGCAGATGCCCTTGCAAAAGTCCCTTCTTCCCTGTCGGTGCTTGTCTTGACTTCAGAAGGAGAGTCCTCTGCGGGATCTCTCACTGCAACTGCCGAGGGGGATGTGCTGAGCATATCACTGCAGATTGTACCTCTCCCGGATTCTTTCAAGGCGGGAGATTTGTGGCTGGCTTTGAGAATTTCAGACGGCAACAACGACAGACAGAGTGACTATATCCCTGCAACAATGATGATAACTACTACAGAATGATGAAAGTTCTTTTTGTTAATTGCATAGCCGCATCGGTCCTGTTGCTCTCCGTTCCGACCACTGTCTTTGCCGCTGATGTTTTCATCGGTGCCGAAGCTTCCGCAAAGAAGGATGACGCCGCTTCAGAGAACGTTGTGAGGAGCAAGGAGATGAAGAGATGGTCCATAGGTACGAATGCCCTGCAGTGGCTCAACTTCGGGACGCCCAACCTCGCCCTCGGTGTGGCCGTAGGCCGCCACTTCTCCCTCGAATTGGGCGGAAGGTATAACTCTTGGAAGTTCAAGACGAAAAAGACTCCGATATGGAATCAGCAGCAGACCGGCTGGCTTGGGTTCCGCTATTGGCCGTGGTATGTATATTCCGGATTCTGGCTGGGACTCAAGGCTCAGTACAGCGGAATCTCCACTACGGGGATTTGGCGTCCTGCCCTGGAGACAGGTCAGGGCGTGGGTGCGGGATTGTCGCTCGGATATACCTTCATGCTCAGCAGTTACTGCAATCTGGAACTGGGTATGGGCGCATGGGGCGGCCGCTACCTGAAATATACCCTTTATGGATGTCCTGAATGCATGGATATAAGGGAGCAGGGCCCGCGCTGGTTCGGAACCCTTGACGACATATCACTCTCCTTTCATTTTCTGTTCTGATTTTCTGAACCGATGAACACGATTTCCCCAAAAAAGAAAATATTCTTCGCAGCAGCCGTGGCCGCATTTCTTGTTCCCGCTCTTTTTTCCTGCTCCACCCAGCGGAAACTCAGCTATATAACCGAGAACGAAATGGGCATCAATGTTCTTCTCACCGACAGGGAAATCACGGTCGTGGATACGGCGTCCTTCGAACTCCCGAAGCCCGACTCCATACGCTATGTGGATGAGGACGGTTCGGTCATGTACCTGATGCGCAATGAAAAAGACGAGAATGGACTGGAATCCGTGCACGACGTGCTGCAGGCCTCGTATGTGACCGCTACCTTCAAGAATGTAGCAGAACGCCACGGAAAGGTGGACCTTGAATTCAAGGTGGTGGTTCCGGCGAAGATGCAGGACAGCAAATGGCAGGTGCGCTTCTGCCCGGATCTGTATGTACTCGAGGATTCCATTCGCCTGGACCCGGTCATTATCACTGGAAAGGAGTACCGCAAGGCTCAGCTCAAGGGTTACCAGCATTACGAGAAGTTCGTGGACAGCATAATCTCGGATACGACGAAGTTCGTGAACGTCGATCAGCTGGAAATCTTCCTGCGCCGTTATATTCCTGAAATCTACGCGTTCAAGACAGACTCCACCGAGGTATCGGACGAGAAGTTCGCCTCCGCCTACGGGGTTACTGCACGCGATGCGCTGGAGCATTATACCAACCGCGCCGCCAAAGCGAGGAACGAGCGCCGCAAGGCGAGGATGCAGAAGATGTACGCCAAATACGTGAAAGCTCCTATCGTTACGGAGGGTATACGGCTGGATACGGTCATAGTCAGCTCCGACGGAGATTTCGAGTACAATTATGTCCAGACCATAAATGCTCGTCCTAAGCTCAAGAAAGCCTATGTAGCCCTGACCGGTGAGGTGTATGAGCAGGGAAAGATGATATATGAAACACCTCAGTCCAAGAAAATCGAGTTCATAATCAGTTCAGTCAGCGACCTTATCGATGAGGAAAGCCTCAATTCCAAGCGTTTCGTCCGGAGGATGGTCGAAAGACAGGTAGGGGTCAATGCGAATTGCAACATAGTCTTCGCCGCGGGAAAGGCTGAACTGGACCTTTCGATGGGCAGGAATGCAGAGGAACTCGCAAAGGTGCGCGGCTATGTAACCGATGTTCTTTCGAACGGAAGTTTTACCCTTGATTCGCTGGTTGTCACTTCTTCGGCGTCGCCCGACGGTTCATACGCAATCAACACAAAGGTCTCCCGTCTGCGTGCGGAGAACCTAAGGCGCCATGTCGACAGGATGGCACGCGAGCTTTCCGATTCCCTCGTCAGGGCCGGCGGTTTCTCCGTCGATGAGCAGGGGAGCATAAGCAAGCATCAGGCTCCGCGCCGTATGATTGTTCTGTCCCGTTCCCTTTCCGAGAACTGGGGCCTGCTTGACGAACTCGTCTCGAGGGATTCGACCATTTCCGCGGCTGAGCGGGAAATCTATTTTTCGTGTTCATCCGCACCTGATCCCGATCAGCGTGAACGCAGGATGGCAGCGGAGATGAAATCCTTCAGGTATGTAAAGGACAGGCTTTATCCCAAGCTCAGGAATGTGACTTTCAGTTTCCATCTCAAGTCAACGGCTCGCAAGCGGGAGTTTGTGGATACAGAGGAGATAGACACCCTCTATGCAACAGGCGTTCGTGCAATACAGGACAGGGATTACGAAAAGGCTGCGTCCATACTCGCTCCTTATGCCGACTACAACACGGCGGTGGCCTACCTTGCGCTGGACAGGAACATCAGTGCACAGGCCGTTCTTTCGTCGCTTGAGCCGAATGCCGACGTGAACTATCTGCTTGCCATAGCATATTCTCGCCTGGGAGACGACCAGAAGGCCGTTCAGTGCTATCTTGATGCCTGCAGGGAAGACCACAGCAAGGTATTCCGCGGCAACAAGGATCCGGAGATTTCAGTGCTTATCAGAAGGTATGGACTGAATTCGCAGGATGACGGTCAGTTTTAGAAACTGAACCTGATGCCGATGAGGGCGAGCCCCTTGAAACCGAAACCGATTTCCGCGAAGGCGCGCACTGCGCTGTTGCCGGCGTCAACGCCCACGGCGCTCACGTGGCCGGCGAAGCCAAACTTGCTGCTTCCTCCGTTGGGGTTGTACCACGCTCCGAGCGCTAATCCCGAGTACATGCTGACATGTTCCCGATAGAACCACGGAATCTTTACTGACGGCATCAGGGTCAGGAAGGTGTTGCACTGACGGTCGCCCTCCTCATATATGGGTTCCCCACTTTCGGTCTCGCCGGTCTTCTTGTCGAAGGTAAGCATTACCGTCTCCTCCACTATGCATCCTCCAACTGCGATGTGACGTCCGAGATGCCGCTGGTATTCGAGGCATATCGCTCCGACGGTAGATGCCTTGTCAAGTTTGGAGTATCCTCCGCTGAGTCCCGTCCCGAGTATCCCGCCGAAAATGTTTGCCATGTGCGGCAACGAGAGCCCGCCGTAACTGATGCTGATTTCATTTGCCGGACGCCCGGGTTTCATGAGGGTCTTCTCTCTGTCCGCCGCTGCTGCCGGGACGGCTGACATTATGGTAGAGACAATGAGAATGACAATAATGCGTTTCATATCCCTTTGACATTGTGTCTTGACAATGCCAAAGTTATGAATAATTATTGTCTAGTGTCAGTGATTGAATATGAAACCGAAATAGATTCTGGGACCGGTCGGCCTGAGCAGAGACATTGTGCCGGAGGAAGATGATTTGCCCAGGGCAAGCAGCCAGTCGGCCTTGAGTGTGAGGTGCAAGGCTCCGGTAAGAATGAACTCGCATCCTACGAATGGGTCAATGGCCATAAACCCTTTCTTGTTGAAATACGTTTCCCCTACCGGTCCCCACTCCTCTGCGGGCTCTTCCTTCATCAGAAAGGAGGTCTGCGCTCCTCCTCCCAGGGTGAGCCCGGCAAACGGCATGAAACGTCCTGCTGTCAGATAGAAATCCCCGAGCAATCCGCCCCATCCGTATTTTATATAGCTGCCGTTGTGAAGTTGAGGGAGCGTGGACACATATCCTTCGCTTCCCAGTCTCCAATGCTTCCCAAGGTGAAGTCGCAAAACCCCTCCAATTCCGATCGGAGCTCCTGAAGTCTCTATGCCCACCTGAGGAATGCTGCCTTTCAGGAAGCCCGAATGTACCATCATTCCGCCGTCAAAACCGTTGAGAACCTTCTCCTTCTCCGTTGCCGTCGCGTAGCCTGAAACCAGCAGGACGCAAAGGCATGTAAGCACAAATCTTTTCATGTACGGTCTGCGTCAGCCTATGCAGGCGCCGTTAGCCAGAATTTCCTGAGGCGTGATGAAGCGCATCTTGCCGTCGCCCTGTCGCGCCATCAGAATCATTCCCTTGCTTTCGATTCCACGGATTTTTCTCGGCGCGAGGTTGGCCAGTATGCAAATCTGCTTGCCAACCATCTCCTCAGCTGTATAGTATTCGGCGATTCCGGAGACTATGGTTCTCCTGTCAATACCTGTGTCTATGGTAAGTTGAAGCAGTTTGTCGGTCTTAGGAACCTTGACAGCTTCCAGAACGGTGGCTGTCCTTATATCCATCTTTTCGAACTCCTCGAAACTGATTTCAGCCTTCTGTGGCTCGACCTGTTTTGCAGCCTCCTCCTTTGCTGCAGCTTCCCTTTCCGCCCTGATTGCGTCGAGACGGTCAAGCTGTGCCTGGATGGCGTCGTCCTCGATCTTTGCAAAAAGGAGTTCGGCGGCTCCAAGCTGGTGAGCTTCAGGAAGTATGCTTTCTTCACCCAGAAGATTCCATTCCAAGCGGACTCCGCCCTCGCAGGCGCCTTCGCAGACAGCAGTCCCGCCGAACGGAAGAGTGTGGAGTGCGGCAGCTTCGCCGTCCCTGTAGGTGTTGACGGTTTCCTGCTCCCCCTTGCGATGGTCATATCCGGCGAAGAGAGTCACATCAAGCATCTTGCGGAGTTTCTCCGCAGCAAAAGGAGTGAAAGGCTCGAAAGCAATGGCCAGGTCTGCGCAAATCTGCAGACACACATTCAGTATGGTTGCCGTGCGCTCCATATCTGTCTTCGCAACCTTCCAAGGCTCAGCATCGGAGATGTACTTGTTACCCACGCGCGCGATGTTCATCGCATCCTTGAGAGCCTCACGGAAATGGTAGCCATCCAGATTCTTCTCAAGGCTGGCCCTGATCTGCGGAATCTGGGCAAGTGTCTCGCGGTCAATGTCCTGAAGTGTGCCGCGGGCTGGTACCTTGCCCCCGAAATATTTGTGTGTCAGCACGACGGCCCTGTTGACGAAATTGCCGAAGACAGCGACCAGTTCGCTGTTGTTGCGAGCCTGGAAATCCTTCCAGCTGAAATCGTTGTCCTTGGTCTCGGGTGCATTTGCCGTCAGCACGTAACGTATCACGTCTTCCTTACCCGGGAACTGCTCCAGGTACTCGTGCGCCCATACCGCCCAGTTTCTTGAGGTGGAAATCTTGTCTCCCTCGAGGTTGAGGAATTCGTTCGAAGGCACGTTGTCCGGAAGAATGTACCCGTCCCCATAGGCCTTCAGCATTGACGGGAATACGATACAGTGGAATACTATGTTGTCCTTTCCGATGAAATGGACCAGTTTGGTATCTTCGCTCTTCCACCACTGTTCCCAGCTCTGCGGAAGCAACTCCCGGGTGTTGGAAATATATCCTATCGGTGCATCGAACCATACATAGAGCACCTTTCCTTCCGCCCCTTCGACCGGAACCGGCACGCCCCAGTCGAGGTCGCGGCTGACGGCTCGCGGCTGGAGTCCGCCGTCTATCCAGCTCTTGCACTGACCGTACACATTGCTCCTCCACTCCTTGTGACCTTCGAGTATCCACTCCGACAGCCAGCTCTCGTATTCGTTCAAAGGAAGGTACCAGTGTGAGGTCTTCTTCTTTATGGGTTCTGCCCCGCTGAGTTTGGATTTCGGGTTTATGAGTTCCTCAGGGCTGAGTGTAGAGCCGCACTTCTCGCACTGGTCGCCATATGCCCCCTCGGCACCGCATTTCGGGCAGGTTCCGACTATGTATCTGTCGGCAAGGAAGGTCTTCGCCTCGGGATCATAGTACTGCTCGCTCTCCTTCGTGACGAACTTTCCTTCGTCGTAGAGCTTGCGGAAGAAATCGGAAGCGTTCTTTTCGTGGACCTTGCTGGAGGTGCGGGAATATATGTCGAAATTGATTCCGAGACCTGTGAACGAGTCCTTGATTATCTTGTGGTAACGATCCACGATGTCCTGAGGGCTGACGCCCTGCTGGCGCGCCTTGATTGTAATAGGAACTCCGTGTTCATCCGAACCGCATATAAAGAGCACGTCTTCGCCCCGCATACGCAGGTACCGGACGTATATGTCGGCAGGAATGTAAACGCCCGCGAGGTGACCTATGTGTACCGGCCCGTTCGCATAAGGGAGCGCGCTGGTGACTAATGTTCTCTTGAATTTCTTGTCCATATCTTTCTCTGTTCTATTATTCCATAATTTCGCCTGTCCGTCAGATTCTTCCGATGCGCCTGTTCACCGCACGCCGCATTTCGTTGAGGTGGGTGATCTCCATCATTATCGTCCGTATGTCTGCGCCGGGCTCATTCAGTTTCTGCCTGTATTCCTCCAGTTGTTTGTCCAGCCTCTTGGCATGGTACAGCAGTATGGCCTTCGGGACTGTCCTCAGCAGCAGGGTGGAGTGGTTGGTGAGGTTTTTTCTGAGCTGTTCACCGTTGAGTTCATATCTGGAGGAAGTCAGTTCCACAACAAGGTTCACCAGCTCGTTGTCGTCCGTCCCAGTCATCTTCCTTATGATTTCATCCTGGTCAAGGCCTTCATCATAGTATTTGAAATAGGCTTCGTAGGTCCTGCGCCTTACCCCCTCCTCAAGCTGCAAGCCGTCATCATGAAGCGATCCGTCTATGAACTCGGCAACGGTCATCGGCGGTTCCATATAATATTCGCTGTCTTTGGTGAAATTCATGGTCGAAAGCCCGTCTCTGAGCAGGAATGCGAGAAGGTCCTTCTCCACCGGCTCGAGTATC
Source organism: Bacteroidales bacterium (assembly GCA_016293535.1). GTDB lineage: Bacteria > Bacteroidota > Bacteroidia > Bacteroidales > UBA932 > Cryptobacteroides. The sequence continues at coordinate 35,166 of JAEDEB010000002.1, read as the reverse complement.
GAAGCCTTGCGTACCAGTTTCTTGCCGACAGCGCCGTCCATCACGACCGTTTCCAGTTTCCCCGCCGCAGTGTCAGGACCGGCACCTTTCGAATCGGCCTTTTCCGCTTCAGCCCTTTCGAGTTCGCGACGTCTCAGTTCCTCTCGCCTGCGGTCATCCCGTGCATTGCGTTCCGCTGTCTCCTCTATTCTGTTTTTCAGTATGTCCACGCTGATGTCCAGGCGTTCGGAGCAGGAATCCGCATACACCGACCGTTTCACGGGGTCAGGCATAAGCGCTATCGTATCAGCGATGTCGTTGATGAGCTCGCTTCTCTTCATAGGGTCCGTTCCGCATTCGTCCAGCAGCAGTTTGGTCTTGAAGCCTATGAAATCCTGCGCGTTCTCTGCTATGAATGCCTTGGTCTCCTCGAGGCTATGCTTCTTGGTGAAGTCGTCCGGGTCCATCCCTTCAGGCAGCAGCACGACCTTCACGTTGAGGTCCTCCTTGAGGAACAGGTCTATACCGCGGATTGCTGCGTGGATTCCGGCGCTGTCGCCGTCGTACATTATGGTCACGTTGCGGGAGAACCTCTTGATTGCCAGTATCTGCTCGCGGGTGAGGGAGGTTCCGCAGGTGGCGACCACGTTGGTGAGCCCGAGCTGATGGAGAGAAATCATATCGAGATTGCCCTCCACAAGTATGCAGCAGTCCTCCTTTGTGACTGCCTGCTTCGCGAACCACATCCCGTACAGGGTCCGGCTCTTGTCGTATATCTGCGTGTTCGGGGAGTTGACGTACTTCGAGGTTTTCTTGGAATCCTTGAGAGTCCTTCCGCTGAAGCCGCAAACCCTTCCGCTGACCGAATGGATGGGGAAGATTACGCGCTCGTGGAAACGGTCATAAATCTTTCCGTCCTCAGTCTTTACGCAGAGGCCGCTTTCAATAAGATATTCTTCCTTGTATCCGGCTGCGATTGCGGCGTCGTGAAAAGTCAGCTTTCCCGAGGGACACCAGCCGAGCCCGAATTTCCGTATGGTATCTTCCTGGAGTCCCCTGTGGCGGAAATAGTTCCAGCCAACCGCGCGTCCTTCCCCCTCCTCAAGCTGCTCGGCGAACCATTTCTGGGCGAACTCCGAAACTATGTACAGGCTCTCCCTTTTCTGTCTGGAGAGTATCATTTCCGGGGACTCCTCCTGTTCCTCTATCTCTATTCCGTATTTCTTCGCGAGATAGCGTATGGCCTCCGTGAAACTCATCTTCTCATGCTCCATCAGGAAGGTGACGGCCGTTCCGCCCTTCTTGCAGCCGAAGCAGTAGAAGAACCCCCTTACGGGATTGACATTGAAGGAAGGTGTTTTCTCGTTGTGGAAAGGACAGCAGGCAAGAAAACTGGCGCCCTGTCTCTTGAGGGAGACAAAGTCGCCAATCACTTCCTCGATCTTTGCAGTCTCGAGTATCCTGTCTACAGTCTGATTCGGGATCATACCTCTGCAGAGTCCTCCTTGCTTTCTGTTTGCTCCCCGTCCCGACTGACGTCCTCAGCATGGATCTCCAATGCCTTCATGGCCTGTCGTATCTTGTACAGCGTCAGAATGTCGGAGATACCGTAGAGTATCAGGGCTGCTGAAAAGATGTATCCTATGGCCTTGCCGATGTTCGGGGCCATAAGAAGAGTGCCAAGAACGATTATCACTATGGGGAGAAGGTATGATACGAAACCGGTATTTACCCATTTGCGTGCGCTGAAAAGGGTGATGATCTCCCAGATTCCCACGAAAATCAGCAGAAACCCGACCAGGTAGAAGAATATTTTTGATATGGCCCCTGCAAAGAGGAAGAGCACCGCGCCGAGAATCACGTCCACGAGGGCATTGACCATCATCAGGCTGAAGTCGCGTTCATTCTTCTTTATCAGTCCGTAGATAAGGGAGAATATGCCCGCAGCAATGACGAAGCATCCGCACACCTTCACCAGCAGAACGACAGGGTCCGTGCCTTGAATGCAGTTGATGAGCATCACAATGCCGAGCCCCAGGGCGAGTATGGCCCTGAGCCAGCAGTTTCCAGACTGTTTGAATCCTATTGTAATCATCGTATTGCTCTTAAAAAGTTTGCAAAATTAGTAATCTTGGCAATTCTGAGAAAATATGTTTGTTTTGAAGAGTGCTTAATTGGCTACCTCGCAGATGAATTTCAGCCTGGCAAGGCGCACTTCATTCTCTTCGTAGAAGCCGCCGAACTCCTCCATGGCCTCTTTCATGTGGTCGGTCTCCGCGTTGCGGAAATAGTCGAAAATGTCGGAGATGTCGTCCTCGTCCATAATCTGGCTGATTGCGTAGTTGAGATTGAGCCTGGTGCCGGAGTATACAATGGACTCAAGCTCGCCTATGAGCTCATCATATTCGATGCCCAGGCTGCGCGCAATTTCGGCGAGCGGTATCTTCCTGTCCACCGACTGTATAATCTGTATCTTCGAATTGCTCGGAACCCTGGTCTTCATCACGAAGTCGTCCGGGCGAATTATATCGTTCTCCTCCACATATTTGGAAATGAGTTTCAGGAACGGCTCCCCGTATTTCCGAGCCTTTCCATCTCCGACCCCCTGACATTTCTTGAGTTCTTCGAGAGTGACAGGGTACATTATGCTCATATCCTCGAGGGAGGCATCGCTGAAGATGATCCAGCTCTGCAACCGGTACTTGTGGGAAAGGTCCTTGCGCAGGTCCTTGAGCATCGACAGAAGTTTCTCGTCTCCGCCTCCGCCGCCTCTGATGTTCTCCTCCTCTTCATCATCCTCGCCGTCGGCATATTCCCTGTCTGTGGTCAGCTGAATGGAATAAGGATGTTCAAGGAACTCCCGGCCTGATGGGGTTATGCCTATGGTTCCGTAACTCTCCACATCCTTGAAGAGGAAATGCGCGAGCACTGCCTGCTGAATGACGGAGCACCAGAAACGGAAGCTGTGGTCCTTGCCGGCGCCGAAGAGGCGGAGCCTGTCGTGGTGGTAGGACTTTATCATCGCGGAACTTTCGCCCATCAGGATTGCGGCCAGATGGTCCAGCTTGAATCTCTCCTTGAGCTGGCTTACAAGACTGATTGCCAGAACCAGCTCCTCCTTGCCGTCGAAGGTCACCTTAGGCTTGAGACAGTTGTCACAGGCTCCGCAGCCGTCCGTCCCGTAATCCTCGCCGAAGTAGTTGAGCAGCAGGCGTCTGCGGCACTGGTTGCTCTCCGCGTATCCGACCACCTCGCTCAGCAGCTGCCGGCTGATTTCCTGTTCTGCAAGAGGCTTGCCCTGCATGAACTTCTCGAGTTTCTGGATATCCTTGTACGAGTAGAATGCGATGCAGTTGGCCTCGCGCCCGTCCCTTCCGCCTCGTCCTGTCTCCTGATAGTAACCCTCGAGGCTCTTCGGAATGTCGTAGTGGATGACAAACCTTACATCCGGCTTGTCTATGCCCATGCCGAAGGCTATGGTTGCGACAATCACGTCCACATCCTCCATCAGAAAGGCATCCTGGTTCTCGGCGCGGGTCTTGGCGTCAAGTCCCGCGTGGTATGGCAGTGCCTTGATTCCGTTGGTGTTGAGCAGCTCGGCTATCTCTTCGACCTTCTTCCGGCTCAGGCAGTATATGATGCCCGACTTGCCGGGATTCTGACGTATGAACTTGATTATCTGTTTTTTCGGTTCCACCTTGTCCCTTACCTCATAGATGAGGTTGGGACGGTTGAATGATGAACGGAACACTTTGGCATCGAGCATCCCGAGGTTCTTCTGGATATCGTACTGGACCTTTGGGGTGGCGGTTGCAGTCAGCGCGATCATAGGGGCGCGCCCTATCTGCTCGGCTATGCCCCGTATCTTCCTGTACTCGGGACGGAAGTCGTGTCCCCATTCGGAAATGCAGTGGGCCTCGTCGATGGCATAGAATGATATCTTCAAGTCCTTGAGCAGGGCGATGTTGTCCGGCTTGGTCAGGGACTCGGGCGCGACATACAGGAGTTTGGTTATGCCTGCCTGCAAATCATCCTTGACTTCGGCCGTCTGAGCCTTGGAAAGGGATGAGTTGAGAAAGTGGGCGATGCCTTCGTTCCCCGATACGAAGCCCCTGATGGCATCAACCTGGTTCTTCATCAGTGCAATCAGAGGGGACACCACAATCGCCGTTCCCTCCATAAGCAGGGCCGGCAACTGGTAACAGAGGGACTTTCCGCCGCCAGTAGGCATAAGCACGAATGCGTCCCTCCCGGATATGAGGTGGCGTACAATCTCCTCCTGGTCTCCCTTGAAGGAAGCGAAGCCGAAGAACTCCTTCAGCTTGGAATGCAGGGTTTCAGAGTCGATATCCATCTTCAGGTCAATTTTCATCTAAGTTAATCATATATTTCCAATAGCCCGTCAAGTTTTATCTGATTTTTTTTGCGATATTTGCGAGTCCTGTATGAATACACTATTAAAGTCAATAAACATTATGAAAGCAATCAAGATTCTTGCAGTATCGGCAGCGGCAGCTGCGATGATGGTTTCCTGCGCTCCAAAGCAGGGCGAAACCGTGGATCCCACTACAGTGGCAAATGTGAAGGACCTCCTTCCTACAGCTTCCCAGATCGACTCTGTCAGCTACCTTATCGGAGTAAACTTCGGCTACTTCATCAAGGCCAACGACTTCGCTGAGAAACTCGGTGACCTCAACATGGCACAGCTCCGCAAGGGTATGTCGGATTTCATCAACGCAGAAGGTGAGCCGAGGGATACCGCATTCAACAAGCAGTTCAAGGTAAGCCCTGAGCTTATGAACGAAGTATTCAACTCATTCCTTTCCAAGAAGAGAGAGTACAAGAGCGAGCTCAACCGCCGCGAGGGTGTCGCTTTCCTCGAGAAGAACAAGACCAAGGAGGGAGTTGTCGAGACCGAGTCAGGCCTTCAGTATGAAATCATCGAGGCCGGAAACGATGTACATCCTGCACTCAAGGATACAATCATGGTGAACTACACCGGAACTCTCCTCGACGGTACCGAGTTCGACTCTTCCAACGGCACTCCGGTAAAGATGTTCCTCACCAATCTCATCAAGGGATGGCAGGAAGGCATTCCTTACATCGGCGAAGGCGGTAAGATCAAGCTCTATGTTCCTGCAGATCTCGGATACGGCACATACGGAAGCCGTTCCATCGAGCCTAACTCCACCCTCATCTTCGAAATCGAACTGACTGAGGTTCATCCATTCGTTGATCCTGAGAAGAAGGAGGAATAAGCAATGGCACTTGAACTTGAATGCCAGATCGTCCGCAAGCTCAATGTGCAGAACGGCACATCGGCAAGAGGACCATGGTGCAAGCAGGAATTCATCGTCGAGTACAGGGACGGAAACTTCCCGAATACCGTATGCATGAATGTGTGGGGAGAGGACAAGGTCAATGATCTTGCAAGGTTCAACGTGGGAGACAACGTCAAGATTTCCCTCAACCTTTCGTCAAGGGAGTTTAACGGCAGGTGGTACACCGACATACGCGCGTGGCGCATAGAAGCGGTGACCGCTGCGGCCCAGCAGCCGGCAGCGCAGCAGGCTCCTGCACAGGCTCCGGCTTATCAGGCATCGGTGCCTGCAGGCTTCGCTCCGGGATCAGCGGCTCCGCAGCCGGTTGAAGCTCCGGTTCTTGCCGCAGATGACATCGTAGGATCGGCAGACGACCTTCCTTTCTAGGAATTCGACGTTGTCCCGGAGACCCGGGAAATTTTCAAGAACAACGGCCTGTGTCATTTCCGGTAATTGTCCGGAGTTGCCGCAGGCCGTTTTTTATTTCAGTTATGTTATGCCGCAAGGCAAGGAATATTGATTATATGACAATCAGAACTATAAAGGGAAAGACCCCGCAGTTCGGGAAGGACTGCTTCATTGCAGAAACCGCTGCGGTTCTCGGTGACGTGAAGATGGGGGACAACTGCTCGGTGTGGTACAGCGCGGTTCTTCGCGGTGATGACAACTCCATAGAGATAGGCGACAGGGTGAATGTCCAGGACTGTGCGGTCATCCATGTCTCCGAGGGAGAGGGCGGCAAGGTCCATATCGGCAGCGATGTTGTTATCGGCCACAATGCAACCGTCCACGCCGCCACGATCCATGACCATACTCTCATAGGAATGGGCGCCACCATACTCGACGGCGCTGAAATCGGCGAGGGCTCGCTGGTCGCGGCTCATGCCCTGATTCTTGGAAAGACCAAGGTGGGACCATACGAGCTTTGGGCCGGTGTGCCTGCGAAATTCGTGAAGAAGCTCTCACCGGAGGCTGTCGCCCGTACAATAGATGCCGGTGTCCAGGCCTATGTCGAATGGGCTGAGGTCTATCGCAATCCTGAATAGGCTCCGCATCTCCTGCCATCTGTGACAGGTCGGCAACAGGATTGCTCAGTTGTTTTTGAAGATTGCTTATTGGAAAATCAGACGGGAAGTCTTCTCCGGTGAGAAGATTTCCCTTGCTGCGTTCATCAGATCCTCGGAAGTGACGGCTTCGATGAGCTCGCGGTTGCGTCCGCTTGTGAATACCTGGCCGTAGGACATCAGGGACTTGCCCATGGAGAGGCACTGGGACTCGCCGTTGTCGCCGCTGATGGCGAGCTGGCCGAGAAGCTGCTTCTTGGCTGCCTTCAGGCGGGCGGGGGACAGAGGCTCCTGCTGGAGGCGGGCAATCTCCTTGTCCACCACCGCAAGGCAGCGTTCCGTATTTTCCCTGTCACAGCCCAGGCATATAGCCATGATTCCAGTGTCAGAGTACTGGGTATATGAACACTCGACCCCGTACACCCATCCGTTCTTCTCGCGGAGGACGGAGTTGAGTATGGAGTTGGTTGCCGGGCCGCCGAGAATATTGCCCAGAAGAACTGCGGCAATCCTTTCCTTTTCCCTGTACAGCGACGGTGCAGTGCTCCCTATCACGCAGTTTACCTGGTGGTTGCGCCTGTTTACCGTCCTGTCGAATACGGCGGGGATGAAACTGACCGCCTCCTCTTCCTGCTTCAGAGGTTCGAGGACTCCGTCGAAGTACTTGTCCACAAGCCTGAGAATCATCTTCTCAACCTTTGTCTCATCCTCGTCCACGACTACGGTGAATGCCATTTTCCAAGGCTTGAACTTTTCCCTGACGAAAGCCCTGAGTTCCTCGCTGCTCATTTTCCTGACAGATGCCTTCGTCCCAAGTATGGGCGAGGAAAGGGGATGACCGGCAAACAGCAGTTCCTCGAACATATCGTAAATCTCGTCGGAGGGGGAGTCCTTGTATGAAATGATTTCATCTATCACGACTCCCTTCTCGGTCTCGATTTCCTTCTCCGGAAAGGTGGGTTCAAGGGCAAGTTCAAAGAGAAGGCCCGCAGCCTTGTGCAGGTCTTCCTTCAGAACCGTGGCGTGGAGGACAATTTCCTCCTTCGTGGTGTAGGCGTTGAGTTCGCCGCCAAGCTTGTCCAGATAACTGTTGATGACTGCGGCAGACTTGTGGGCAGTCCCCTTGAACAGAGTGTGCTCCACGAAATGGGCGATGCCCGAATGGTATCCTTCCTCGTCGCGGGTCCCGCACTTTATGCTCAGCGCGCAATAACCGGCCGCCGACCCGCTTCTTTTGACGGCATACCGGAGCCCGCATCCGGCCCTTCCTGTCCTCATCTGCAGATTACTTTCTCACGGATGCTATCTTCTTGAGATCCTCCTCAAGGAAGCCTGCTCCGAACTTTGCGCTGATCTTGTGTTTCTTGAAGAAGTAGAGGGTGTTGTCTTCCGTGCCTATGAGCATCTTGAAGCAGTATGAACCGGGCTTTGCACCTTCAGGGGCGACGGTGTAGCTTACCACCTTTCCGGCAACTCCCTCCCTCATCAGATCATCCACATCGTCGCTGTCCTCCATCGAGATCATGCCGTCTCGCAGGTAAAGGTTCCTGCTGCCAACGGATACCTGCGGCGCAATGTCGCCGTCGGCGAATACGATTTCCATATCCTTGGTCTTCGGGAGATTGATCATATAGTTGCCCAGACCCATGTACCCGCTCACATCGGTCTCCATGGAGTCCAACGTGTTCTGCTGTATTATGTTCAACAGTGCCGGAAGCATAGCGTACTCCCTTCCGCCGCTGCCTCCGATAGGACGCAGTGGAACGGATACTATGTCGAACATTCCGTCGACGCCCTCTTCCGAACCGACGCCACCCTTCATGAGGGTAAGCATCTCTATGCCCGGCTCGGACTCTTTTCTGAACTTCCCGCTGACCACAACGAGGAAATAATAGTCAGGGTTGCTCTTGAGCGCCTCGAAATCGGCCTGTGTGCAGAACTCGTAAGGGGACACGGTCCATGCGGCCTTCACTTTTTGCTGGTAAATGCCGTCAAACATGGTGCTGCCGGTGAGGACGACCTTGGTGGTCTTGTCCTTGAAATCGGCGATTCTCATCTTCTTGGTGGTAATCTGAGCCTGTGCGAACATCGCCGTCGAAACAAGTACGGCGAGTGCCGCGGATATGATTCTTCTCATAGTTTGTAGTATTGTTTTCTCACGTTCCGAAGCCGCGGTAAAGATACAAAAAGAATGCCTATATTTGTGAGCTATGTCTGAGTATATCGTTTCGGCCAGAAAGTACAGGCCAGAGAATTTTGCTACCCTGATCGGTCAGGACAATATTGCAGTCACCCTCAAGAATTCCATACTGAGGGGGCAGCTTGCGCATGCATATCTCTTCTGCGGGCCGCGAGGAGTGGGAAAGACCACGACGGCCAGGATTTTTGCGAAGATGATAAACTGTTCCAATCCGAGCGCGGATATGGAACCTTGCGGAGAGTGCGAGTCCTGCCGTTCCTTTGCGGAAGGCCGCTCCTACTGCATACACGAACTGGATGCCGCATCCAACAACGGCGTAGAGGATATCAAGACCCTCATAGATCAGGTGCGCGTCGCGCCTCAGGTCGGAAAATACAGCGTCTATATCATAGACGAGGTCCATATGCTCTCGCAGGCTGCCTTCAACGCCTTTCTCAAGACCCTCGAGGAACCCCCTGCGCACGCAATCTTCATACTCGCCACCACCGAGAAGCACAAGATTCTTCCTACCATACTGTCCCGTTGCCAGACCTACGACTTCAACAGGATAACCGTAGACAACATAGTACGGAACCTCAGGATGATTGCGGACAGGGAGTCGGTGACCATCGATGACGAATCCCTTCACGTGATTGCGCAGAAGGCGGACGGAGCGATGCGTGACGCCCTTACCATTTTCGACCAGACAGTGGCCTTCTGCGGGAACGCCGTCAAATATGAAGATGTGCTCAAGAACCTGAACGTGCTCAGCTATGAGCATTGTTTCGCCCTCGTCGAGGATTTTCTGAAGGGGGATTATCCGGCAGCTCTGCTGAAGTTCGACGCCATACTCGCCAAGGGCTTCAATGCTCTCCATTTCGTGGCCGCCCTGAGCAGCCATTTCAGGAATCTGCTTGTCAGCAGGACTGCAGGTCTGGAATCCCTGCTCGAACTTCCAGACTCCCTCAAGCGCCAGTATGCGGAGCAGGCTATGAGATGTTCTGTCAAATTCCTTTATGACGCCCTTGCCGTCACCTCTCAATGCGAGTCCGGTTACAGGGCAAGCGTAAATCCGCGGCTCCATATCGAGTTCGCCCTGATGAAACTCTCCTTCCTTCTCTCATCTCCCGCCGCTCAGCCTGCCGCTCAGCCTGCCGCCACACCGGTTTCCGCCGCACAGCCTGCCGCTGCATCGGTTCCCGCCGCTCAGCCTGCCGCTACACCGGTTTCTGCCGCACAGCCCGCAGCACCGCAGCCAGCTCAACCGGCTCCAGCCGCACAACCCGCAGCACCGCAGTCGGCTCCAGCCGTCGAGCCGTCCCAGCAGGCGCAGACGGATTCGACAGGACGGATCCCGGCCGCCGCACAGCAGCCAGCAGCCGCGCCGGCTCCAGCCGCCACGGACGAGGCACCGCGCCGCAGACGCCGCTCGGCCGGCTTCTCCTTAGGCTCGATGCTCTCCGAAGATGCACCCGCTGCCACAGGCGAGAACGCAGACGAACGCATGGATGCACCGGAAAGGGACGAGATACTCGCCAAATGGAGGGAATGCGCCGAAATATTCTCGGACAAGCCGCGCCTTTCCAATGCGATAGCCAACTCCGAAGTCGAAATTGAGGACAACGGCGACGGCACCATGACTATGACCTTCAAGGTTGCAAACGACTCCCAAGTGAGCTGGATACGTTCAAATGCACTTTCCAAACTCCAGCTCAGGCTCAATGAACTGCTCAGATGGAGCGCGCTCAAACTTGATGTCGGGAAGGTCGAATCCCAGGGCACGCTTCGCGAAGCATATACTCCGGACGAGAAACTCGCTGTCATGGCCAATTCGAATCCCGAGCTCCGCAAACTGATGAAAGACGTTGACGGAATCCTCAAATAAGTAATCTTCAAAACATTACCTGCAGCTGAAGACTATGAAACTCAGATGTGAGAACCTTGTGAAGAAATATGGCGTCCGGACTGTGGTCAAGGGCGTCTCGATGGAAGTGAACCAGGGTGAAATCGTCGGCTTCCTCGGCCCCAACGGAGCGGGAAAGACGACTTCCTTCTATATGATTACTGGACTGATAGTCCCGAACTCCGGAAGGACCTACCTTGACGACGAGGACATCACGGACCTTCCTATGTACAAGAGGGCACAGAAAGGCATAGGCTACCTCGCGCAGGAAGCCTCGGTCTTCCGCAAGCTTTCAGTCGAGGACAACATCATGTCGGTTATGGAGATGTCTCATTACACCAAGGCTGAAAGGAAGGAAAGGCTCGAGTCCCTCATAGACGAATTCAACCTCCACAAGGTGCGCAAGAGCCTCGGAATCCAACTCTCCGGAGGTGAGCGCCGCCGCTGTGAGATCGCACGGGCCCTCGCCATCGACCCAAAGTTCATTCTTTTGGACGAGCCTTTCGCCGGAGTGGACCCCATTGCAGTCGAGGATATCCAGCACATCATTGCGCGCCTCAAATACAAGAACATAGGTGTCATCATCACTGACCATAATGTCGGTGAGACCCTCGCGATCATTGACCGCGCCTATCTGCTCTATGAAGGCAACATACTGCAGAGCGGAACCCCTGAGGAACTCGCTGCCGACGAGGAGGTAAGGACCAAGTACCTCGGTTCGAACTTCGTCCTCAAGCGTTCCGATGCATTCGAGAAGATACGTCTCAAGAACGAGGGTGCCGCCGCCAAGACTGTGACAGAGGAGGCCTCTGACGCTGTGACTGAGGAAGAGGGGAAACTGTAGTGGAAGCGCTGGATAGGTACATATTGGAGCACTCCGAGCCACAGAGTGAGGCTCTTGCCTGGCTACAGCGCCAGACCAATCTGCGGACCAACCACGCCCGTATGCTCTCGGGGGCTGTTCAGGGCCGTTTTCTCGAAATGGTGGTCCGCATGACCGGAGCCAGGCGCATACTCGAACTCGGAACTTTCACAGGCTATTCCGCAATCTGCCTGGCTTCGGGGATGCCGCAGGACGGGCATCTCGACACCCTCGAAATCAACGATGAACTCGAAGATCTCATACTGGAAGGCTTCGTCCGCGCCGGCTTGTCCGGGCGCATAAGCCTGCACATCGGCGACTGCAAGGATACGCTGCGCCGTTTCGCGGCCGGTGAAGGACACGATCCATACGACCTTGTGTTCATAGATGCAAACAAGAGGGAATACCCCGAATACTACGATCTGGTCTTCGACCTCGTGCGTCCGGGAGGCTGGATACTGGGTGACAATGTGCTGTGGGACGGGAAAGTGGCCCTGGACCCTATGCCGCAGGACAGACAGACTCTCGGCATCGACGAATTCAACAGGAAGGTAGCAGCCGATCCACGGGTGGAGTCGGTGATTCTGCCGCTTCGCGACGGCCTCAACCTGATCCGTAAAAAATAGTTGTCTGCCGCTATCCCTCGCGGGTTATATGGGCCCCAAGGGCATTCAGGCGTCCCTCGATGTCCTCGTATCCGCGGTCAATCTGCTCTATATTGCTGATGGTGCTCGTGCCCTTTGCTGACATTGCGGCAATCAGAAGCGCTATTCCCGCACGGATGTCAGGGGAAAGCATTTTTCCTGCCCTGAGCTGGAAATTGTGGTCGTGACCGATTACCACAGCGCGGTGAGGATCGCAGAGAATGATCTGTGCGCCCATATCTATGAGCTTGTCCACAAAGAAAAGGCGGCTCTCGAACATCTTCTGGTGTATCAGCACACTGCCCTTGCACTGTGTGGCCACGACGAGCATGACCGAAAGAAGGTCAGGCGTCAGCCCCGGCCAGGGCGCATCTGCGAGAGTCATTATGGACCCGTCGAGGAAAGAATCTATGACATAGTGGTCCTGGGAAGGGACGAATATGTCGTCGCCGCGCTGTTCCAGCTTGATGCCGAGGCGGCGGAAACATTCCGGAATGATGCCGAGATTTTCGTATGAGACATTCTTTATCGTGATGGAACTCTGGGTCAGGGCTGCCATACCTATGAAAGAGCCTACCTCGATCATATCAGGCAGGATGACGTGCGCGGCTCCGTGGAGCCTTTCGACTCCCTTGATGCGCAGGAGGTTGGAACCTATGCCGCTGATTTCGGCTCCCATCGCAACAAGCAGGCGGCTGAGCTGCTGGACATAAGGCTCGCAAGCGGCATTGTAGATGGTTGTCTCTCCCTTTGCGAGAGTGGCTGCCATCAGGATATTCGCCGTGCCGGTGACAGAAGCCTCGTCCAGAAGCATATAACTGCCCTCAAGTCTCCTGCCCTGAGGAACCGACAGGTAGAATGCCCTCATCTTCTCATCGTAGCTGAGTTCAGCTCCGAGATTGACCATGCCCTGGATGTGGGTGTCGACCCTCCGGCGTCCAATCTTGTCGCCGCCCGGCTTCGGGAAATATGCGCGCCCGAAACGCGCCAGAAGCGGACCGACCACCATCACCGAGCCACGCAGAAATGCACACTTGCGCACGAATTCCCCGCTCACTATGTAGTCCCTGTCGATTTCGTCTGCCTTGAAACTGTACTTTCCCTTTTCGAGACGGCGGACCTTTACCCCCATCCCTTCGAGCACAAGTATGAGATTCTTGACGTCGAGAATCTCCGGAATGTTCGAGATTACGACCTCCTCGTCAGTAAGGAGTACCGCGCTGATGACCTCGAGGGCCTCGTTTTTCGCACCCTGAGGGTGTATTGTCCCGCTGAGCTTATGCCCGCCTTCTATTACGAATGAACTCATTTCTTCACAACTGTTCCACAAATATAGACATTAGCCGGTCACAAACCCAAAAACCTTCTTAACTTTGGCTCCGATGATTACGAAAACCTACTCCCGGGACCTCAGCGCGTGCAACACTTTCAGGATGAAAGTCTCATGCCGCATATTCATTGAATATGACAGCATAGTCGACCTTCTCAGCCTCGATTTCGAGGATATGCTCCAGCCTGTCAAGCATATAGGTGCTGGAAGCAATATCCTTTTCACCCGCGACTTCAACGGGACCATTCTCCATTCGGCAGTCCGCTTCATCGAGGAAATAGGCGGCGAGGGAGATGAAGTCCTTGTATCCGCCGGTTCGGGTGTGGTCTTCGATGACCTGTGTGAATGGGCGGCCGGGCGCGGTCTCTGGGGACCGGAGAACCTTTCCCACATACCGGGAGAGGTGGGCGCATCCGCGGTACAGAATATCGGAGCATACGGAGTTGAAGCCAAGGATATCATCCGCACGGTCTATGCCTATGATACCGTCAGCGGGGAGTTTGTCCATTTCGACGTGTCCGAATGCGGATACGGCTATCGCGATTCAATGTTCAAGTCGCCCGGGTGCCAGGGAAGATATATCATTACCCATGTAGTATTCGCATTCAGCCGCAAGGCTGCTCCCGTCCTTGGATATGGTCCGGTGAAGGCGGCGGTCGAAGCGGGCGGACAGCCCCTGACCCCCGCTCTGGTGCGGGAAGCCATCACTTCAATACGCAAGTCCAAGCTCCCTGAGGTAAGCGAAATGGGGAGCGCCGGCAGTTTCTTCAAGAACCCTGTCGTAAGCGTGGATAAATATAATGAAGTCCTTGCCGAGGCAAGGACTTCGATAGGTCCGGATGTGACTGTTCCCCATTATGAAGTCTCCGGGTCTGACGGGGCTCCAATGGTCAAGATACCCGCCGCCTGGCTCATAGAGCAGTGCGGATGGAAGGGCAGGCGCAGCGGCAATGCGGCAGTCTACGAAAAGCAGCCTCTTGTAATAGTCAATGCAACCGGGCGTGCCCTTCCGGAGGAAATCATCGCTCTCGAGGATAAGGTCCGGGTCTCTGTCAGAAGCCGTTTCGGCATTGAACTCTCCCCGGAAGTCGAGCACATATGATTCTCTAAAGTTCCCAGGCGAGGGCCGAAGCTCCGAGTATGGCGGCGTCAGACTCCTTGAGGGAAGAGTAGACAAGTTTTACCTTGTTCTTCCAGATCTTGAGGACATTGTCGTTCATCGCCTTCTCGATATGCTCGGTCAGGAACTCCTTGCTTCTTGCAAGACCGCCGAAGAGGACTATTGCCTCCGGAGCGCTGAATGCGATGAAGTCGGAGAATGCAGTTCCCAGAAGGGTGCCGGTATATTCGAAAATCTTGAGTGCCACGGCATCGCCTTCCTTGGCTGCGTCGTACACATCCTTGGAAGAAATTTTGTCAACGTCGCGCAGCAGAGAAGGCTCATTGCTCATCTCAAGCCACTCGCGTGCGGTACGTGCAACACCCGTTGCGGAGCAGTATGCCTCGAGGCAACCTGAGCGGCCGCAGCCGCACTGGCGGCCGTTATGGCGTACCACGCAAACGTGCCCGAGTTCGCCTGCGAAGCCGTCGTGGCCGTAAACTACCTGACCGTTGATTACGATTCCGCTGCCTACTCCGGTTCCGAGAGTGATCATTATGAAGTTCTTCATTCCGCGGGCGGCTCCGTAGGTCATTTCACCGACAGCGGCGGCGTTGGCGTCATTCGTGAGGGAAACAGGGATGCCTCCCATCTCCTCCGAGAGGAGCTTGGCGAAAGGAACTGCCTGATTTGCAGCCCATGCGATGTTAGGAGCGAAAGCCACTTCGCCGGTGTAGAAGTTTCCGTTGGGAGCTCCTACGCCTATGCCCCTGATGAGGCCTTCCTTGCCGGAGTCTTTGATGGTTTCCTTGACTGCGGCTGCAAGTGCTTTGATATATGCATCGGCATCGGTTCCGTAGGTATCAGTACGAATAACCTTCTGGGCGAGGACATCGCCACGGGCGTCCACGACGCCAATCTTGGAGGTCTGGCCTCCCACGTCAATTCCAACTACGTATGAATCCATTGTATAATCTTTTAATTCGTTGAGTTCTTCCATTGTGGTTAGTAATTTTGAAGATTACCTGACAATTAGTCAATCTTTATATCCTTATTGACGTTTTTGCATCCAGAGAGAGCGTAGAAGAGGATGAACGCGAGCATTGCAACCACGAGCCAGTAGGAGCCCATGTAGCTGACCTGCTTTGCGAGGAATTCCTGGATAAGAGGCATCACGCCGCCGCCTACAACCATCATCATGAAGATACCGCTTGCCTGTTCGGTGTATTTGCCCAGACCTTCGACTGCGAGGTTGAAGATGGCTCCCCACATGATGGATGTGCAGAGACCGCAGAGGATGAGGAAGAGAGCCTTTGCAGGAACGCGGAAGAGCGCGAAACCGTCAGCTACGCTGTAGCCCGGCATGGAAATCACCATGCTCTTCGGAAGCACGATCGCTACTATCACAAGCACAAGGGCTACAGACGAAACGGTGGCGAGCTGAACCTTGGTGGAAATCTTGCCGCTGATCGCCGAACTTGCAGCGCGGCCCACCATCATCAGAAGCCAGTACATCGCAGCGATTGCGCCTCCTATGGCAGCGCCGTTCTCCAGGATGCCCGCTCCCTTCTCAGTTGCGTCTGAGAGGTAGAAGTTGAGCTGTGCGGGGATGCCTATCTCGATGCCCACATAGAAGAAAATCGCAACGGCGCCGAGAGCGAAGTGACGGAATTTCCAAGGGCTGTGCTCGTACTCGACGGCAGCGCGGTTCTGCGCAGGCTCCGGAATCCTGACCATGGATATGATGATGAATGCAACTGCGAACACTGCCATTGCAATGAAAAGGAGGGGAGCCACGTCGGTCATCGCGGTCTTTTCGGTAACTGTTCCGATAAGAGCACCTACAAGCAGAGGAGTGAGGGTTCCGGTGAGGGAGTTGAGGGTTCCTCCGATCTGGATGAACTGGTTGCCCTTGTTTCCGCCGCCTCCGAGGATGTTGAGCATAGGGTTGACCACGGTGTTGAGCATACATACGCAGAATCCGCACACAAATGCGCCGAGGAGGTATACGTAGATTGCGGCATCAGCAAGGAAACTGCGGCTGGAGAGCCACTGGATGCAGATACCGATGAAGCCGACAGCGAGGGCTGCGAGGGTGGTCTTTTTGTAACCGATTTTGATGAGAAGCCGTCCGGCAGGAACACCCATGAAGAGGTATGCGGCGAAGTTCATCATGTTACCCATCATTCCGGCCCATTCGTAGGAGCCTTTCCAGATGTTTCCGAATGGAGCGGCCATATTGGTCACGAACGAGATCATCGCGAAGATGAAGCACATTGTGATGATGGCCACAAGGTTTGAGTTTTTCTTTGACATTGTTTATGGATTTTAGTGATTGTTACGTGGTTTCCGGGTCTCAGTATACATAGGCCCTGACATCGTCCGCGGTTATCCTCTCGCCCGAGAGTATCAGCAGACGTTCTACGACGTTGCGGAGTTCGCGTATGTTTCCGGTCCATTTCTTTGCCACAAGCATGTCCATGGCGTCCTTGTCCACCTCGCGCCGCGCCATTCCGGTCTCGCCGCAGATCCTGTCGATGAAGTATTCGACGAGCATGGGAATGTCCTCCTTTCGTTCGTCCAGGCTGGGAACGTTGATCACTATCACGCTCAGGCGGTGATACAGGTCCTCACGGAAATTGCCGTCTTCAATCTCCTTGCGGAGATCCTTGTTGGTCGCTGCGAGCACCCTCACGTTGACCTCTATGTCCTTGTCGCTTCCCACCCTCGAGAGTTTCTTCTCCTGGAGGACGCGGAGCACCTTGGCCTGTGCGGCAAGTGACATGTCGCCTATTTCGTCGAGGAAGAGAGTTCCTCCGTCAGCCTGTTCGAACTTTCCCTTGTGCTGTTTGACGGCGGAGGTGAATGAGCCCTTCTCGTGGCCGAAGAGTTCGCTCTCGATGAGTTCGGACGGGATGGCCGCGCAGTTGACCTCTATGTAAGGAAGGGCGGAACGGAGGCTCTTCTGGTGGAGACTGCGTGCGACAAGCTCCTTTCCGGAACCGTTGGGGCCTGTGATGAGGACTCTGGCATCGGTAGGGGCAACTTTGTCTATCATCTCCATCACGTGGCGCAAGGCTGACGATTCACCTATCATCTCCTGACCATATACCTTCCTCTTGAGGATTTTGACCTCCTTCATCAGTGTCACCTTGTCGGTCGCATTCTTGATGGTGATGAGTATCTTGTTGAGGTCGAGGGGCTTCTCGATGAAGTCGAAAGCTCCCTTCTTGATGCATTCGACGGCCGTGGAGATGTCCCCGTGACCGGAAATCATAACTATGGCTGAGTCTATGCCCTTTTCGCGGATGGCATCGAGGAACTCGAGGCCGTCCATATTAGGCATTTTGATGTCGCAGAATATTACTGAATACTTCTCGCTTTCAGCCTTGGCGAGACCCGCCGCCCCGTCTTCGGCCACTTCGACGTCATACCCCTCATCTGTCAGAATCTCCGCCAGAGAGTTGCGTATGGCCCTTTCATCATCGATGACTAGTATCTTCATTTCGTGCGTTGTGGATAATGTGCAAATATCGTTAATTTTTGGGATATACCTATTTTTTCATACTTTTGCTGACCGATGGATGCACCCGACATTATAATTGCGATCGACGGATTCTCCTCGACAGGCAAGAGTTCGTTCGCGAAGCTCGTGGCAAAGGACCTGGGCTTTCTCTATCTCGATTCCGGCGCTCTCTACAGGGGAGTGACTCTCGCCGCGATGGAAGCCGGCGCTATCGATGAGAACAGGAATATCGACCTCCCTGCTCTGGAGAAGATTCTCTGCGGACTCGACCTCCATTTCGAAAGACAGGGGGATGCGTGCGTTCTTTACAGCGGAAGCAGGTGCATCGAGAAGGAAATCCGTACTCTGGCAGTCTCAGACAAGGTCAGTCCGGTTTCGGCAGTCGGTTCCGTGCGGAATTTCGTGGACGGAATACTCCACAGGGCCGGAGAATCCAGAAGGGTTGTCATGGACGGCAGAGACATAGGGACTTCGGTATTCCCGGACGCCGAACTCAAGATATTCATGACGGCGGACCCTCAGGTGAGGGCTAGCAGAAGGGCTGCGGAGCTGAAGGCCAAGGGCGAGAACGTGGATATCGGAGAGGTCCTCAGGAATCTTCAGGAACGCGATTACATCGACTCCCACCGCGAGGTGTCACCGCTGACAAAGGCGGAGGATGCGATAGTTCTGGACAATTCCGATATGACCTTCGGGGATCAGATGGAATGGATACGCGAAATCATACGCACCCGTTTCTCATCAGCCGCTCCGGAGTCGCCGGAAGCCGCATCGGAGCCCCAGGCAAAGGACGGGGCGCGATGAGGCTGAGTGTCGACATAGATGAGGGCTCCGGGTTTTGCGGAGGAGTAATCAGGGCAATCAGACGTGCGGAGGCCTGCCTTGCCGAGTACGGACAGTTGTATTCGCTCGGCGCAATAGTCCATAACGAGGCTGAAGTCGCCCGCCTGGAAGCTGCCGGCATGAGGGTTGTCTCAGAGGACCAACTCGACACCCTGCTCCCCGGTCCGCACCTTCTGATAAGGGCCCACGGCGCCCCACCATCCACTTACGAAAGGATACGTCGCAGGGGATTCCCCATCGAGGACTGCACCTGTCCGGTGGTTCTCAATCTTCAGAGGGAAATACGCCGGAGCTGGGAAGAGGGCTCGGCAATAGTGATTTTCGGCAAGGTGGGGCACGCTGAGGTGCTGGGACTTGTAGGCCAGACCGGCGGCGAGGCCCTTGTCATCGAGGGCATGTCCGACCTTGAAACGGCAATCGGACAGGGACTCATTCCTATGGACCGCGAAGTGTCGATATTCTCGCAGACCACAAAGAATCCGGACGAATATGAACTCGTTTGCGCCGCTCTGGCGAAAGCCGTTCCGGGATTGAAGATACACAGGAGCATATGCTCACAGGTGGCAAACCGTCACCGTGCCCTTGCCGACTTTGCATCCGCACACGACGTCATAGTCTTCGTGTCCGGGAAGGAGTCCTCGAACGGCAAGGTCCTGTGCGAACTGTGCAGGGAGAACAATCCGAGGACCTGGCACATCGATTCGGCATCTGATGTCCGGGCCGAATGGTTCATGGACGGCGACAGGGTGGGAATCTGCGGCGCCACATCGACTCCGCAATGGCTTCTGGAGGAGGTGGCGCATAAAATTTGGCAGTTCGCGGGCTAATTTGTATTTTTGCGCCCGCAATGCTTTGTGGTTCATATTGTTTTCCCGGAGCATTCTCTGAAAAAACAACAAGACATTATTTTTATATGGCAACAACAGCTGATTTCAAGAACGGACTCTTCATGAATTTCAACGGAAAGCCGGTATCCATCGTATGGTTCCAGCACGTAAAGCCGGGAAAGGGTCCTGCATTCGTCAAGACAAAACTCCGTAACCTCGAGAACGGACGCATACTCGAGAACACCTTCACGGCGGGCGCGAAGATCGAGCTCATCAACGTCGAGAGAAGGCCTTACCAGTTCCTTTACAAGGATGCTGACGGAACTTTCAACTTCATGCACGAGGAAACCTATGAGCAGATCCAGCTCGGCGAGGATCTCGTCGAGAATGCCGATCTCATGAAGGAGGGTCAGCACGTGGAGATGATGTTCGTGGCTGATGAGGAGCGCTGCCTCACCTGCGAGCTTCCTGCGAAGGTTGAGCTCGAGGTTACCTATACCGAGCCTGCAGTAAAGGGCGATACCGCTTCCACTTCGGCCCTCAAGGAGGCTACGCTAGAGACTGGCGCCATCCTTATGGTTCCTCTCTTCATCCAGCAGGGCGAGCACATCATAGTAAATACCGAGACCCGCGAGTACGACTCACGCATCAAGTAGAGTTCTCTCCGGAAGTCGGAAACAAATAAAGAGGCCGTCGCGAATTCACTTCGGGACGGCCTCTAACCCTATTATTAACAACTAAACTAACCGAAACATTGATTTTGCAAATTGTGTGCCATTGCCCTATCTTGATTTCTCGATTTTGAGCTGTTGGACGCGATATCCCTCCATTTTGTCCGAAAAGCTCACGAAAATCGTGACCACATAGTTTTCAGCTCCGCAGTTGAGGGCGCCGAGTGCATATTTCATATTGCCTCTCGAGGCAGTGTGCTCGATAGTGAAACCCGTAGGGGATGATTTGCTGAAGAAACTCTTAAGGATCTGTTTTGCCTGATTCCTGCTCGAATCGCTGGTGCCGTCAGGTACAGTGACTTCAAGATTGTATGCAAACCACGCCGAAAGCGACTCGGCATCACCCTGCCCAAGGTATTTGGCTATCGGAAGGAAAACGTCACAGCCCTTGTCCTGTGCTGCGGCGGAGAAACCCACCGACAGGGCGACCATAAGGGCAGCCGCATTTCTTATGAAACTGTGCATTGTGTGATTCTTTTTTGGCGACGCCCTTAATTGCAAATATTGAGCCACATATATATATTTGCAAGGAATGAAGATAACGCTCCTGACCGTCGGCAAGACCGACTTCAAATGGCTTAGAGAAGGCAGGGACATATACCTGTCCAGGCTTTCCCATTATGTAAAGTTCGGACTTTCGGAACTGGCGGAACTGCGCAACGTATCTTCCCTCAGCCGTGATGAGATAAAAATCCGCGAGGGGGAAATGATATTGCGCAATGTCCGTCCCGACGACAGGCTCATACTTCTGGACGAGAGGGGAAAGGAATACCGTTCGGTCGAGTTTGCGTCAATGCTCGAGGCCCATATTTCCCGAGGCGGAGGAGACATCGTTTTCGTCATCGGGGGCGCATACGGCTTTTCGGACGCCGTATACCGTCGTTGCGACGCCATGATTTCACTGTCGAAGATGACCTTCTCTCACCAGATGGTCAGAGTCATCTTCCTCGAACAGCTTTACAGGGCCTTCACAATCATGAGGGGCGAGCCGTATCACCATGAATGACGCAGGTGCGCAACGTAAAAGTATGGATATGAAAGGGACATTGAAGAAATACTGGCCGATGCTGGTGCTTATGCTTTCCGGCCTTGCTTTTCTTGTCGCGGCGGTGGTCTCCCACAGCCTGATGCGCAATCCTTCGAGGGTGGCCCATGTTCTCGAGCACAGGCTCGAACGCCGTCTCTCCATACTGGAACAGTACGCGGACAAGGCCTTCGTGAATGACAGCTCCGACTGGCTCGGCTCAGATGCTCTCCCGGAAGATATGGTCATCTACCGTTACAGAATGGATACACTCCAGAGCTGGGCGGGGAATTTCATTGTGAACAATGACGACATCAGGGCCCATTATTTCTCATATCAGAGACTCAACCGGCCGGAGTACGGCGTGGAGTCCCCGCTTGCCGGGATTACCGGTGAATGGAAGACCGTGAACATTGGACCGCGCTGGTATCTGGCCAGAATGCGCAGCGACGGCATAGACACTAAGATCATAGAGGCGCTTCAGCTCTGTTCGTTCGGCTCGGACGGCCAGACGGTCGGCGTGAACCAGAGACTCAAACTGCCGCCTTTCTATGCGCTGGGCCCCCTTGCCGGGGACGGAGGAGTGGAGGTGTGCCTGGAAGGAGAGCCGGTGTTCCTCATTTCCTGCCCTTATCCGGACACGACCTTCATCTTCGCGAACTCCGTTTTCCGCTGGATAGGGCTGGTATTCATCATTGCGGCCCTGTTCTGTCTCCTATATCTCAAGAGGAAATGGGGAGTGTTCATTGCTGTGCTTCTGAATCTGCTCGTCTTCTATTTCATTTCCATACTCTGGGGCACTCAGATGACTGACACTCTGAAGCTCTTTTCTCCGTCCCTGTATGCGGAAGGTCCGGTGTGGTCGTCGCTCGGGGCCCTTCTTATCCTTGATCTTACCCTTGTCCTTTCGGTATCGGCGGTCTATCTGATAAGAAGATGCTTCCTTGCCGCGGCAAGGAGCAGGGGCAGGGGAGCGCTGATTGCGTATCTGACTCTGCTGCTCTGCTGCGCCGTAGCACTGACTGTCTACTCCGTAGCGTCCATCCGCAGCCTTGTGGTCAACTCAAGCATAAGTTTCGAGCTGCAATGGTTCAGGGAGGGAGTGCCTTATACGGTGGCCGTACTCCTTGTCTTCTCCCTGCTCTTTGCTGCCGTCCTCAAACTTCTGCAGATGGCAAGCGCCCCTTTCATGCTTCTTACCGGCAAGAAGATAAGGGTGATGTCCCCGGGCTTCCTCGTTGGAGCATCAGTCGCAGTGGCGTGCCTGCTCTTCATTCTGCCTGACACTCTTTCCCTCCGGAAGGAACAGCAGAGAGTCAATGTTTGGGCGAACCGTCTCGCAGTCGACAGGGACCTTGCCCTCGAACTCCAGCTTCGCGGAATCGAGCAGCCTCTCGCCAACGACCAGGTGTTTGCCATGCTGTCGGCCTCCGACGGTACGGACGCTCTGATGGAAAGCCGTCTGCGCGAAACCTATCTTCTCCGTTTCATCAACGAGTACGACATATCCCTTGCATCCTGTTCAGCCAATGACACAGACTGTCTTGCGATGTTCCACCGCCGCCTGTCAGGAGGAGTGCCCATTTCTGACGGTTCGAGATTCCTCTGCGTCTACCAGACAAACGGAAGAGCCCGCTATGTAGCCCTCTTTAACTATGCAGTTTCCGAAAGCCTGGTAACCAGGGTGCTGATAGAGATCGTTTCCCGCAGTTCAAGGGAGGATGACGGCTACTACAGCATATTCACCCAGCTCGGCAAGCCAGGCAGCGTCAACCTTCCGGAGGAGTATTCCTATGCCAAGTATGTGGACACGAAGCTCGTGTCCTACAAGGGAACCTATCCATACCCTACGGTCATCAGTCCGAGGTACCTCAAGTATGCCGATTCGCCAAAACCATATTTCAGGACCCGCTATTTCATCAACTTCGTCAATGCGGTTGACGACAATGAGCAGATCGTCATATCCCGCCGCCGCAGTACCCCGCTCCAGATGACCTCGTCAGCGCTTACCATACTCGCGCTGGTCTTCCTTGTCATCCTGCCCCTTGCAGTATCTCACAGGCCGAGACGCTCGAAGGCCAAGAATACCTTCCGCCGGCGCATCAATATCATTCTTGCGGTTGCCATTTCCCTTTCTCTTCTTACGATAGCCTCTATCAGCATCAAGTTCGTCTTTGACCGCAATGCGGCAGATTCCTACAACGTGATGTCCTCGAAGATAACGGCTGTTCAGAATATGGTGGAGCACCTCGCCGCCGATGCACAGGACTATACGGCCCTTATGACCCCGGAATTCAGGAACAAACTGATGGAAGTCGCGGCGACGACAAAGTCGGACATATCCCTGTACACCCCGGACGGGCGCGTCTTCGTCTCGACCGTATCGGAAGTGTTCGACCTTATGCTCCTGAGTACCAGAATAAGCCGCGAAGCATACAACGACATAGTCTACAATCATTCCCGCATCCACATCTCGAGGGAGGAATTCGAGGGACGCAGGTACAACGACCTTTATGCGCCCGTATTCAATTCGGACGACCGTATGGTCGCAATCGTTTCGTCCCCGATGAATAGCGGAGTCAGTGTGATGCGCGAGGCCGTTCCGCATGCGGTTCTTATGTTCATACTCGTGCTCACCCTCGTAGCGGTGTTCACCTTCATTTCCGCGAGTGTCGTAGGTGCCGTCTTTTCGCCTCTGACTGAGGTGGCCCGCAATATGGAAGCGGCGGGCGCGCAAGGACTCAAGGTCATAGAGTATGACCACGACGATGAGATTTCCGGACTTATAGCCTCGTACAACAGGATGGTTCATGACCTCGAGGAGAGTACGCGCAAGATGGCTGAAAATGAGAGGGATATGGCGTGGAGCGAAATGGCCCGTCAGGTTGCCCACGAGATCAAGAACCCTCTTACGCCGATGAAGCTGGCAATCCAGAGGCTCGTGAGGCTCAAGCAGAGGAACGACCCGTCCTGGGCGGACAAGTTCGACGATCTCTCGACAGTGGTGCTCAATCAGATCGACATACTCACGGAGACAGCCAACGACTTTTCCACCTTTGCGAAACTCTATACCGAAGATCCGGTGGAAATCAATCTCGAGGCCATACTCCAGGAACAGATGACCATATTCGACAACAAGGAGAACATAAAGATGACCTATTTAGGAATGCCTGAGGCCATCATAATGGCTCCGCGTCCCCAGCTTACCCGTGTCTTTGTCAATCTCATAACCAATGCGGTGCAGGCAATAGAGATAAACCAGAAGGAAATTGCTGAAGAAGGGGACGAAGTCCCTATGGGAAGGATACTTATAAGCCTGCGCAACAGCAGTGCGGACGGTTTCTACGAGGTGGTGATAGAAGACAATGGCCCGGGAGTCTCGGAAGAGAACCGCGGGAAACTCTTCACTCCGAAATTCACGACCAAGTCAGCAGGTACGGGTCTCGGCCTTGCGATGAGCAGGAGAATCGTGACCATGTGCGGCGGTGACATAACGTACTCACGCTCCTTCACCTTCGGCGGAGCGGAGTTCCGGGTTATGCTTCCAAAGAAAAAATAAAGAGCTCAGTCGAGACTGTGGATTGCGAGTCCTGAGCGGAGCTTGGGCTCGAACCATGTAGTCTTGGGCGGCATTATGTTTCCGCTGTCCGCTATGTCGATAAGCTGTTTCATCGAAACAGGATAAAGGGCGAAGGCAATCTTCATCTCTCCGCTGTCAACCCTCCTTGCCAGCTCGCCGAGGCCTCGTATGCCTCCTACGAAATCAATCCTCTTGTCGGTCCTCAAATCTTTGATTCCCAATATCTTGTCAAGTACAAGGCGAGACAGTACGGTGACATCGAGAACTCCTATCGGGTCGTTGTCGTCATATCTTCCCTCCCTGGCCTCGAGACTGTACCATCTGCCTCCCAGATACATGGAGAACTGATGAAGATGTTCCGGTCTGAAAGGCTTCGCAGGCCTGCCGCATCGTGGTTTGGACTCCAGCCTGACCTCGAAATCCTCTTCGAGAGCCTTCAGAAGCTCTTCTTCGCTGAGAGAGTTGAGGTCCTTGACAACGCGGTTGTAGTCGATTATCCTGAGCTGGCTCTCCGGGAAGCATACGGCCATGAAATAATTGTATTCCTCATTTCCGGTATGGTGGGGATTCTGTTCCCTTCTTTCTGCGCCGACTCTTGCCGCTGCCGCCGTACGATGGTGACCGTCAGCAACATAGAAGGCAGGAACATCCTCGGAGAATATTTTCGAGATGCGTGCTATGACTGCATCGTCGTCTATGATCCAGAAACGGTGACCGAATCCGTCCTCAGCCACGAAATCGTACTCGGGAGTACCGGCTACGGTGTCTTTTATTATGGACGCGATTTCCGCATTGTCCCTGAATGCGAAGAATACAGGCTCTATGTTGGCGTTCTGGATGCGGACATGTATCATACGGTCGTCCTCCTTGTCCTTGCGGGTGAGCTCGTGTTTCTTTATCCTGCCCTCCGCGTAGTCGTCAGTATGGGCGCAGAGCACGATACCATACTGGGTGCGTCCCTGCATGGTCTGTGCATAGACATAGTAGCATTCCTTCCCGTCCCTCCTGAGCCAGCCCTTTTCCTGCCAGGTCTTGAAATTCTCCACTGCCCTGTCATAGACAGCCTGACTGTGCTCGTCGGCGACAGGGTCGAAATCGATTTCAGGCTTCGTGATGTGAAGCAGGGACTTCTCTCCGGCTTCAGCCTTGGCTTCCTCGGAATTGAGAACGTCGTATGGCCTTGCCGCAACTTCTTCAACTATGTCCTTCGGCGGACGTATCGCCGCAAACGGTTTTACTCGTACCATTGTCTTGACAATTATCTGTTTTTCAATGCCTCCCGGCCCTTGCCGGCCTATGGTCGGTCTTTCTGATCTCCGGCCCGGCCTCTATTTGTTGAGCTGGAAACGGGTGCATCCCTCCGCAAAGTATGCGCAAATCTGGCGCGCAGCGGCGAATCCGGCGTTGACGTTGGCCTCGGAGGTCTGCGCGCCCATCTTCTTGGGAGTTGCGAAAATGCGTGTGCCGAACTTCTCCTTGAGGACCTCGTAGCCGTCGGGTGCGACGTCAGTGATATATTTGAGGTCAGTGCGTTCTTTGAGGGCCTGTTCCAATCCGGCTTCGTCGATGACCTCCTTGCGGGCGGTGTTGACCAGGGTCGCGCCTTTTGGCATTCGGGTGATGAGTTCGTATCCTATGCTCCCTATGGTCTGCGGTGTGGCCGGAATATGTATGGACACGAAATCACATTCCGAATAGAGCGCTTCGAGCGAGGATGCCGGTTCGGCGCCCCCTGCTGCAATCTGTTCGTCGCTGAGGAATGGGTCAATGGCCTTGACCTTCATACCCAGGGCGGCAGCCTTCTGTCCGACCAGACGACCGACGTTGCCGAAAGCCTGGATTCCGACCGTCTTCCCGGCAATCTCAGTACCCGTCGAAGGGGTGAACTGGCCGCGGGACATATAGATCATCATCGCGATTGCGAGTTCAGCCACGGCGTTGGAGTTCTGTCCAGGTGTGTTCATGGCCACGACAGAGTGTTCCGTGCATGCGGCAAGGTCGAGATTGTCATAACCGGCACCGGCGCGCACGACTATCTTCAGTTTCGGAGCGGCGGCAACCACTTCGGCGGTCACCTTGTCTGAGCGGACGATCAGCGCGTCAACGTCTGCGACCGCAGTGACAAGTTCCTCCTGTGCGGCGTATTTCTCGAGGACTACGAGCTCGTGGCCGGCTTCCTCGACTATGTTTCTGATGCCCTGGACCGCTGCAGAGGCAAACGGCTTCTGGGTAGCGAGAAGGATTTTCATATTCGTTGGATTCTTATGTTCATATCATTTTTTCAGGTCCTCGAACTCCTGCATGGCGGCGACAAGGGCCTTTACGCTTTCAAGCGGGCATGCGTTGTATATGGAAGCGCGGAAACCGCCCACGCTCCTGTGACCCTTGAGGCCCACCATATTGCGGGACTTCGCGAAGGCCAGGAACTCGTCCTGGAGAGCCTCCTTGCCCTCAGCCATCACGAAGCATACGTTCATCACCGAACGGTCCTTGACCGCCGCTGTGCCCCGGAACAGTGAGTTGCGGTCTATTTCAGCATAGAGGAGCTCCGCCTTTTCGCGATTGCGCTCCTGCATTGCCTTCACACCGCCGTTGGCCTTTATCCACTTGAGAGTTTCGTTCATCACGAAGATTGCGAAAACCGGAGGGGTGTTGAACATCGACCCGCCGTCGATATGGGTGCGGTAGTCCAGCATTGTCGGGATATAATGGCTAACCTTTCCGAGTACGTCCTTCCGCACGATTGCGAAGGCCACACCCGCAGGTCCCACGTTCTTCTGGGCTCCGCCGTATATGACCGCATACTTGCTCACGTCCAGAGTACGGCTCATTATATCCGAGGACATGTCTGCAACGAGAGGGACAGGGCAGTCGATGTCCCCGTGCAGCTCCGTTCCGTAAATGGTGTTGTTCGTGGTGATATGGAAATAATCGAGATCCGAAGGGATTTCGTATCCTTCAGGAATGTAGTTGAACGTGGTTTCCGCAGAGGATGCGACAGCATAGGCTTGCGCACCGAATGTGCTGCCGAGCCCCTTGGCTTCTTTGAGCGCTTTCTTTGCCCATACGCCTGTCTCCAGGTAGCCTGCCTTCTTCTCAAGAAGGTTGTATGCTACGAAGAGGAAGCCCAGGCTCGCGCCGCCGGGAAGGAAAAGCACTTCGTGGGTGTCCGGAATATCAAGCAGTTCCTTCCAGAGCGAACGGCACTCCTCCATCACCGATTCCCACTCCTTGGTTCTGTGAGAAATCTCGATTACTGACATGCCTGTTCCCTTGAAATCCTTGAGAGCTTCAATGGCGCTCTCCAGTGCCGGCTCCGGAAGAATGCACGGGCCTGCGTTGAAAATGTGTACTTTTTTCATTTTTGGTTTAACTTTCGCCGATCAGTCAATTGTCTCTTCCACCGAAGAACCCTCTATTTTGCCTGCCCTTTCCAGGAAATCATCCACGGAGTCGAGCCGTACCCTGAGGTCCAGTACACACTCCAATCCGAAATCCTGTGCGGTCACTGCAAGGCTCAAGTCCTTGACCAGTTTCATCGCATCGTTCATCGACAGATAGGCGAAGCGCAGGCGGAAATTCCTGCAGGCCGTCTTCTCTATCACCCGAGCCGAGGCGAGAGCATCTGAGGTGGAGGTTTTGTAAGCCCGGATCAGCCCCGGGATTCCAAGTTTTATCCCTCCGAAATACCTTACTACGACAACCAGAACGTCACTCAGTCCCGCAGAGTCGATCTGTCCGAGTATGGGTCTGCCTGCAGAACCCGACGGTTCCCCGTCGTCGTTTGCCCGGAAGATGTCGCCCCGGTGTCCAAGACGGTAGGCGTAGCAATGGTGCCGGGCGTCGTGGTATTCCTTCTTCAGCGAGGACACGATCTCCTTCACCTGATCTTCGCTCTCCACCGGGTAGGCGAAGGCAATGAAGCGGCTTCCGTTGTCCTTGAACAGGCCTTCGGAAGGCGCAGCGATGCTCTTGAACGTGTCCATAGAATGTCAAATTTAAGATTTTTTAATAAATCGGCAAACGTGCTTTGATTATTTTTGTACCTTCGTGTCGCTTATTCGACTGATATGATACTCAAGTACAGGGTTTCCCTTCCCGGAATCAAGGGTTTCGCAAGAATATATGAGGTGAAGGATACCACTTCCCTCTACTTTTTTCACAAGCGCATGCGCTCGGATATGGAATTTCCTCAGGATCAGACCATACTCTTCAAGGCGGTCGATCCTTCCGGTGCAGCTCTGGCGCGCTACAGTGTAATAGACCTTGGTGCCGGGACCATAGATGATGTCACCATGGGACAGTGCCACAAGGCAGGCCAGGACAGTTTCGTCTATTTCTATGATACCACGAACCGCAAGAGTGTGCTTCTGGACTTTGTGGAGGAGTGCGGCAAAGCGGCAGCCGGGGTGGTCTATCCGGTGCTTGTGGATCTCAAGGGGCCGAACCCGATAGAGTTCGAGAACGGCTACGTGGCTTTCGAGGATCTTCCGGCCGACAAGAGGAAGTCTCCGGACGATGCCGACTACGATGAGGACGACTTCGATGACGAGGAGGAAGATGAGGAAGACTCCGATACCGAAGAAGTCTACGACGAGGATGAGGAATAGACTCCTTATATTATTGGGGCCGACCGGGGTAGGGAAGACAGATTACAGCTTGGAGCTTGCACGCCGTTACGGTTCCCCAATCATCTCCTGTGACTCGCGTCAGATATACAGGGAGATGGACATCGGCACGGCAGTGCCTTCCGCTGAGCAGCTTGCGGCTGTTCAGCATTTTTTCATCCAGGATCATTCTATCCACAGCCCCTATACCGCCGGCAAATACGAAATCGAGGCGCTTGACCTTATTTCGAGACTCTTCGCCGAAGGCCACGAGACCCTGGTGATGACAGGCGGCTCGGGTTTCTACATTGATGCCGTATGCTATGGGCTCGATGATTTTCCGGAGGCGGATCCTGATCTCCGGGCGTCGCTTTCGGATAGACTCAGAACCGAGGGGGTGGATAATCTCAGACAGGAGCTCCGGAGACTGGATCCCGAGTCTTATGCGGCCATTGACATTGCCAATGGCCAGAGAGTGATACGTGCGCTCGAAGTATGTCTGATGACGGGACGCAAGTTCTCTTCCTTCAAGAATTTCAGAGTAAAGCAGAGAGACTTCGACATCGAGAAAGTAGGCATTTCAAGGCCGCGTGAGGTGTTGTATGACAGAATCAACAGAAGGGTTGACGCGATGATGGAGAACGGCCTGCTCGAAGAGGCTCGGCGTCTGTTGCCTTACCGCGACCTTCCCGCTCTCAGAACTGTCGGCTACCGGGAACTCTTCGACTATTTCGACGGCCGCATATCTCTCGATGAGGCGGTTTCCCTTATCCGCCGCAACACCCGCCACTACGCCAAACGCCAGCTGACCTGGTGGAATCGCGATTCCTCCATCCATTGGCTCGACTTCTGATAGCCGTAGCTCCATTGTTTTCTGTTTTCAGCGGAAAACTTGTTATCTTTGCTACATTATGGTTAAAAGATTCTTAAAAGAACTGTTCTCAGCCCTCGTTATTCTGTTCCCGGTAGCAGGGCTTTCCGCTTCAACAGCATCACATCCGGCAGTCTCAGCGACGACCTTGCAGAATGCAATGCCGGCAAATATCCCCCAGACTCAGGAACTGGACCCTGCGACTCTCGCGAAGCGTGCGGCCAGAAAGAACCTCACAATCAAGGAGTGGAATACAGATGCGAGGACCAAGACCCGTTGGCTCGACAGGCAGACCACATATGATGATCAGGGTCGTAAGGTTGAGGAGGTCGAATATGCATCCTATGGGCAGAAATGGAGAATGACCTACCAGTACGGTGAGAACGGAAGAGTGGAGAAGGAAGTGGAGTACGACGACCGCGACAAGCCTGTAAGGATACGCAAATACGAATGGAATGCTGACGGCACGAAGAAGAAGCAGTACAACTACGCGCCAAACGGCAAACTCATATCCGTCAAGGTTTTCGAGTATATGTTCTCCGACTAGCCAGCCACGGATGGATGTAATTTCGAACATATCTGAAGCCGCAGCCGCGAAGTTTCCGGCCCTGGAAAGGATGTCGCCGATTACCCTCGGGGAAATGGACTCGATCAAGTTGATGAACAGGGTCGACACCAAATACGTGACCACGGAACGGATGCTCGCGCTTGTTCTTGACAGGGCGGAGGCAGATGGGTACAGGGTTCTCGTGACCCAGACGGGGAGGATGTGTCCATACAGTACGCTGTACTACGACACTCCGGACCTTGCTATGTATACGGCCCATCTGAACGGTGTGCTGCGACGCCGCAAAGTGCGCACGAGGACATATCTGAGCTCGGGCCAGACTTTTCTTGAAGTCAAAAGAAAGGACAATCACGGCAGAACCAGGAAGAAAAGGATGGAGATACCGGTTGGTGCCATGGAGAATTTCGCAAACGTTCCTGACGCGGATGCATTTCTCCGGAAGCGTTCCGGATACGGAGTGGAAGAATTGCAGCCCCGTCTGTATACGATTTTCCGGAGGATAACGTTAGTCAATCCAGCGATGACGGAGCGCTTGACCATAGATACGGCTCTCGAATTCGTGAACCTGGCGACGGGTGAAAAAGCAGGGCTTGGCGATGCCGTGATAATTGAGCTGAAACAGGACGGACTTTGCCCATCTCCGATGAAGGATATTCTTCTTGACCTGAGGGTCAAGCCTTTTCGTGTAAGCAAGTACTGTGTAGGCACTGTGATGACCGATCCTGATGTCCGGAAGGCCAGGTTCAAGATGAAGGTCCGGTACATAGAGAAGATTACAGGCTGTCCGCTGCAGGGCGGCATGCGGAGGAACTGAGCTCATGTAACGAGGCTTGACACTTGAACGTCAGATAATTGACCATTGAACGTCAGACAGTATTTCAAATTAGAATAACAGATAAGGTTTCAAAATAGAAATGTTGCTCCAATTACCAGAATTCGACCCAAGCATAGCCGAAGAGTTCGGCTACGATGCAGTCCAGGGCGCCAGCTTCCTCGGCGTGCAGCTCTTTGACTCCCAGAACCTCCTTCACCTGTTCCTGCGTTTCGGCTTCAACCTCCTTGCCAGCTGGATCATAGTCCAGTTCCTCTACTACAGGAAGGGCGGCCGCAAGGACTATTATCTTACCTTCATGATGTTCGCTTCGGCGATGTTCCTGCTTATCTTCCTGATGGAGAGCGTCAAACTCCAGATAGGACTGACACTCGGACTCTTCGCCATTTTCGGAGTCATAAGGTACAGGACGGAGACCGTGCCTGTGCGTGAGATGACCTACCTTTTCGTCATTATCACCGTGGCTGTCATAAACGGCCTTGCGCTCAACATAACATATGCGGAGCTCATCGTTGCCAACCTGCTCCTGATAGCGCTCATCGCTGTTCTGGAGTATCTCCACAAGGGTAACCGTACATCTGTCAAGCTGGTTTGCTATGACCGTATCGAGAATATAGTTCCGGAGCGTCGTGAAGATCTTATTGCAGATCTGAAGAAACGTTTGGGCGTGGAGATTACCGATGTTGAAATCGGTCACGTCGATTTCCTCAAGGATTCAGCGTTCATAAAGGTGACCTACGTTCTTCCCGTCGGCGACAAAGTCCCGACCATCGAGTCCATAACCCGCGCAAAGGATTTCAACGAATGACAGCTCACCGTCTCAGTTTCGCCGTCGTTGCCGCAGTGGCTTTGCTCCTTTCGGAGCCACTGGCGCATGCACAGATAAATGAACCCGCAGACAACGATCTCCGGGGAAGACTCGGGGTCGGCTTGTCCGCGGACCTTGCCCGTGGGTTGGAACTGTCTGTGAATCAGGAGTTCAGGATGGACAACAACTTCACTTCGTATGACCGTTTCGTAACTTCGGCCGCTTTGACCTACAAGCCTCTCCAGTATTTCAAGATAGGTGCAGGATATACTCTCTTCAGCATCAATGACGGTATCAATGAGACAAGCGGCGAACGCGTATGGCTGTTCAAACACAGGGTTTCGCTGGATCTTTCAGGACTCTATAAGGTCGGAGAATGGCATTTCAGCCTCAGGGAAAGGTTTCAGACCACGATCCGTACAGATGATTTCAACCACTATCAGGAACCAGTGGCCGACCTGATTCTCCGTACGCGGGCGAGGGTGAGCTACAAGTCCCGTCGGGTGCCGCTGGAGCCGCATATCTCTGTGGAGCCGTACGTGCGCCTGAATGCCGTGGACCCCTCGTCCCTGGCGACTTCTGAACTGGAGGCAGGGACGATGAGGACCAAGTACAGCAAAGCCGGTCTCTCAAGGGTCAGATCCATACTCGGTCTGACTTGGGACATCAACAGCCGTAATTCGTTCGACTTTTATTTTATGGGAGATGCCTGGTTCGAGACCAAGATTGACGCCAAGAAGAATGGAGTCATAAAGACGGTGATGGTTAAGGACGGCGACGATTATGTTTCCCGTCAAGCCATCTACTACCGCCACGGCTTCAACTCCATTCTCGGCGTTTCATACAATTATTCCTTCTGAGATCAGGATTTCCTGTAACCGCACTTAGGGCATGCTCCGTTTTCATCGAGGGCTATGCCGCAGAGAGGGCAACGCTCGATGCTCGTGTGTGAAGGGAATTCCTCAGTTGCGGCGTTGACTCCGCTCGTGAAAGTGATTTTGACAATGTTGAGCTTGTCCTTCAGCAAGTCATAGACAATCTTGATCATCCCCTCGACTGTCATCGTCTCCTTTGTAACCACGAGCCGGCACTCCGGGTATGCCTGACAGAGATCTGTCTTGAATGCTTCGCCTTTCATCGTGTTCTGTGGAGTGCCGTTGCGGATTCCTGTCTTCTCATAGACATCCAGGATTGCCGGAAGAAGGGGATCATCCTCGCGCAGTACGAGTGCATGGTCGAAGTTCTTCAGCACTTCCCATGCGACCTTCTGAATCTCGTTGCATGGGTAGGCCATATTGACGCCCTTGTTGATGGGCTCCTCTACCTCAAGGGTGAGAACTCCTGTGTGGCCGTGAAGATATTGGGCCTCACCTTTGAATCCGTAGAAACGGTGGGCATACTGTAAATCGAGTTTTGCGATGCTTCTCATATTGATAAAGTCTTAATTGTTATTGTATTGCAAAGAAATCAGGAATCTGTCAGGCCGCCAAGCAGATTTAAGACTTTCGATGGTAAATCCGTTACAGGGTTGAAACTTATTCATCACATGGTTTCATATTTACCATAATTGGGACTATATTGGCGCCATGGAACAGCTTAAAAAAATCTTCTGCCGCCACGACATCGTCTGTGACAATCCTTCGGGTGTTGGTTTCGAAATTTACCGGATGCCGGAGTTCTTTACTGACAGGAAGGGAATGGAAACGGATATACCGCATATGCACGGTTTCTACGAAATCGTATGGTTTCAATCGGGGAAAGGGGTGCATTACGTTGATTTTCAGGAGTATCCTATTTCCGATGATGTTGTGTTCTTCATCTCTCCCGGTCAAATACACTCCTTTGACAATCGTCACGACCAGACTGGCTTCGTACTCAAGATATGTCCGGAAATGCTTAATGATTCGGGCAGCGAGGGTGACTATCTGCGATACAATCTCTTCAATGCCTTCGACCATCTGCCATATTGCAAGGTGGCGGAAGGGGACAGGCAGAGACTGCTCAACATCATAGAAGCCATGGGGGCGGAACTCCGGGAGAGCGGGAGGGTAGGACACAAGGACTATCTTCGCGCTCTCGTGAATATGTTCATCATCAGAGTCCAGCGAAACAACTCAGATTCCGGTGTCCGTCTTCTTGATCCTGTACGCTCGTCGCACAGGACTTTCCTGGAATTCCGCAAGCTGATAGAGGAACACTACTGCGATGCGCATACTGTCAAGGAATATGCAGCCATGCTTCATGTCAGCACCAAGACCCTGACCCAATATGTGAACGAATGTTCATCGTTTTCGCCCTTGGCAATGATAAGCAACCGCATAATTCTCGAAGCAAAGCGGCTTCTCTGCTATTCGGTACTGTCTGTCAAGGAGATAGCATTCCGTCTGGGCTTTGAGGACCCATCCTATTTCGTGAAGTTTTTCAAACGTCTTGCGGGTAAGTCGCCCGCCGACTACCGCGAGAGGCTCTGACTCCGGATTTTGCAGAAACTACAAGCTATTGATTGTAGCAATATCCAATCCGGTTATCTGAGCAATCTGGGCAACGTCCATACCTGAAGCCTTCAAT
>JAEDEB010000022.1 GCA_016293535.1 Bacteroidales bacterium | reverse complement strand
TTGCCGTTGTATATGACACCGTTGTTGTAGGATGATTTCATAGTAGATAAGGACGCGGCCATTTACTTAGAACGGATATCCGACTCCGAAATGGACCGCGCAACCGTCCCGCCGTATCCATTGCGACGGATTGACCCAGCGCCGGTCGCGTGCGGGATCGTGTATCTTCATTCCCCAGTCGACACGGAGGACGAGGAAACCGAAGTCAGCCCTGACACCTACGCCCCAGTTCATAGCTATGCTTCGGCCGAAATTTTTCCAGGTGAACACCGAGGATGATTCAGGGTCGTTTCCCTTGTTCGTCTTCATGGTCCATACGTTGCCGGCGTCGATAAAGGCGGCGCCTTCGATTTTCCAGAAGAGGTCGAATCTGTATTCGATATTGGCCTCCATCTTCAGGTCACCTGTCTGGTTGGGAATGACGAAGGTCGTGTCCTTGGTTGCAAGTCCAGGCCCGACAGACCTGGCCTGCCAACCTCTGAGGCTGTTGGCTCCTCCTGCATAGAAATGCTTCTCGAAAGGCAGTACGCTGGAGTTTCCGTATGCGAAACCGGCGCCGGCAAGCAGTCTCACTGCAATGGCCTGGCCGTCATTCCTGCCAAAACGCCAGGTCTGCCCCAAAGTGCCCTCCATCCTCACGAACTGCGAGAAAGGAGTTCCCCATATCTTTCCGGAGCCGTTTTCGTCCTTTTTCATCAGGGGTCTGAAGGCACTGAGCAGGTTTCCTGCTATGTCGAACTGGAATTTCGAATAGAAGAAGGACTCCTGAGGATTCGGGTCGCTGTTGGTAGTGTAATACAGTATCGCCCCTGAGCCGAAATCGAAGTGGTCCCGGTAAGAATTGTTCAGGAAAGGGTCGTTCTTGATGGAGTTGTAAAAGCCTTCATCAAGATTGGAAAGGTGGACTATGTTGAGCTGCAGCGGATAGAATTTGTAGGAGAAACGCTGTCTGTATGAACCCGTATAGCCGAAGGATGCGGAGATGATGTCCCGGCGGTATTCAGGCCTGTTCTGGTAATTGTACGAGCAATTGAAGTCTGTGCGCGGGATGGCACTCTGGAAATATCTGTACGGAAGCCCGAGGAAACGGGGAAGGCTGAGTCCTGCGGATACACCGAATTCGTTGGAGCGTACCTTGTCCTTGAACTTGAACTGGAAGTTGCCCATGAAACCGAGATTCAGCCATTCTCCTCCGTGGAAAATGTTTTTGTGATAGTAGGATATCTGTGGTGAGATTCCGAACAGGCCGCTGGAATTCGTGGATGCCTCGAGGTTGACCTTGAAACCCTGCTGCCTTGAGGATGTGAGGGAAATCTCGCAGTCCACGAGGTTCTCGCCTCTTTCCGAGAGGTTGACATTGACGCTGTTGAAGACCTTCAGCGCGGAGAGCCTCTCGTAGGTTCTTGTGACTTCGGATTCGCTGAAAGTGTCGCCAGGACGTATGGTATTGAGCCCGGTAAGGATTTTCTCCCTGATTTTCAAACTTTCCGGACGAGTGATGCTGACCTTGCCTATTGTGTATTTCTTCAGAGGCTTGCCCTCCTCGGGGGAGGCTGTGCGGGGGTAGTCCCTGATGCTCATATGCAGGGAGACACTGTCGGGTTTTCCGAGGGTGTCGGCTACAAAGGAATAATAGGTTTTGTTGAAGCCGTAGAAGCCGTTGTCCCTGAAATATTTGCTCGAGCGCACAGTTTCTGCCTCAAGGGCAGATTCCGACAGCATGTCTCCCCTGCGGACGGAAATATTGGCGGTGTCGAGCGCGAAACAGTCGCCGAACTCCCCTTCCGGTACGTCCCAGTCGAGGCTGTCGATTACATATCTCCGCCCAAGTTCGACATTGTAGTTGACATATACCCTTCTCTTTTTCACGGAAACCACACCCTCCACCTTCGAATCATAGTAGCCTATGTACTTGAGATGGTTGCGTATGCTTTCCTCGGAACTCGAGACCGCATCGGGATTGTAGATTACCGGGGCCGTACCTATCTTGGTCACGAACTTGTCCCATCCCTTCCCCTTGCCGTTCTGCCAGTTGTAGATGCTCAGCCCCGGGCTCCACCCGAAAAGGAAGCTGTTGTTGGCCGGCTGCTGGTAGTACCTTTCCAGCTGATGAGTCCCGAAACGCTTGTCGTTGAGTACCTTTATGCTGTTGCCGGCAAGACGGTACTCTCCGTCTCCGAGTACACGCGTAGTACTGCAGGATGCGGAGATGAGGGCTGCCGCCGCAAGGAATATCGCACTCAGTTTATTCACCTTGGTTCAGCTTGGAACTGTCCTTATCCCGGCAAATTTACAAAAAGTTTGTATTTTTGCTGCCCAATCCGAGCACAGCCTTGGTGAGCCACTCAGGGATTGTTTCACAAACTTGCTTTTTTACAGTGTCAGCGCCCAGCACCATCATATACCAGGTCCTCACACGCCTTTGGGGAAGAGGCCTTTTCCAGAGCTTCGACAAAGCCTCGTTCGACTACTTCAAATCATTGGGAGTCACTCATATATGGTACACTGGAATAATTCGGCACGCCAGCGGAAAGGACTTCGTGAAAGGCAATCCCGGATGTCCATATTCTATCAGCGACTACTATGACGTGAACCCCTATCTCGCCAAGGACCCCGGGCGACGCATCGACGAATTCCGCAATCTCGTCCGCAGAACCCACCGCGCAGGACTGAAGGTGCTGATTGACTTCATACCCAACCACGTCAGCCGCGACTATTGCGACGAACGCGGCGGTATCGCAAGATGCGGGTATTTCGACTATGACTGGAGCGATACCGACAAGATAGATTACAATGCACCCGGGACATGGGAAAAGATGAGGGACATACTTCTCTACTGGCTCGGAATGGGCGTCGACGGATTCCGCTGCGACATGATAGAACTCGTTCCCCGCGATTTCTTCCATTGGGTCACCGCACAGATTCGTGAACAATACCCCGAGTGCATGTTCATAGGCGAAGCCTACGACCGCGGAAATTACCGCAATTTCATCGAATACGCCGGCTTCGAACTCCTCTACGACAAATCCGGTATCTACGATACTCTCAAGAGCATAGTCACTGAACATACTGGCGCCGAGTCCATAAGCTGGAACTGGCAGTTCCTTGGCGATCTCCAGCCTCACATGCTCAACTTCCTGGAGAACCACGATGAGGTCAGGCTCGCATCGCACGAATTCGCCGGAACCCCGGAAAGGGGCTATTCATCCCTTGCGGTCGCAAGCCTTCTCAACACGGCGCCATTCATGCTCTATTTCGGACAGGAACTCGGCGAGGATGCCTATGGTGAGGGCAATTGCCGTACGAGCATATTCAATTGGACCACAGTCAATTCCTTCCGTTCACCAAACAAGTCCGTGCTAAGCCGTTACCGCGAGTGTCTGGCCCTTTCCAAGAGACCGGCGTTCGCAGTCGGAAACATCCACGACCTCGGTTACTGCAGTTCCTTCGACCGCTCCCGCTACTTCGCATGGCTCCGCTACTGCGAGCCTTCCTCCAGCTCTGCCTTTACCTGCGACGCCATTTCCGGGTCAGACGGAGAAGCGTATCTTGTGGTGGCTTCCTTCAGCGAGACCGAGGAGGCTGTATGCGTCCACATCCCCGGACATCTGCCGCTCGCCCCTCTTTCCTCTTCAGAGACCGCCTTTCCTTCATGCGGCGATGCGCAATACCTCATCAGGGACGACGGATTCGATGTCACGGTAGAGGTGAAACCGTACGATTTTACTGTCCTTAAACTGCGCTTGAAATAGGTATATTTTTCAAAATTTTTTAAATTTGCCAGCCATCAGGTGCAAGCCCTGATTACACGGAAACTGTGCCTGGGCACAATTAAATGATATCCAATAAATTACAACATAATCTTATGGCAACAATCTCAAATCTTCAGAGAGCTCGCGCAGCTTATCAGCCAAAACTTCCGAAGGCACTTCAGGGTCCGGTGAAGGCTGTCGAAGGCGCAGCTACCCAGTCCGTCGGCAACCAGGACGAGATCAAGGCGCTTTTCCCTAACACTTACGGAATGCCTGTCGTGGAATTTGCAGCCGGTGAGGCAAAAGAGGTCCCTCAGTTCAACGTCGGCATCATCCTTTCAGGTGGACAGGCTCCGGGTGGACACAATGTCATTTCCGGTCTGTATGACGGCGTCAAGTCCCTGAATAGGGAAAACAAACTTTACGGATTCCTTATGGGCCCTGGCGGACTCGTTGACCACAAGTACATCGAATTCACTGACGAACTGATTGACAGTTACCGCAATACCGGCGGTTTCGACATCATCGGTTCCGGCCGTACCAAACTCGAGAAGACCGAGCAGTTCGAAAAGGGCATAGAGATTCTCCGCGAACTCGGCATCAAGGCTCTCGTCATCATCGGCGGCGACGATTCGAACACGAATGCATGCGTACTCGCAGAGTACTATGCAGCAAAGAAGTACGGCGTTCAGGTCATAGGTTGTCCAAAGACCATCGACGGTGACCTCAAGAATGCCCAGATCGAGACCTCATTCGGTTTCGACACTGCCTGCAAGACATATTCCGAGCTCATCGGAAACATCGAGCGCGACTGCAATTCCGCACGCAAATATTGGCATTTCATCAAGCTCATGGGCCGCAGCGCTTCCCATATAGCTCTCGAGTGCGCTCTCCAGACCCAGCCTAACATCTGCCTCATTTCCGAGGAAGTCGAAGCCAAGGCACAGAGCCTCGACGATATCGTGAACTACATTGCAGGCGTTGTTGCTGAGCGTGCCTCAAGGGGGCTCAACTTCGGTACAGTGCTTGTCCCTGAAGGACTTATCGAGTTCGTTCCGGCAATCAAGAAGCTCATTGCCGAACTCAACGAGGTCCTCACCGATCCGGCTACAGGCGAGAGCCGTGTTTTCGCTTCTGCCGAGGAGCAGATCACTTTCGTCAAGTCCAGCATTCTGCCTGAGAACCTCGCAGTGCTCGAGTCTCTTCCTGCTGACGTTGCACGCCAGCTCTGTCTTGACCGCGACCCTCACGGAAATGTGCAGGTATCCCTCATCGAGACCGAGAAACTTCTCAGCAAGATGGTTGCAAGCAGACTCGCTGCATGGAAGAAGGAGGGCAAGTACGCAGGCAAGTTCAGCGCGCAGCACCATTTCTTCGGTTACGAGGGACGATGCGCCGCTCCGTCCAACTATGATGCCGACTACTGCTACTCTCTCGGTTTCAATGCAAGTCGCCTGATTGCCAACGGCAAGACCGGCTATATGTCAGTAATCAGGAACACCACCGCCCCTGCTTCCGAGTGGATTGCAGGCGGAGTTCCTATCACAATGATGATGAATATGGAGCGCCGCAACGGTGCGATGAAGCCGGTTATCCGCAAGGCTCTCGTAGAGCTTGACGGTGCGCCGTTCAAGTATTTCGCAAGCAAGCGTGACGAATGGGCAAGGGAGACAGCATACGTTTATCCAGGCCCGATCCAGTACTGGGGTCCGTCTGAGGTCTGCGATCAGACTACCAAGACTCTCCAGCTCGAGCACGAATAGCATCTGTCCCTGACAGGTATTTCTGAAGGTGACCTCATCGTCGAAAGACTGAGGTCACCTATTTTGTAATTTTTTGAAAATTCTTAAATTTGTGTTTTTACTCTACGCGCCCGCGCATATGCGTGAGGAAGTGTGACCGTAACCCGGTCAAATGCATTTGAAGAGTGCTTTTATGGAGAAATCAGAAATACTGAACAGAATAGAGGAACTTCGCGAGAAAATCAGGGAGAATAATCGGCTGTACTATGTCGAGAACTCGCCTGTGGTCAGCGATTACGAATACGATATGATGATGGCGGAGCTTATCCGCCTCGAAACGGAGAACCCAGAGTTTCTGAGCCCCGACTCCCCTACCCAGTCCGTCGGCAGCGACCTTGCCGGCAACAGCACCTCCACCTCTGCTGATTCCGGACAATCTGCCTCAGACATAGAGCTGGAGACAAGACTGAGAGGCTCTGGAAAGGAATTCGAGCAATATGAACACAAATACCCTATGCTCAGTCTGGGAAATACCTACAACATAGGGGAAATCGAGGACTTTGCGGACAGAGTCTCACGCGGCATAGGAGACGCATTCACATACAGTTGCGAGCTCAAATTCGACGGAACCGCCATCTGCCTGACATACAGGAACGGTAAGCTTTACCGCGCCCTCACCAGGGGTGACGGCTCTGTTGGTGACGATGTGACAAGGAATGTTCTCCGCATCGGCAACATACCTCAGAGGCTTACAGGCTGGGGATGGCCTGAGGAGTTCGAGATAAGAGGGGAAATCTATATGCCCTACAAGGATTTCGACCGCCTCAATGCCGAAAGGGAAAGGGACGAGGAACCAAGTTTTGCAAACCCGCGCAATGCGGCCGCAGGCTCCCTGAAACTCACCGATCCCGATGAGGTTGCAAAGAGGGGTCTCGAGTGTACCTTGTACCATCTCCTCGGCGAGGATCTCCCTTTCCAGACCCACGACCAGGCCCTGAAAGCTGCGATGAAGTGGGGACTCCCGGTTTCCGACAAAAGGCGCATCTGCCGCAATATCACCGAAATAGAGGAGTACATCAACTATTGGGACACAGAAAGGAAATTCCTCCCTTTCGCAACCGACGGCATAGTCATCAAGGTCAACGAACTCCCCTACCAGCAGGCTCTGGGATATACCGCAAAGGCTCCACGCTGGGCCGTGGCTTACAAGTTCAAGGCTGAGCAGGCCCTCACCAAGGTCCTGAGCATCGACTATCAGGTAGGCAGGACAGGGGCAATCACGCCAGTAGCCAATCTCGAACCGGCCCAGCTGAGCGGAACCGTGGTCAAACGCGCATCTCTACACAATTCCGACCAGATGGAACTGCTCGACATACGCATCGGCGATTATGTCTATGTGGAGAAGGGCGGCGAAATCATACCGAAAATCACGGGAGTCGAACTCAGCCGCCGCGACGGACTCTGTCGCAAGCCTGACTTTCCGAAAGTATGTCCGGACTGCGGAGCCGCTCTGGTAAGGGATGAGGGCGAAGCGAAGTGGTTCTGCCCGAATTCGGATACCTGCCCTACCCAGATAAAGGCGAAACTGGTCCATTTCCTCAGCCGCAAAGCGATGAACATCCTTGCCGGAGACGCTACTGTGGACCAGCTTTTCAGCCACGGTTATGTACGCGACGTCGCGGATTTCTATTCCCTTGAAGCGAATATGCTTCTCCACCTCGACGGATGGAAGGAGAAATCGGCGCAGAGGTTCCTGGAAAGCATAGCCGACAGCTGCAACGTTCCTTTCGAGCGAGTTCTCTTCGCCTTGGGAATCAGACATATAGGAGAAACGACCGCGAAATCCATTGCCCGCCATTTCGGTGACATGGACAGCATACTCTCAGCCACGCGCGAGCAGTTGCTGGCCGTCGGGGACGTCGGAGAGGTCATTGCCGACAGCATCCTTGCCTGGGCCGCAGACCCGAAGCACCACGAAATGCTGAGAAGGCTCCGTGAGGCAGGCGTGAATCTGCGGACAGAGGGTTATGTGGAAAAGGCTTCAGATATACTCGCGGGACAGACAGTCCTCGTGACTGGCAATTTCAGCATCCCGAGGGAAGCGATGAAGAATCTCGTGGAAGCCAACGGAGGCAGGAACGGAAGTTCGGTAAGCCGCAAGACAACTTTCATAGTGGCAGGAGAAAAACCAGGCCCGGAGAAGATCAGGAAGGCGACGGCACTGGGAATAAGAATCATAGGCGAGAAGGATTTCCTGGCCATGCTGCCCGAACAGAAGCTCAACTCGGAAGAGCCTATGCTCAAGGATACTAACATATCGGAAATTCCCGTGCAGGGAACCCTTTTCGACTGGTAATGATTATTGGAATGAACTTCAGGAAGACATACAAGTCCCTTAGACCGGCATTCACGAGTGACCTCTGGAAAATGGACCTCGACACGGTTTCATCCGCGAAGAGACGCTTTTTCAGGTTCATGAAACTGAGCCGATTCACCATCACCGAGTTCGCCGAACAGAGAATGGGATTCCAGTGCGTTGCTCTCAGCTATTTCGGACTGCTCGCTGTAATCCCGATGCTGGCGTTCATATTCTACGTGACCGACGGTCTCGGAGCGACGGAATGGCTGAACGAGTTCATGCGCAAGAACCTCAGTTTCCATCTCGATGCCGACCTCATAGAGATGCTGGAAAGCAAGGCGAAACTCATCATCGAAACGGCCAGTTCCGGCATCGTGGGAATTATTTCGGCGCTGATGTTCCTATGGACCATATTCTGGATGATGTTCCAGACCGAACGGGTGTTCAACAACATCTGGGGCATGAGGAAGATAGGCAGAAAGATTTACAAACGTTTCTCCACCTACCTTATCACGCTAATACTCATACCTTTCGTCGTCCTCATCTTCGGAGCCGGGATCGCTCTCTATTCGGATCTCTTCGGTTTCCTGGAGCTTGATTTCCAGGGTCTGGGCTTCATCAGGACCTTGGTTTCCTGGCTCCTCTTCACGACGGTAGCGGTTTTCGTCATTTCAGCAATGTTCAAATATATACCGGCAGTAAGGGTGGAATACCGCTATGCGCTACGCAGCGCCCTCTTCACCGGAATCGTGTTCAGCTGTTTCCAGTATCTCTACCTCGAGACCCAGATTTTCGTGAGCCGGTTCAACGCGGTGTACGGAGTACTTGCCGCAGTACCTCTCTTCATGATTTGGCTCAATTTCAGCTGGCAGATAATTATGTATGGATGTATGCTCTGCAGGGCATTCCACAATGCAGACAGCTATAACCTCGACGAATAAGATGAGCGTATCAGAATTCTCAGACCAGGACAGGCAGATGATTGCCGACGCCTACGCCGACCTCAGGGAGGCCGCGCAGAAACGATGTGCAAACCAGAAGGAGCTTGACGTCGTTCAGAAGGCGTTCGATTTCGCGAATGCAGCGCATAACGGAGTCCGAAGGCGTTCCGGCGAACCGTATATGCTCCATCCCATAGCCGTGGCGAAAATCGTCGTAAGCGGCATAGGTTTGGGTTACAAGTCCATAGCAGCAGCCCTCCTGCACGATGTCGTGGAGGATACCGACTATACGGTGGAGGACGTACGCAACCTTTTCGGCGACAAGATCGCATCCCTGGTCGACGGGCTCACCAAGATCAAGACAGTCCTCGACAAGGAGGACCAGGCGAAGACCCAGAGCATGCAGGCGGAGAATTTCAAGCGCATACTCCTCACCCTCAATGATGATGTCAGGGTTGTGCTCATCAAGCTCGCCGACCGCCTCCACAACTGCAGGACCATAGAGTTCATGCCCGAGTACAAGAGGGACAAGATACTCAGCGAGACTATGTTCATATTCATACCTCTCGCCCACAGGCTCGGCCTCTATTCCATCAAGTCGGAAATGGAGGATATATGGCTTAAATACAAGGAACCGGAGGCGTTCAAGGAGATTTCCGAGAGAATAAATGCCGACTACAGTCTGAAGGAGAGGGAACTCAACGACTTCATCATCCCTATCCGTGAGTCCCTGGAAAAGGCCGGTTTCAGTTTCAGAATATCGGAAAGGGTGAAGAAACCTTACTCCATCTGGCACAAGATTCAG
The DNA here is from genome assembly GCA_016293535.1 of Bacteroidales bacterium. Classification (GTDB taxonomy): domain Bacteria; phylum Bacteroidota; class Bacteroidia; order Bacteroidales; family UBA932; genus Cryptobacteroides. Next base: position 21,323 of record JAEDEB010000022.1, on the reverse strand, counting down.
ACCAAGGGCGTCACCTATGACCAGATATACGACCTCTATGCAGTCAGAATAGTGTTCGATCCTGAGAAATCCTGCGAGGGCGCTGGTCGTGTTGAAGATGAGAGGGCCCAGTGTTACCATATTTTCTCCCTGATAACCAGCATCTACAAATACAAGGCTGACCGTGTTCGCGACTGGGTGGAATCTCCGAAGAACAATGGATACGAGGCCCTGCACTGTACGGTGATGAGCAATACCGGAACCTGGGTGGAGATACAGATACGCTCCGAAAGGATGGACGCGATTGCAGAAAAGGGCATAGCCGCACACTGGGCATACAAGAAGAACGGGATGACCCAGGACGGTACGGAGAACGAGATGGAGCTGTGGATCAACAAGATAAAGTCCATACTCGTCAATCCTGACGTTACATCGCTGGAGCTGCTTGACCTCATCCACAACGACCTTACCACTACAGACATCTTCGTGTTTACCCCAAAGGGCGATCAGAAAAGGATACAGAAGGGTGCCACCGCACTTGACTTCGCCTATCTGATACATACGCACATCGGCAACCAGGCAATAGCCGCCAAGGTCAATATGAGGCTGGTTTCCCTCTCCCACGTGCTCCACACCGGAGATCAGGTGGAAATCATCACCGCCGGCGACGGTATCCCGAAGAGGGAATGGCTCAATTTCCTTATCACCAACAAGGCGCGTTCGGTCGTATCCAACTATTTCAGAGACAAGGACGCATCGGTGGAAAGCCTCAATCAGGATTTCAGGCCAAAGCCTACGGATAACCAGAAATCGACCTGGAACCTGCTCGGACTTCTGAAGAAAGCTGACAAGAAGGCCCACTTCCTTATAAACGCGGAAACCATTGGACGCTGCGAGTTCTGCCGTACCTGTCACCCTATTCCAGGAGACAGCGTGGTCGGAATCATCAGCGAGGACAAGGTGTTCATACATAAGAAAACCTGTCCCGAGGCCAACAGCCTTGCCGCCAAGTTCGGTGACAAGATAGTCATTCCGGAATGGTCTCTCACCAAGGATAACGCCTTCGACGTAAGGCTTGAGCTTGGAGGAATCGACAGGATAGGCATAGTCAACGAGATTTCCCGATATGTCTCGCTTGTGCTCAGCATGAATACCCGCGAATTTACCCTGAAGGCTGACGAAGGAGTTTTTGAAGGGCACATAATCCTCTCCGTTCACGATACTGACGAGCTCGACAAGCTCATCAAGAGGCTCAGCCGCATACAGGGACTCAACAAGGTTGTCCGCAAGGACCTTTAACATCTGACTCGAATGAACAAGAAACTAACGAATCTGCTTCCTGCGATTCCGATCCTGCTTGTGCTGGGTTCGGTGATGTTTTCGCACTCCTGCGCCAACACTACCACGCCGCCTACCGGCGGTCCGAAGGATACTATACCTCCGGTCATAAAGAAGATTTCCCCGCTCCCGGGTTCTGTCAACGTTCCTGTCCACAAGACCAAAATCGTATTTACCTTCAACGAATACGTGGTCGTAAAGGACCCGAACAGCATATTCCTCTCCCCTCCTCTTGAAAAGAAACCGAAGTACAGGATAAAGGACAAGAGCATAGTGGTCTATTTCGAGAACGACCTCGACAGCAACAAGACCTACACCCTCGACCTTACCAACGCCATTGCAGACAACAACGAAGGCAATATGTTCCCGGGCTATACCTTCGTCTTCTCGACCGGATCTGAGATCGACTCGATGATGGTGACGGGAACGGTTCAGGACTGCAATACCCTCAAGCCGATCAAGGGCGCGACGGTGATGCTCTACAAGGACCACGCTGACAGCGCGATTTTCCTGCACAGGCCGGATGCGGCAGTGAAGACGGACGAATGGGGTTTCTTCTGCCTAAGGAACATACAGGACACCGTTTACCGCATGTATGCGCTCGTAGATGAGAACAACAACAACATCTATGACCCGGACAACGAGAAGGTCGCATTCCTCGATTCGACAGTGGTGCCGATTACGGTGGTCAACGACAGTCTGCCCGAGGTGCTGAAATATGATATGAAGGACACGCTCGCCTGCAAGGCCCGCAAGAGCGAGCATGAACTCAAGATATTCCGCGAAAAACCGAGCAAACAGTTCATAGTCAATAAGGAAAGGGTGGGAGAAAGAACCGCCTACATTACCTTCATGGCCCCTTATGCCCAGGTCGATTCCGTCTGGATCAGAGGCGTCAAGCCGGAAAGGCTACTGAAACAGTTCAACATCATGCAGGACAGCCTGGAACTCTGGGTCAACGATCCGCGCCGCCAGCCGGATACCCTCTATCTGAATGTCAAGTATATGAAGACTGACACGACGGGACAGCTCAAGAAAGAGGTTGAACTGATCAAACTGCCTAAACCAAAAGGAAGCTCAGCTGCAAAGAGCAGCAGAAAGGACATAAAGAAGGAGGATACCACCTGCGTGTTCACCGTCAGCGCCGAGGCAGACAAGATAGAGCAGTACGGTTTCCAGATAGAGTTCAAGTATCCTATAGTCCAGGACGGATTCGACTCCCTGACCTTCCGGTATCTCAATCCTAAGCAGCAGGAAAGCATAGGCAAGTACAGAGTCGAGAGAGACTCGCTGAATCTCAGGAAATATACCGTATGGCCTGTTGGGAAACTTTTGCCAGGATATGAATATTTCCTAAAGATTCCTCATCGCAAATTCAAGGATATCAACGGATTCTATAACGACAGCACCGAGGTCAAAGTCAGTCTGCCGAGCGATGACAAACTCAGTACATTGATCACGACGCTCACAGCTGTGGACAACAGGTACATAGTCGATCTTCTCACTGAAAAGAAAGACAATGTCTTGAGGTCATACATAGTGGACAAGGACTGCTCCCTTGTCTTCCCTTACCTCAAGGCTGGGAAATACTGCATACGTTTCACCGAGGACAGGAACAGAAACGGAGTTGTCGATACCGGCAACCTGCTGGAACACCGTCAGCCTGAGAAGGTGTTGTTCTATAGGCTCGCTGACGGCAAGGAAGACATAGAGATCATGGAAATGACAGAACTCGAGCAGAATATCGACATCTCTGCCCTCTTCTCCGGAGTACCTGTTGCCGACAGTACCGAAGTTCCCGTAGCTGACGGTACCGAAGTTCCCGTATCTCAAGGCGAAGGGGACGGGACAGCCGGGGTCATCGATGAGACAGCCGCCACTGAATTGAAGATCAAATGAGAAAGCACGCACTGATACTCCTTGCGGCAGCAGCGCTGCTGATTCCGTCCCTGGCAAGGGCCCAGCAGGTCGACACCACGATGATCGACCTGGACTTCAACATTATCGACCGTGCGGACAGCATCCATGCGGCTCCTGCAGAAGATGAGCCGGTTCTGCGCGACAAGAGCAGAAAGGACAGGAGGAGCAGGAAAGATATACGCAACGCCACCGATACCCTGGTTTTCGACGACCTTTTCCTCGATACGCTGGAGATAAAGAAAAAAGTTGTCATCAACGACTATTCAATGCTGGGAGTCCAATACGGCGCAGGACTTAGTTCCGCGATGTTCAATCCATCCAGGAGCATGAAGATGCGCATCTCCCCCGTCAACTTCGGCGTTATGTATACCCGCTACGGAAAGATGTTCCAATATATGCCGTATTTCGGTCTCCAGGTCGGAGCCTTCTATGAAACTGAAGGATACGGTTTCAAGAAGGACAAGGAGACGGGAGAGCCCTCATACACTCAGTTCAATGCGGACGGAGCGACCTTCCATACCGTGGACCTGAGCGCACTCGCCCACTGCCACATAGACTTCTGGAAGATGAAACTCATAGTCAATCTGGGTTATTATGTCGGTTACCGCCTGGACATCACCAGATACCGTGACGGGGAAATCATAGGCCGGGGATTCAACGAGTACGAAAAGCGCTTCGACTACGGACTCAAGGGCGGGGTTGGTTTCGGATTCGTGTTCGACCCCGTGGAGTTCCACCTTCAGGCGACCTACAAGCATTCGTTCAATGCCCTGTTCAGCCCTGACTATGCTAGTCCATACTACTACCGTTACGCATATCCGTTCAACATAGTGATTTCCGCTGGTCTGCACTTCCAGCTGACCAAGAGAGTGGGAAAGACTACCCGGCAGATCAAGGCTGAGGCAAAACAGGCTGTGTTCAATCCTAATCCTAATCCTTCCGACAATGACAAGCAGAGCAGTACGGGTTGGTAAGAATCTCCTCATCGGAGGTGACAATCCAATTGTGGTGCAGACAATGTGCAACACCCACACCTCCGACATCGAATCCTCCTTCAGACAGTGCGTCCGCCTCGCAGAGGCAGGTGCTCAGATGATACGCCTGACCGTCCCCGGACTCAAGGAAGTGGGAGATCTCGCGGAAATCCGTCGCCTTCTGAATGAAGCGGGTATCGATGTTCCCCTTGTTGCGGACGTTCATTTCTCGTCGGAAGTGGCCATCGCTGCTGCCGCAGTCGTGGAAAAGGTCAGAATCAATCCGGGAAATTTCCACAAGGACCACGACAAGGCGCGAGAGCAGTTCTCAAGGCTGGTCGAAGTGTGCCGGGAACACGGTACCGCGATAAGGATAGGTCTCAACCACGGCTCACTCGGCGAAAGAATCACCTCGCTGTACGGAAACACCCCTCTGGCGATGAAGGAGGCGGCAATGGAGTGGCTGCGAATGTGCAAGGCTGAAAACTTTGACAATATAGTTGTATCGCTCAAGGCAAGTAACACTATAGTTATGGTGGAGGCATACAGGCTGCTCGCCTATGCAATGGAGTCGGAGGGGATGGACTACCCACTTCACCTGGGCGTTACCGAAGCCGGAAACGGAGATTCAGGCAGAATCAAGTCCTGCGTCGGCATTTCCGCCCTTCTTTCCGAGGGCATAGGAAATACGGTGCGCGTTTCCCTCACCGAGGATCCGGTCAATGAGATACCTGTCGCCCGCTATCTTTCTGAGCGCTACGGCCACAAACTCTATTCGACTCTTAGCAATGTCCGAATTGAAGGACGCACCGCCTATGCGACCTACTCCGCCCCTGACCGGGACAGACTGATGCTCGATGTCGCTTGCGATTGGGGAAAAAGATTGATGGACAGGGATATAGATGAGGTAAAGATACTGGGATGGGACGACCCTGATTTCGCCGCCTACCTCGAGGACGAGCTGCTCCAGGCCTGCAGACGCCGATTCTACCGTCCTGAATATGTCGCATGCCCGGGCTGCGGAAGGACGATGTACAATCTGGAAGAATGTTTCAACGAGGTCAAGCGCCGTACTGCCCATCTCAAGGGTATGGTCATCGCAGTTATGGGGTGCATAGTCAACGGTCCCGGCGAAATGGCGGACGCTGACTGGGGTTATGTCGGCGAGGGCAACGGAAAAGTGTCCATTTATAAGGGCAAGACCCCTGTGCTGAGACACGTGCCCCAGGCCGAGGCCATCGACCGTCTTCTCGAGCTTATAGAAAAGGAAAGCTGAGCTTACCAAAGTAAGCTAAGAAAGTTTAGCTTTGCAATCTTCAGATTACTAGAGTTTTGCTATTACAGATTCACAGGCCCTGACCTCATCGCCAATCTCCACCTGGATGTCGGCTGTAAGAGGCAAATACATATCGATTCGGGAACCGAACTTGATTATCCCGCACTGGGTTGCCTTCTCTACGTTCTCCCCTACACAGTCATAAGTCACTATCCTTCGGGCAAAGGTGCCTGCCATCTGCTTGAAGAAGACCTCGCCGCACTCGTTCCTGACTGCAAGGGAAGCATGCTCATTAAGTTCCGAGGCCTTGGGCATCCAGGCGAGCAGGTATCTGCCGGGATGGTACTTGTAATAGGTGTTCACCCCGTCTATAGGCCAGTAGTTGACGTGTACGTTGAAGAAACTCATATAGACGGAAACCTGTATGCATTCCGTCTTGAGATATTCCGGCTCGTAAACCTTCTCGATGATGACAACCTTTCCGTCAGCTACGCTTGTGACTGCGTTCGGCTTGGAGATATTGCCCCTTACAGGAACGCGGAAGAAAAACACGATGAAACACATCACGAAACACATAAGGGCCACAAGTGGAATCCATATGAAAGACGGATGTATGAAAATTATGAAAAGGAATATCAGAAGCAGACAGATGCCCCAGATGGCTGCAATCGTCCCTCTTCCGTCATCATGTACCTTCAGTTTCTTCATTGTCGATGCGTTTGTATAGTCTTGCAAAGATAGAAAAATTCGGGTTCATCGAACCTGAAGATTACTAAAGCAGACCGAAAATGACGAGATAGCAAAGTGCAGCAGGAATGGCTGCCACTGCGCTGTCAAACCTGTCCAGCATGCCTCCATGGCCGGGGATTATCTTTCCAGAGTCCTTGATACCGGCATGCCTCTTCCATATTGACTCTATCATGTCACCGAATATGCCTGTCACGTCAATCACAAGGGCGAGTCCCATGCAGTGCCAGATTCCGAAAGGGAGCCAGCCTATCCAGCCCATAAGGGCTCCGGTACCGATTGCAACCGCGGCTCCTCCTATGGCACCAACCCATGACTTCTTCGGAGAAATGGACGGACACAATCTCGGACCGTATTTCTGTCCGAGCGCACAGCCGAAACAGTATGCTCCCACATCAGACATCCAGACAAGGATGAAGAGGCACAGCAGCAGTATACCGTCATATTCTCCGTCCTTGAATACCAGGAAGTTGAACAGTGCCATCGGAACTGCTAGGTAGGCAAACGAAGCCAGGGCGCTCAGAGCATCCGGAAGATGGGATCTGTCTTTTTCGAAAAGAAGGCTTACAGAAATGCCGATGACAGGAACAATGCTCAGGAGAATGAAGCGGCCGGACATTCCGAACGCAAGATGACAGAATACAAGGGTGAAAACTGTAACTGATGCCAGTATGGACAGGACCTGGGCAGCAGGAAAGAGATTTCCCATATTCATCCTGTTGAATTCAATCACCATCATGGTGACCACCAGAAGCATCAGTAAAAGGAAGGAATATTTGCAGAAAAGCAGGCAGCCTACCATCAATGCAAGGTAGGCCAGTCCTGCCAGACTTCTTGTAATCAGTTCTTTCATAATAGGGTGTTTTACTCAGCCTCGACCTCAGTCTCCTGCTTGGTTTCAGCATCCGTTTCCGAGCCGGCGGCAAGGCGTTCCTGTCCGTGGACACCGGCCTTCGGGCCGAGAATGCGCTCGAGGTCAGAAGCCATAATCATCTCCCTTTCAATAAGTTCCTTGGCAACTTCCTCGAACTCTGACTTGTGCTCCGAAAGTATGGCGAGTGTACGGTCGTGGATTTCATCTATGAGTTTTCTCACTTCCGAGTCTATGACTTCCGCAGTCTTCTCGCTGTACGGCTTTGAAAGGTCGAAGCCACGTGAACCCGTACTGTCATAGAAACTCATATTTCCAAGTTTGTCACTCATTCCATAGTAGCTGACCATTGCATAAGCCATACGGGTAAGACGCTCCAGATCGTTCAGGGCACCTGAGCAAGGCACTCCCCTCACCATTTCCTCAGCCACGCGGCCTCCCATAAGGACGCAGAGCTCATCCATAAGCTGATTCCTGTCCTGAATCACCCTTTCGTCAGGAAGGCTCCATGTGAGGCCGAGAGCCTGTCCGCGAGGAACTATGCTAACTTTCATAACCGGACTGGCATAAGGCAGAAGCCAGCCGGTAACGGCATGACCAGCCTCGTGATATGCAGTAAGTTCCTTCTCCTCCTTGGACATTATGGTCTTCTTTCTCTCGATTCCTCCAATTATCCTGTCAACGGCATCGAGGAAATCCTGCTGTTCTATGGCAGGCTTGTTCCTTCTTGCCGCCGTAAGAGCAGCTTCGTTGCAGACATTGGCTATGTCGGCGCCGCTGAAGCCTGGAGTGTTCTTGGCTATGGTTTCCATATCGAAGCCTTCAGCCAGTTTGAGCTTGCGGGTATGGACCTCGAAAATCTCCTTTCTCTCATTAAGGTCAGGGAGATCGACATGAATCTGTCTGTCGAAACGTCCTGCCCTCATCAGGGCCTTGTCAAGTATGTCGGCGCGATTGGTGGCAGCAAGTATGATGACTCCACTGTTGGAATCAAATCCATCCATCTCTGTAAGAAGCTGGTTCAAAGTATTCTCCCTCTCGTCATTTGAAGAGAAGCCTGCATTCTTTCCACGTGCCCTGCCGACTGCGTCTATCTCATCTATGAACACGATGCACGGAGCTTTCTCCTTGGCCTGACGGAAGAGGTCGCGGACGCGTGAGGCTCCGACGCCAACGAACATTTCCACGAAATCGGAACCCGAAATGCTGAAGAAAGGCACATTCGCCTCACCGGCAACAGCCTTGGCGAGCATAGTCTTGCCCGTGCCCGGAGGGCCTACCAGAAGAGCGCCCTTTGGAATCTTGCCTCCAAGTACAGTGTATTTCTTGGGATTCTTGAGGAAATCCACAATCTCGACAACTTCCTCCTTTGCTCCGTACAATCCGGCCACGTCCTTGAATGTAACAGGGTTCTGCGGCTTCTCGACGACCTTGCCGGTGGACTTGCCCACAGAAAAGATGTTTCCTCCGCCGTTGCCCGCATTCCTGCCGATGCTCCTGAACATGAACACATACATCAGTATGAGCATGAGAGGGAAGATTATCCAGTCGAGAACTTTGCTCAGAGAACGGTCGTTGTTGGTTATCTCTATCTTCACCTTCTCCCCTTCCGGAAGGGCAGCATTGAGTTCTCCGAACATTTCCTCCGCATTGAAACTTCCCGAAACGAGGAAATTGAAATGCGGGGACTTCTTCGGTACAGAACCGCCGAACCTGGAAGCATATTTCTCGAGACACTCAGGCTTTATGGTAATCTCGCCCTTGAAGTCGTTGCGTATGAAATTGATCTTCTTTATATCGCCGGCAGCGAACATCTCCTTGACCTCGTCCCATTCGATTTTTTGGGGATTAGCGGAATTCGAACCGCCGAACATCAGGTAGAAGATGATACCTGTCAACAATATATATAACCAACTGAGATTGAAGCCAATCTTCCTTATCTTCCCGTTCTTGCCGTTATTCTTTTTGGGTGCCATTACTTAATTGACTGGGTTACTGAACATCACTGAATTCGGTCCTGTCGGCATCTGCCCATAGGTCCTCGAGCCTGTAGAAGGCTCGATAAGGGGTAAGGAAAACATGTACGACCACATCCGCATAGTCCAGGATTATCCAGAACGCATTCTCCCGGCCCTGTGTCCTGACCGTCTTGCGGCCCAGGAGTTCACCGACCCTGAATTCAACATTGTCGGCTATCGATAGCACGTTCGTGGTACTGTCTGCGCTGCAGACTATGAAATGGTCGGATATTGCTGTTCCGATATTCCTGAGGTCCAGGGAAACCACATCCTGACCTTTCTTTTCCAGCATTGCGTCGGCAATGACCTTGATGATATTCTCTTTCAAAGCTATTTTTGATAAATTTGCAAAACACAAAGTTAGGAATCTTTTTGCAATTTTCACTCCAATGAAAAAGTACTGGCAGATTCACTGGCATGACAGCATCGATTCGACCAATCTGGAAGCCGAAAGATGGCTCAGAAGCGGCTCGGAGACGGATTTGGACATTTTGTCAGTGATTGCAGCCCGGTGGCAGTATGCCGGTCGCGGTCAGGGGGACCGCAAGTGGCATTCCGCTGCGGGCATGAACCTCACTTTCACTGTGGTGGAACGCTTCGGGGATGAAGGGCCTGATGCCGGGGAACAGTCCCGGGCAAGTTGGGCAACAGCCCTCGCAATAGTGGATTATCTGGCATCCTACGGCGTTGAAGCGAAGATCAAGTTGCCTAATGACATCTACGTGGGAGACAGAAAGATATGCGGAATGCTCATTCAGCACCATATAAGGGGAAGGAAACTTACTGACAGCATCATAGGCATAGGACTGGACCTTAACGAGACAGCCTTTCCGGAAGAACTGCCCAACCCTACTTCCCTGCTTCTCGAAACAGCCGGAGACAGGGACGGTTTGCCATATAAGCCTGAAGAGGAACTTGAAAAATTGATGGAAATACTGAGTTCGAGACTGGATTTATCAGTATCTTTGTCGGCCTTGGAACGCGAATTTGCCGGTCGGCTATATACTGGCCGCCCGACAACGCAGGACGAAGCATGATGATTGACGGAATAATATAGAATACACGGAAATATGAACACGGAAAGGGTACTTGAGATATTCAAGGAAATCACTACGGTTCCGAGGGAATCGGGACATGAGGAGCTGATAATCGCCTGGCTGCTCGAATTCGCACGGAAACATGGACTCGAATCCAAAAAGGACGAAGTCGGCAACGTACTTATCATACGCGAAGCGTCCGCCGGGAAGGAAGATGTCCCGACTATCGTGCTCCAGAGCCACAGCGACATGGTCTGCGAGAAGAACGCCGGTATCGACCACGATTTCGCAAAAGACCCTATTCCGTACGTGATAGAGGATGGATGGATGGTTTCGCACGAAACCACTCTCGGAGCGGACTGCGGCATAGGTATGGCCTGCGCACTCGAACTCCTTTCGGGCAATGACAGCACCGGTCGTCTGGAAGCCCTTTTCACCGTATCGGAGGAGACAGGACTTGATGGAGCTATGGCTCTCAAACCGGGGTTCTTTACCGGAAAGACCCTGATAAACCTCGATTCCGAGGATGAGGGACAGATTTTCGTAGGTTGCGCTGGCGGACTCGACACCACTGCCCGTTTCAGCTATTCCGAAAAGAACGCCAAGGCGGGGAACGTTATTCTCAAACTCCGTATCAGCGGGTGCATGGGTGGTCACAGCGGCGATGACATCAACAAGGGTAGGGCGAATGCTGTACAACTTCTGGGGAACATACTCTACGACCTCCTGCCTACGAATTACGGCATCGTGAGAATCGATGGAGGCAACAAGCGCAATGCCATTGCACGTGAAGCATTTGCAGAACTTGCCATCGCAGAGGACAGGGTTGACGACGCTCTCGAACTCATTGACCTTTTCCGCGATAACGTACTTGAGGAATACGGCGCGATAGAAACAGGCATAAGGATAGACACATCTCTCGACCTTCTCCAGGAAGGTACCAGGATAATCGACAGGCAGAGCGCCGTCAGGCTTGTCACTGCACTCGCGGCTGCGCCTCACGGGGTTCTCGCGATGAGTCAGGAAATACCGGGCTTCGTCGAGACTTCCACAAACCTTGCATCTGTGAAGATGACTGAACCTGGTGTAATCAGGATAGGGACCAGCCAGCGCAGTTGCGTCACCGCTTCCCGCCGCGAGGCCGGAAGGAAGGTGGAGGCCTGCTTCGTCCTCGCCGGAGCCGAGGTCAGCCACGAATCGGAATATCCTGGCTGGGCGCCAGCCTCGAAGTCGGCATTAAGGGACAGGTGCGTCGCTTCATATAGGAAACTCTTCAATGCTGAGCCAAAGGTCCTTGCAATTCACGCCGGACTCGAATGCGGTCTCTTCACCGAGGTTTATCCTGACCTTGACATGATTTCCATAGGACCTACTCTTCGCGGCGTCCACGCTCCGGGCGAAAGGCTGGAGCTGGCATCCCTTGACAAATTCACCGCCCTGCTCACCGATCTTGTGGTCAATTTCAAATAAGCTTAAAGACACTCACGACAATGATACAGATTGCGCCATCGATGCTCGCTGCGGATTTTCTCCATCTGAGCGAAAGCGTAGAAACAGTAAACAAATATGCGGACATATTCCATCTCGACATCATGGACGGTATGTTCGTTCCCAACATCTCATTCGGTTTCCCTGTAGTGGAGGCAATAGCAAAAGTAGCGCAAAAGCCTATGGACGTTCATCTTATGATACGTCATCCGGAGGTTTACATCGAGCGCTTCGCAGCTGTCGGTGCATCTATGATATCTTTTCATCTGGAAGCCTGCCATGATCCCGAGCCCATACTCGGACTTGTACGCAACAACGGTGCAAAGGCTGGCCTGGTCATAAATCCCGACAAGCCGGTGGAGTCGCTCTTCCCATATCTCGAGAACTGCGACTTCATACTGCTGATGTCCGTATTCGCCGGATTCGGCGGCCAGAAGTTCATCGAAGAGACAATCGTCCGGGTTCGCACTCTAAGAGAGGAAATCGACAGGAGAGGACTGCGCTGCCCTATTGAGGTGGACGGAGGAATCAATCCTCAGAACGCTCCCCTGCTTATCGAAGCTGGTGCCGAGATACTCGTAGCCGGAAGCTCTGTATTCAGAAGCTCCGATCCCGAGTCCACTATCAATGCCATGCGGGGACTGTGAATCAGTACCCTGCATGGACTGTGAATCAGCACCCTGCGTGGACAGTGCGATGAGAATGCGGGGACTGTGAAGAAGGATGAGGGCTGAAATCAGCGGGTAGCAGCGGTGAGCATCTTCTGTATGTCGACGACATACTGCTTGAAAACGCGGTCGGTTGCCATAAGGTCCTGAACTGTAGTGCAGGCGTGGAGCACGGTCGCGTGGTCTTTGCCGCCGTTCTCGGCTCCGATGGTGGCGAGGGAGCAGTTTATGAGATTGCGGGACATATACATCGCAATCTGACGCGCCTGGACTATCTGACGTTTGCGGGACTTCGAGATCATCATTTCCCTGGTGATATTGAAGTATTCGCATACGACGCGCTGGACCTTGTCGATGGTAAGGTCATTCTTCGGTTCCGACACTATCTTGCCGGTAATCTGCTCTGCCAGTTCGACGCTGATTTCCTTGTGCGCAAGAGTAGCAGCCGCAATCAGGGAAATGAGCGCACCCTCAAGTTCACGGAAACTGCTCTTTATCCTCGTTGCAAGATATATGAGCACGTCGTCGTCAAGGATGACACCCTCACGCTCGCAGCGCGAACGCAGCATTGCCAGCCTTGTGGCGAAATCAGGTGCCTGAAGTTCCACGGAAAGCCCCCACTTGAGTCTGGAAAGCAGTCTCTCCTCGAAGTTCTGAAGATCAACAGGAGCGCGATCTGAAGTAAAAATCAACTGCTTGCCACTCTGGTGAAGATAGTTGAAGATGTGGAAGAACGCATTCTGGGTACCCGGAGTCGACAGTTCCTGGATATCGTCCACAATGAGAACATCCATCTTCTGATAGAAGGCAAGGAAATCCGTGAACTTGTTCTTGACATTGACCGCGTCCATAAACTGGGTCTTGAACCTGTTCGCAGGTACATACAGGACAACGAGTTCAGGGAATTTGTCCTTTATGGCGATTCCTATCGACTGGGCTATGTGAGTCTTGCCGAGTCCCGGACCTCCGAAGAGGAAGAGAGGGTTGAAAGCGGTCTTGCCCGGAGCGTCCGAAATGTTCCTCGCAGCATTTACAGCCATTTTGTTGCACTCACCTTCCACAAGGTTCTTGAAACAGTATTTCCTGTTCAGCTGAGGGTTTATCTTCACCCTTGTGACACCCGGATAGACAAAAGGACCGGGATTGGCCGAAGGTGAATATGTCGGTACGCTGATGGTCTTGTTCGTAGGTTCATACCCGTCGGCAGCCGGAAATTCCATGGCTGCGCAATGCTGAACGGGGCGTACCCTGTAGAAGAGCTGGACACCGGTGCCTATTTCTCTCTTGAGGACCTTGGTGAGGACATCGAGGAAATAGGTCTCGAGGTATTCGCGGAAAAATTCGGTGGGCACTTCAAGGGTAAGCTTGTTCTCCACCAGGCTCAGAGCCTTGAGAGGCTTGAACCAGGTAGCGAACTGGTCCGGCTCCACTATGTTCTCAATCACGTTGAGACATCTGTTCCAGACTTCTATGTGTCTTCCCTGTACCATTAGAATTTGCTTTGACCAATACCCCTCGAAAAAGGGAATACAAAAGTGAGGAAAAAAATGTAATAAAATATTTCAATTGCTATTGCATATTTAGAAAAATATAATAGCCATCAAAACCAACTAATTTCCCATTTATTTAAAATATAAATTATTGTATTCCAGGCTTTTACAAAAGTAAAATTTTGTGAATGCGCTGAGAATAAGGGCTTTTATAATTTAGATTTTCTATAATTTGGAGAAATTAGGTTTTTTCGCATTTACAGTTATCTGCAGCGCATATAAATCCTATTTCCTTATTGCAGATATTATCTTGTTTCCCTCAATTTTCACTATGAATGAATCAGGAAAATTTTTCTTTACTTCCGTCCAGATTTTTCTGACTTCAGCCTCTTCGGGCTGTTCATAAATCACATACTTGTTCAGCATGCCGGCCGGATAGCGTGTAACTGGCGAGCCTCTGAAGAAAGGGTCATCGTCCTGGAGTACCCTCGAGCTCACCACGACCTGGATTCCGTACCTTGTTCCCTTTACATCTCCTTCCGGTTCCGGCTTCTCAGTCTGCGGCGTCGTCGGCTTCACGACGTCCGGTTCCGGCTTCTCCGTCTGCGGCGTCGTCGGCTTCACGACGTTCGGTTCCGGCTTCTCCGTCTGAGCCTGCGATGGGATTTCGGCGGGCGCGGGGGTAAAGTCGGTGCTTCCGTCGTAACGGGCCTTGAACTTCGCAAATGCTTTGAATATGGACACGGAAATATCCTCTATTCCCTTGTCCGTACGGAGGACGGCGAGGTCATTGGCATTTGATATGAACCCGTTCTCTATCAGGACGGAAGGCATTGTGGTTCTCCAGAGTACATAGAAGGGATCCTGGTGAATGCCGCGGTCGCTTGCAAGTCCGCTCCCCTTGCGCATCTCCGACTGGACATCGGCCGCGAAGAGAAGGCTCTGCTCGTAGAAGGCATTCTGCATCAGATGGAAGAATATGAACGATTCAGGGTCCTCGGGATTGAAACCCTGATAGCGGGTGCTGTAGTCATCCTCGAGCAGAATCACTGAGTTCTCCCTGCGGCATACATTCATATTGTATGCGAAAAGATCAGTGTTCTTCTTGCTGGATTCGCCAAGTATATGGGTGGAAAAACCGTCAGGAACTTTGCTCGTGAAGGAGTTAATGTGTATTGATATGAAAAGGTTGGCCTGATTTCTGTTTGCGATGTCAGCCCTGTCCTGAAGGGTCACGAACTTGTCGTCGGGCCTGGTATAGACAATCTTCACGTCAGGATAAGCTTCCTTGATCAGGGCACCTACGCGCTTGGATATGGCAAGGGTAAGGTCTTTCTCCTTGGTCTTGCCGTCCCGGCTTACAGCGCCCGAATCGTTGCCTCCGTGACCGGCATCAAGCACGACGGTCTTGAGCTTGAGCTCCTGTTTCGCCTGAGAAAGGAGAGGGAGAGGAAGCAGGAACAGAAGCGCCGTAATCGCTATGGTACGTATGCGTGCGTGTGCGTTCATTTTGCAAAGAGAGAAATTAGTCGTACTTTTGCCTTTTGCAAATTTACGAAAAAATTGCGTTTATACCTTATTGATGTTGCACAGTAGAGCCAGACTGACGGCCATTCTGATGGTCCTCATACTCGCCACGACAGCACTCTCTGCTCAGGACAGAGCCGGGCGTCGTTTGCGTAGGGAGCGGAGAACCGTTGCTGTTCAGGAAGATACATCTCTGAGCAATCTCAGTGATTCGGCAAGGCTGGCCAAGCTCGATTCCCTCAGGACCAAACATCTGGCCGACTCTCTCGCCCGAGCGGATTCCATCAGTCTTCTCCACAAGAGTTCTCTCGAACGCCCGGCATTCACGGAAGCCAAGGATTCCATAATCGAGGATTTCTCCAACGGGAAAAGGATGATCTACTATTATGGGGATGTGACCGTTACCTACGGGAACATGAAACTGACTGCCGACTATATGGAATATGACCTCTCAACATCGACTGTATATGCACGGGGAACGAAGGATCCGTTGACCGGCGAGATGAAGGGCGAGCCGACGATGAGCCAGGGCGACAAGACCTATACGATGCGCGAAGTCCATTACAATTTCAACACGCGCAAGGCCAACATCAAGGATATGACGACTCAGGAGCAGGAAGGCATACTCCACGGACAGAACATCAAGATGATGCCGGACCGTTCCATAAACATGACCAAGGGAAGGTATACCGTCTGCGACTGCGAACATCCCCACTATTACCTGAATCTCACGGCGGCAAAGGTCATCACGGAACCATCCCAGAAGACGGTCTTCGGCCCGGCGTATCCTGTGATTGAGGATGTGCCGCTTCCAATAGGACTGCCTTTCGGCTTTCTTCCGAAACGTCCTGACAGGGCAACCGGTTTCCTTATGCCGACCTTCGGTGAGGAGACTTCCCGCGGATTCTATCTCAGGGATGCGGGAATGTACTTTGTGATAGGCAATTACTTCGATATTTCCATAACGGGAGACATCTATACCCTGGGTTCATGGGCGGTGGACGTCAATTCAAGGTACAAGGTCAATTACAAATGCAACGGAGGTTTCTCCATTACATATTCCAACGACCAGACCGGTGAGCGAGGCAGTTCCGATTTCTTCCAGACAAAGAACTTCGGACTCAGGTGGAATCACTCACAGGACCCCAAGGCCAGACCTGGAACCAGTTTCACCGCTTCGGTCAATTTTTCCAGCCCTTCCAACAACAAATACAATTCACACGGGGTCGAGGAAGCGCTCCAGAACCAGATTTCATCGTCCATCTCCTACGCCAAGAACTGGAACGGAAAGTTCAATCTCTCCGTCAACGCCCTTCACAGCCAGAACTCGAGGGACAGTTCATACGCATTCACCCTTCCTAACGTAACCTTCTCGGTAACGAGGTTCTATCCTTTCAAGAAGAAGAACCGGGTGGGAAAGGAGAAGTTCTATGAAAAGTTCTCTCTCGGTTACAGCACGACGCTCCAGAACAAGATCAATTTCAAGGCGAGCGAGTTCAATCTCAAAGACAGGAATTTCTACGACAGGTTCCAGAACGGTATGACCCACAATTTCCAGATAGGTCTTCCGAGTTTCACTCTGTTCAAGTACATAAATTTCTCCCCGAGCCTGAGCTACGGAATGAACTGGTTCTTCCGAAGTACGACCAAGCAGCTGGTGGATGTCATTGACGAGGAGACCGGACTTCCGAAACAGGTGGCATATACCAATGAGGAGGGTGTGACCGAGATGGTCACGGCACAGAAACTGGAAACCGTCCAGGGCAAGGCCTTCGGAACCTTCGGCGCCACGCACAACTATTCCGGAAGCATTTCGATGAGTACCCGCCTTTACGGTCTCTTCAATTTCGGAAAACACCACAAGATTCAGGCGATACGACACGTGGTATCCCCTTCCCTCTCGTTCTCGTTCAGCCCTGAGAAAGGCACGAAATTCAACGGCTGGCGCACGTTGGAATATGTCGACGCGAACGGCAAGAAGCAGAGCGATACATATAATATATATGCGGGTCAATGCTACTCAGCCCCTGGACGGGGAAAATCCGGTACCATGAGCCTTTCGATAGGAAACAACTTGGAGGCGAAGGTGCGCGACCTGCGCGATACCACCGGCACAGGCACCAAGAAGGTCAAGCTCATCGACCAGCTCAACTTCAACACCGGGTACAACTTCCTCGCGGATTCGCTCAGAATGAACAATGTCGGCGTGTCCATGTCCACGTCACTTTTCGGCAAGGTCAGCATCAGCGCAAATGCGAACTTCGATCCGTACGCCGTTGATGCAAAGGGAAAGAAATACAATCGTTTCGCCGTGACCTGCGGCCAGGGACTTCTCCGTTTGACAAACGCCAGCGCATCCCTCTCCTACTCCATTTCCGGTGACGGAAAATCTGTCGGCAGCACCGGCGGCGTCGAGGGTGCGGCGAGCGACTATTACAGAATCTACTACCATCCGGTGACCGGCGAGTACATTCCGGGAGGATGGTTGTACTATATGAACACAAATGCAGCCTGGTCACTGAATCTCAACTACTCCTACAGTTATTCGAGATCATACCAGTATACAAACAACGAACTCATTACAAAACACCGTCATACACAGACGCTCGGAGTCTCGGGAAGCGTCAAGCTCACCCCTAAGATGTCCATCAATCTCACCACCGGATTCGACCTGATGGCGCTGAAGCTGACCACCACCCAGCTCTCCGCTTCCTACGACCTGCACTGTTTCAACATTGCTGTGTCATGGGTGCCTACCGGCCAGTGGCAGTCATGGAGTTTCAGGATTGCAGCCAACGCAGCAGCGCTGGCCGACATACTCAGATTCAAAAAGAGCAGCTCCTACTGGGATAATTAGACGCAATTGCGGGGTCCCGGAACTGATTTTTTTTGGAGTTTACATTATTATTGCTACTTTTGTCAAGTCCCGTTCGGGACTTTCGTCAAAGAAATCACATTATTTCATATGCATACTATTTTTCAATTGAAGGAGATGCCTCTGGATTCCTTGTTGGAACTTGCAGTTTCGCTCGGCATCAAAGGCGCAAAGAAGATGGATCAGGAGAAGCTTGCATATTCCGTTATGGACGCTGAGGCTCTCATAGATGCCAGGAAAGAACCGGAAGAGAAGCCGCGACGTCAAAGGACACGAAAAGTACAGGCAGAGGCTGGAAAGCCTGCCAAGGCTGAAGCTGCCAAAGCCAATGCAGGTCAGGCCGACAAGAACGAAGCTGCTGCCAAAGCCAATGCGGGTCAGACAGCCAAGAACGAAGCTGCTGCCAAAGCCAATGCAGGTCATGCAGCCAAGGCTGAGCCTGCTGCCAAAGCCAATGCTGGTCAGGCCGCCAAGGCTGAGCCTGCTGCCACTGAGCAGTCTCAGGCTGTAGCCGAACAGGCGCCTAAGAAGAAGCGTGGCCGTCCGTCGAAGAAGGATATTCAGGCAAGAGCTGCCGCAGCCGCTGAAGCAGCAGCGAAAGAGGGCCAGGCTGCCACATCTGAGGCTGACAGTGTCCAGGCGGAGGCGAAGCCGGCTCCGCTTGCAGGTCAAGGCATGGTGGCTGATGTTCAGTCAGACGGAGAACTTGTCCCTCAGAAGACTGAGGAGCAGACCGGTGGCAGGAGGCAGCGTCGTCCGAGAACCGGGAGAGTCAAGAAAGATACAGCTACAGTAACTGAAACGTCAACTGAAAATGATACCGTCTATGATGCTGGTACAGAAGGCTTGACTGATAATGGAGCCGAAGGCGTGACTGGTGGTGGAACCGGAAACGGCGAGGCTGGCAGCTATGCAGAAAATCAGCATAAAAAACGCCCTGACATCGACAAGGCAAATCTTCCAAGCGTGGAAGAGCTTCGCAACCGTCAACGTCCCGGCAACAAGATGCGAGAGGGTCAGGAACGTCAGCGGAACGACAATGGCGCACGCAACCATAACGGACAGAGCGGCCTAAATGGACAGAACGATCAGAATGGACAGAACGGCCTGAATGGACAGAATGGTCAGAACGCCGATCAGAACAAACAGCGCAATCAGGATGGACGCAATAACCGCCAGCACCAGCCGAAGATAGTTTTTGAGGGAACGGTAGAGGCTACGGGCGTGCTCGAGATTATGCCGGACGGATACGGTTTCCTCCGCTCATCCGACTACAACTATCTCAACTCCCCTGACGACGTATATGTTTCGGCTCAGCAGATAAAGATGAACGCCCTCAAGACGGGCGACATGGTCTGCGGTGAAATCAGGCCTCCTAAGGAAGGCGACAAATATTTCCCTCTGGTCAGAATCAAGACCATCAACGGGCGTTACCCGGAATTCATCAGGGACCGTGTACCATTCGATTTCCTTACTCCACTCTTCCCGGACGAAAAGTTCAATCTTCTCGGGAATGGCCATCAGAGCGACCAGTCCTGCCGCATTGTGGACCTCTTTGCCCCTATAGGAAAAGGACAGCGCGGACTCATCGTCGCACAGCCTAAGACGGGTAAGACAATGTTGCTCAAGAGCATAGCCAATGCCATTGCGGACAATCACCCTGAGGTGTACGAAATCGTGCTCCTTATCGACGAACGACCGGAGGAGGTAACGGACATGCAGAGAAGCGTCAAAGCCGAGGTAGTGGCTTCAACCTTCGACGAGCCGGCGGAACGCCACGTGAAGGTTGCGAACATGGTCCTGGAGAAGGCAAAGAGAATGGTCGAGTGCGGCCACGACGTTGTCATTCTCCTCGATTCGATAACCCGCCTCGCACGCGCATACAACACGGTTCAGCCGGCTTCCGGCAAAGTTCTCTCCGGAGGTGTCGATGCCAATGCACTCCACAAGCCGAAACGCTTCTTCGGTGCGGCCCGCAATATCGAAAACGGCGGTTCCCTCACCATCATAGCGACGGCATTGACAGAGACAGGCTCCAAGATGGACGATGTCATCTTCGAGGAATTCAAGGGTACAGGAAATATGGAACTCCAGCTGGACCGCACGCTCTCCAACAGAAGGATTTTCCCTGCAGTGGGAATCACGCTTTCGGGCACACGCCGCGACGATCTCCTCTACGACAAGTCACAGGCCCAGAGAATATGGATTCTGCGAAAACTGCTCGCGGAGATGAACCCTACAGAAGCGATGAACTTCATGCTCCAGCTGATGGACGAATACAAGACCAACGACCAGCTGCTCGACAATATGAACAGGGTAAGTCCAAAGGAGGCAAAATATTACGATACTTTCTGAAACTGAGAATATGTTCGGATTTTTTAATGAACTCTATGTACAGAGACATCGCATTTCGACAGAGTTGAGCGCTCTGCCGGCGGTACAGTTCAATAAAAAGGAATTCCGCCGTCAGTACAGACTGAACCGCAAGGAATGGGACGCAGCCATTGATTTCCTGCGCGACACCGACATCAATTCGCTCGCGCCAGGCAGGCATGACATCACTGAACGGACCTTCGCCAATGTCGTGGAGTACACGACAGCTGAAGAAAAGCCTTTCGAGGCACATCGGGACCATATCGACATCCAGTTCGTCGTCAAGGGACACGAACTCGTGGAGGTGGCTCCCCTGTCCTGCGTAGGTGAGGTTTCGATTCCATATTCAGAGGAGTCGGATGTCGTCTTCTATGCAGGTGCTTCGAAGGTTGACGAAATTCTCATAGGTCCTGAGGCGTTCTGCATACTCTTCCCCGAAGATGTCCACAAGCCTGGGCTGATATGGGAAAAGCCTTGCGAAATTAAGAAAGCAATAGTTAAGATTCCTTTTATCAAGTAATCTTCAAATATTACTAAGTAATAATGAATCAACACTCTACGACGATTGTCGCACCTGCATCCATTCCTGGTTCAGGTGCGATATCTGTAATCCGGCTAAGCGGGCCGAAGGCTTTGGAAATCGCAGGCAAAGTCATCAGCTGCCGCAAGGGGGACATCTCTTCGGCGAAGGGCTACACTATCAAGTTCGGAACAGTATATGGACGCGATGCCAATAGCTGCG
>JAEDEB010000088.1 GCA_016293535.1 Bacteroidales bacterium | reverse complement strand
CCTTGGAGAGGGACTCCGCCTTTGATTCATACTTCTTTGCATCCTTCCTGTCCTGGAAGAACAAAACTGCGAAGATTGCAGCCACTGCGGTAAGAGTCGAAATGATGATTGTAATTGCTGTCATAAGATTGCGTGTATTTGCTTATATTCATTAATGACGGGTATGTCAATTTGTAACCCCTGCCTTGAACTATTTCGCTTACTTGATGTCAAGGATGTAGATTGCTTTCGGATGTTCTCCCAGCACATCGTGTGTCACATTGCATATCCACATCTCGAAACCCACCGCACCGTACTGCTCGGCAACAGGACCTGTAAGCACATAGGTGGCTCCCCACTGGTTGTGCGAACGCATGTTCAGTTTCGCCATGAACGGAGTGGAGTTCTCATCCAAGGAATCCGAAACGGTGACCGTCACTTCACCATTACCGCCAAGAATTGAATCCACCTCCTCAAGGAAGGTGTCCGAACCGGATACCATCTGGTTCTCCGCGAGAGTGTGTCCAGGTACGTCTGCATACCAACCTGCATTGATGCCTTCATTGATCTTGAAAAATCTGATTGTCTTTTCCATAATTTCCATGTTGTTTTTGTAGTCTTTACGTATCTTAATGTTAGATATGCCCCGGAGGTAACCATTCGTCATTCTTGGGCATCCAGATGCTGTTATTTCGTTGTTAATCAGCTCACACGGTGACACTCTCCAACAGCTATTGATCGGCGGACAGGTGATAGACTGCCGTATACTTGTGCAGCCAGCCCTTGTCCTGAAGATACCTGAACAGGCCTTCGTTGATGACTATCTTGAACTTCTTGAAGTTGAATTCGGTCCTTGAATATTTTGGGTATTCAGTACTGGTCGTTATCGTGTACCAGTATTCATCAGGGAAACACTCAAACTCCAAATATCTTACCTTGGTTAATGTGCAGGGATTGGCAGCAATGGCAAGTCTGTGTTCGCCACTGAACGGGGAGTAGTCCTTGTTCCCGTTCCAGCTGATTCTCACCGAGCTGCCGTCAGGCTTGTCAATCAACTGACGGTGAGCTTCTTCCAGCTTCTTTGAGCCTGAGAAGTTATGCCAATTGAAGTATACGGTGTCTTTGTCTGTGAAATGCAGTTTGAGACATTCCCTTGCCGCCTCCGGCGCAATGGGGTAACCGACGAAGCACATCGTCAGATGCGTGGCGTAGATACTGCAGCACTCATAGAGACTGAGTTCCTGCCCCTTGGACAGTTTCTCGACGCTCTTGTACTGTCCTGCGAATACGTAAATGCAAGTGTTGACAAGGACTGCCGAAATCAGGGCAAGCAGCGCCAGGAATGTAATCTTGATTATTTTCTTTGCTTTCATATATCAGTCTGTTGTTTTTCTCAAATAATCGTCAGGATTGAGATAGAACATCTTCATCCAATTGAACTTCTTAGGCTGATTGCCATTCCCGTACACCCTGTTGTAGAGCCAGAAATGTGGCACCGGAGTCACAATCGTGTAATGTATGTGGGCAGGGGTCTTTGCCGCATTCCCCGTCCTGCCGAGCAGGCCTATCACCGTTTCGTGGCCGACTATCTGACCGGGCTTCACGTAGTTCTCCTTCATATGACAGTACTCATGTATCTTCCACTTCGGGCCAAGCACCATTATCATATTTCCGGATACCTCACTGAACTTTCCTGAGTAGATCACTATTCCACCGACAGACGGTCTGACTTCCGTGCCCTCCTTGCCGAATATGTCCACTCCGTAGTGAGGACTCCCGTTCATCCCTCTTGTCCAAGGGTGGTACCAGAACGACTGGTGGTTATAGCTTGCCGTAGTACCACACGGCATCTGATACCGCTCGGGGATGAGCAAACCTATCACACATAGAGTTACAACCGTGATAATAAGACACTTAATCAGTTTCTTCATTTAACAGTCCACTTAGAAGTATATGTCAACATAATCGCAGCAGCTATCCATAGGGTTATCCATCTCCTGCATCCTCCAGTATCGGCGCACTCCTGCGATTGTGAAGCGGTATGTTCCTTTCCTTTCGACCGGCTTTCCGCCGTTGATATGACTGACCTTCGTGATGATGCTTCCGGTGATTCGTATCTCAAGCGGACTAACTATCGTCACGATTCCGTCTATCTTGAGATAGTCGTCATTCTTCTTTGACTCCTGGCCACCTTTGCAGACTATCCGGCCCTTTTCGTCCTCGAAGAACCTCACGCTCCCGAAATCCTTCCACGATATCCACTGCAGGGAGCACATGTGTCTGCCAAGGATATGCTCTTTGATCGTCTCTCTCTGTTCCTCTGAGATACTGTACGTCCCGTTGCCGTTTTTCTTCAGGTCCGACAGTCTGACTCCGAAATATTCCGAAGCCAACTCCCCTCGCCCTGACTCAAGGGCGAATACTTCCGGATCATATTTGCTCTGTCCAAATGACAGGAAAGGGATGATCATCAATGTAACGATTGTTATGAACCTTTTCATTTTTATTCTTTATTTTGATTAATGCTTGATTATGAGTTTCGAGTTGATGTTGTCTACGGTGAACGTGCCGAACCTCTGAAGTACGCTTTCACCAAGAAGCAACGGTGCCTTCTGGTTCTTCACCACAGAAGCGTTCACGTTATGGAGAACGGCGTCGCCGATCCTGACTTCCTTGAGCGTGATCACCGTACCCTCCGAGATGCCTCCATCAGCGGTCTGGTAGTACTGCTTGCCCTTGATGTCATCCTTTGAGAGGTAGTTGTTCTTGAGCATGAAATCCGCTTCTACCTTCGAGATGCTGACGTCGCTGGCACCGGTATCAAAGATCATGTTTAGAGCAAGCCCGTTCACACTGCAGTCCACATTAAAAGTACCTCCGGCACGTCTTGAGATAGGAACCTCCGTGATGCTTGTCTGGCTTGCAGCCTCATACCTGATGTCCATCTTCGATATTCTCTCGGCGAGCCTTGCCTCGTGCTTCTCCATGAGGGCCTTGAAGTCTTCGCGGTCACGTACCGGATCCATGTCGTCATCGTGACGGATGTGCTCGAAGCTGACATAGCCCATGTCAAGACACTTCTCGAAAGCCTTCATCGAATCATCCAGCCTTCCCATTCTTGCAAATAGACAGGCCTTGTCATACCAGTGTCCCGGCTTGTAGGGTTCCTTCTCGATGATCTTGTCCATCCAGGCCTCGGCTTCCTCGTCGCGTCCGAGGAAATGAAGTGCGTAGTGCCTGCAGCTGCCGGCTGACACTGTGGTATCCTTCGCCACCACGGCCTCGAAATCCGCCTTCGCCTTCTCCTCATTACCATGCTTGTGATAGTATGTACCTCTCATGAGATAGATGTACGGGTAGCTCTGATCGATATCGATACCTTCATCATAGAGCTCGAGAGCCTTCCCGTCGTTGCCGGAGAGCTCATAGCTCCATCCTGTGGCATAGTATCCGTAAGCTATCTCGGGATGCATGTCAAGCAGCACTGAGTACTCCGCGATTGCTTCCTCGTATCTGCCAGCGCTGCGCAGGATGTCTCCCTTGGAGCTTCTAGAATATGCGTCATCTTTCATCTCGATGCACTTGTCCATCTCGGAGAGAGCGATGTCGACAAGACCCAGTTCGCTGTAGCATGAGGCACGGTTGAGATAGATATATGCATCTTTGCCGTATTCCTGCTCGAGCTTGTCATACTCGGCGATGGCCTTCTCATACTCGCACGAGTCCTCGTACACCTGGATCATGAGAGCCGACCACGAAGCGGGTTCCTCGCTGCCGTTCATCCTCGATTTCGCCTTGGCGAGGCCGTATGTCTTATGCTTGAGTATCATCTCCGATACCATGGCCACGGAAGGATCGTCGTCCTTGTCATAGTATGTGAGCGCATCGTCTATAGCCTTGTCGGTCTGGCCGAGCTTGTCATAGGCCTGCATGCGGAAGCGATATATCTCCGAATAGTCCTCACTATACTTCTCCGCCTTGTCAAGGATATCGATCGCTCCTTGGTAGTTCTCCCTCGCTATCATATTGCGGGCAAGGCCCACCATCGCAGCGCAGTCGGTCTCATCCTCCCTCAGCATCTGGTTATACACAGCATCGGCTTCATCATACTTCTTCTGGTTGTAAAGAACCTGACCGAGTTCGAAGGAGATATCCTGTACAAGGTCACTCTTCTCCTTGCGGGAAAGGGCAAGAGAAGTCCTGTACTCGGCCTCCGCATTTCCGTAGTCCTCAAGGTTAAGGTAGATGGAAGCCTTCCACCAGTGAAGGGTGGAGCCATCTATGCCCGACTTCTTCGGCTTGTTCACCTTGATAGCCTGGTTGATGTCGGAAAGTGCACTGCCGTACTCCTTGCGGTTGCGGTAAACACGTGCACGGAGGAGGTATGCCTCGGCGTTGTCTGGTGTCGCCTTGATCTGGTCTCGGAGAAGCCTTAGGGCCTGTTCCTCGTCGTTGTTCTCCTTAAGCACTTCATAGGCCTTCTGGAGGTTGTAGGTTCCCGCGCCATTTGTCTGCGCCAACGCTGCGCATGAGAGCGCACAGAGGCCGAACATGGCTGAGGCGATGGTAATGAAGATCTTTTTCATTCTGATTCTTGTATTAATTGTTGTTGTTTTCTTTCCTATGATTGATGACGGGATCATGCCCGAGGTAACCTAGCACATTGGAGCTGCACCTATCTCACAGCTGATGATTCTCTTGGCCTTCTCGATCGCACGACCCCAGCCGATGAAGAGCTGAGGCACTCTGAACTCACGGTACGCCCCGCATCCGCGGTACTCGTCAGCCTCGGTGAACGAGAACCTGTTGTAGCTTGCGAGGAAAGCAGGAGTCATTGCGACCGCCTTTACCTTGTATCCGCCGAGAGCTTCCTTGATTGTGCAGTACCAACCGTTGTGTGTGAAAGCCATTCCTGTTGTGTAAGTGTATGTCATCATAATCTTGCGTGTTTTATTTTGTTTACACCTCTTGATGACGCCTGTCTGCAAAAGGTAACCGCAAAACGAAAAAAGGACGGCTGACGCCATCCTGATTATATCTTCATCCCTTTGGATTCCCCTTCGCGGGCGACAGTCTAACGCTGCCTGTCCTACAGCACCGCCCTCATATGGACAGATTCCGAGCTTTTCTCATCCATCACCCATCCCCTGTCCACTTTGGGGCCTTCAGGGTCATGGCCATACTTGCCATGCACCTTGTCACCTCCCGCGGCATCCTTCTGCGGAGGCTGGGAAGAAGACGCCCTGACGGAACGCATGACAAGTGGCAAGGCCAGAAAAGGAGACAGAAGCACCGAGAGAAGAAATGCCTTCCCCACTCCTATCTTGCGCTTCCTCGCCACAATGGCCGGAAGCACATACGCGGCGGCAATCAGCAATGCAGTGATCATAGTCCATGCCCCCTTCCATGCTTCCTCTCTGACGAGAGATGGCCATCACGACCCATCATCACATCCCGGACGTCTTTTCTCACGACAGCCTTCCCGTCAACGAACGACGATGCCTTCTCGAACCAGGTGCGCCCTATGCAGCGCCCGTCAGTCCCAACATAGTTCCACAACCCGTCCTTCCTCACCGCAGCATAACCCTCACGGAAAGACTCGGCCTTCTCCACCTGCTCGACCAGGTCGAAGAGGTCCTTGACCGAACGGCTGAGTCTGGTGAGCTCGCAGATGATGACGGTGTCCCCTTCCCGGGCCACATCCATCATACGGAGAAGCTCCGGACAATCCTTCCGTATTCCGGTGAACTTCTCCTGG
Organism: Bacteroidales bacterium; assembly: GCA_016293535.1. Classification (GTDB taxonomy): domain Bacteria; phylum Bacteroidota; class Bacteroidia; order Bacteroidales; family UBA932; genus Cryptobacteroides. The sequence goes on along the minus strand of JAEDEB010000088.1, from coordinate 1,004 downwards.
AAAATCCTGTCACACCCTTCCTTCGTGAGTGCGTCTATCTGCCAGTCCAGGTTCTGGTCGAGAGTCAAGCAGCGGGCATATCCTAACTTCATCTTCCCCTTAGTTTATAAAGCCAAATTAAATGGCTTTTCCGTATTTTGATTTTAAGACATGTTTTCATACAAAGCTAGGAAAGGATTGCATACTTCCAAACGTCCCTTCGAAGAGTGTTCAAAAAACCACGGTTTTATGAACAGCGAGGGAAATCCGGAATCAAAATGTTACCTTTGTGTAGAAAATATCCTCAAAGAATGGTGACGCCGGACATAGAGACATCGACAAGGGAGGAGAGACTTGAATTCATCCGCGAAGAGTTCAAGTGTCTCGGCAACTGCCCCATCTGCGGGAAGTGCAGCTTCCTAAGGGGACGCGAGGCTGAAGACCTCTATGCCGATTACATTGAAGGTCACCGTTCTTTCCGGGAGATTACGACGGAACACAGGAACAACAACATCAAATAAACTACTACGACAATGAAAGAGACAATCGTAAAGATCAATGAGGTTATCGCCGCACTTCAGGCTGACCTCGCCAAGGCTGCAGAAGGCAACAAGGCCGCTGCCGCCCGTGCACGCAAGTCAACCCTCGAGCTTGAGAAACTCGGCAAGGCTTTCCGCAAACAGTCAATCGCTGAACTCTAGTCCGTATGGAAACAACAGCTAAGGTTCTCGAGACCATGCGCAGCGCAGGCAAGCCTGTGTCTGCAGGAGAAGTGGCCACCCTTTCCGGACTTGACCGCAAGGAGGTGGACAAGGCTTTCGCCCAGCTCAAGAAGGACGGAGCCATCGTATCACCTGTCCGCTGCAAGTGGCAGCCGGCAGAGTAAGATCGGATTTATAGAAGACTGGAGAGGAGGTCATTATGGTCTCCTCTTATGTTATCATAATCTTAGGTGAACTGCCCGTTAAATGCGAATTTACAATTCTCATATACTTCAGATGTAGGTTGCCGTTTCTAAAGCGATA
>JAEDEB010000001.1 GCA_016293535.1 Bacteroidales bacterium | reverse complement strand
GCCTTCTTGAAACGGCAGTATTTCTTCTTGCGAACCTCTACGGTAGGAGGGTTCAAATAACGGATTTCATTGTTCTGTGCCATAATTCTTTCCTCCTATGTTATTTTGCCTTGTTAGCCCTTCTCTTCTCAGCATATGCGACAGCGTGCTTGTCCATCGCGAAAGTGAGGAAGCGAATGATACGCTCGTCACGGCGATACTGGGTCTCGAGCTTGTCGATAAGCTGGGTGTCAGCCTTGAACTCGATAAGATAATAGAATCCTGAGGTCCTCTTCTTGATAGGATAAGCAAGCTGCTTGAGACCCCAGTCCTCCTCGTACACGATTTCTCCACCATGATCCTTGATGTAGCCTGTGTACTTGGCAACCGCTTCCTTCATCTGAACATCAGACAAAACGGGAGTTGCAATGAAAACGGTTTCGTACTGTTTGATCATTTTTTGATAATTTATTGTTATAAAATAATTTACGGTCCATTTCGCAGCACAAGGCCACAAAATGGACCGCAAATTTAATCAAAATTTACTTCTCCCCAAAATTATTTCTCAGGAATCGACTTGAGGACCTCCTTGAGATAGTTCCAGCTGCGTTCAACCGAAGGAATGAAGAGCTTCTCGTCTGGAGAATGCGGATACATAATCGTAGGACCGAAGGACACCATATCCCAGTGAGGATACTTGGAACCGAGAATGCCGCACTCGAGTCCGCCGTGGGTGGCAGTTATTACAGGCTCCTTGCCGTAAATTCTGGCATATGTCTCCCTCATCACCTTCAGAATAACTGAAGCATTGTTCGGAGCCCAGCCCGAGTAGCCGCCGGTGAAACTTACCTTGCAGCCAGCGAGCACGAATGCACTCTCTATCCTGCGGGAAAGGGCCTCCTTGGCGCAGTCGAGCGAGCTGCGAAGAAGAGTCTTCACTGAGAACTTGCCCCTGCATATCTTCACCATAGCAAGGTTGTTGGAGGTCTCGGTAAGGCCAGGAATGCTGTCGCTCATCCTCTCGACACCGTTAGGGCAGGCAAGAATCGCACGCATGAACCTGATTGCGGCAGTCTGCTCGACATACAGGCAGTCGGCGCGGCTGCACTTCTCCCCTTCCGCGCATACATATGGGCCGAAATCAACCCTTACATCAGGATCCGCAAGCGCAAATTCAGCCTTGATTTCTTCCTCAGCCTTCCTAACAAGTTTCTTTACCTTGGAGAGTTTGTCGGCCGGCACATATACCGTAGCCTCGGTCTCGCGTGGAATAGCGTTCCTGAGCGTACCTCCCTCCATGTCAAGGAGTCTGATGAGGTCTTTCTCCAGAAGAGGCAGAAGTATGCGGGCTGCAAGTATGTTGGAATTGGCTCTGTAAAGATTGATGTCCATGCCCGAATGGCCGCCGCGAAGCCCCTTCACGACAAGGCTCCAGCAGAGCAGGCCGGCTTCAGGTCTGACCCTTTCATAACTTGCCGTAACATTGGTGTCGAGACCGCCTGCGCATCCTACGCAGAGTTCGCCCTCGCTCTCGCTGTCGCAGTTGATGAGAAGATCTCCCTTGAGGAGCTTCGAGCTCAGCGCATTTGCACCGGTCATTCCGGTTTCCTCGTCTATGGTCACGAGCAATTCGACCGGTCCATGTTCGATATCGTCTGATTCGAGAACCGCGAGTCCCAGCGCAACCCCTATGCCGTTGTCTGCGCCGAGGGTCGTCCCCGTAGCCTTCACCCATTCACCGTCGATGCGTGTTTCGATCGGATCGGTAAGAAAATCGTGTTCTACGTCGGAATTCTTCTGCGGCACCATATCCATATGTCCCTGCAGAATGACACCCATCCTGTTCTCGTAGCCCGGAGTTGCCGGTTTGCGTATCACTATATTGCCGACCTCGTCCCTGAGCGTTTCCAGTCCGTGGGAAATTCCGAAGTCATAGAGGTACTGCGACACCTTCTCCTCGTGCTTGGAAGGGCGTGGTATACGGGTAAGCCCGTAGAAATTTTTCCATACGACCTGAGGGTCGAGTTCAGATATGTTCATATTTCAATGCAATGTTGGTTTCATACATTATTGCTCCGCCTTGTCATTTCTTCGGGACAGGCAGAGGAAGAGTCGCCTCCGCGCCGAGCTGGAACACAGGAACCCTGGTCTCCAGCAGCAGCTGGGTTCCGTCATACAGGCGCGCCCTGCAAACTGCGGGGATACGGTATTTCAGATAAGGAAGCTTGGAGGCCTTTCCGGAAGGAACAGGCTCCGGAGATATCTCCTCGGGAACAAGTTCAAGCACCACCGGCGAGCCGGTCATATTGTCTGCCGCGACCAGGCCCTCGGTTTCGGAAACGCGGAAAGCCACATACTTCTGAATGGCTGCAGACCTGTCCGGAACGACCTCTGCGCGGAAAGTCTGGGTGTATCTGTCCGTATATCCTATGAACATCGACAGATATTCCCTCTCTATCGCCCTCATCTCCTGTATCGCCGCGCCCATGGCCTCGCCATTGTATGACATATCCGTATCGCCGGTAATTATGCGGGCACGGGTGCTGCGCATCTCCATTATGATCTCAGCAGCCTCCGCAGCCCTCTTCTCGGGAGTCTTCTGCACGGAAAGGCTCTGGAGGACCTCCACCGTTTCCCCGTCCTCGCCCGTCTTGTACAGTTTCTTCTCCTCTACCGCGAAATTGGAACTTACTCCGCGCGAAGCGAAATCGGCCGCCTCTGCCGAAGGGAAACGCCAGGACTCTGGCAGCCTGTCGGCATCAGAGGCGAAGCAGACCAGTCCCTGCGACGTAAGAGGCAGCACTGCAGAAGCCGGGGCCACGAAGCGCTGTGAAAGGTCAGCCTCCACTGAGCTGTGCATGCGTACGGCAGTAATCCGGCAAATCGAAGCGTCCTCCGTGCGCGCATCGATTCCAAGGTACTTCTTCGCATAGGCCGCATAAGGTCCGGCGTGGAAGCATTCGATTTCCGCATCCACCTCCAAGGAAATCGCAGTCCTCGGAAGTGAATACACATTCTGTTGTGCATAAGTGGCAGGAGCCGCAAACAGCAGCATCGCCGCCAAAACTGTCATCCGTCTCATCGCTTATTCAGATCTTTGTTCCTCACATTCTTGTTTTTCCATCTCATATGGCTCCATAGCCAGTTCGCCGGATACTCCTGTATCTCCTTCTCCAGCAATGACATATAAGATAAGGTAATATCCTTCGGATCCATCGCTGACGCATCCTCGGTTATAAGTTCGAACCTGAGATCATAACGTCCCCTCTCCAGCCTGTCCATCCTGAGGAACAGGACAGCCATCCCGAGTCTGTTGGCCATAACCGCGGACGCGCCTATGGCAGTTGTCCTCTGGTTCAGGAAGTTTCCCACATCTATGCCAGCCTGACTCGGATACTGGTCGTTGATTATGAAGTAGAGATTCGGTTCATTCCTGCGGGAGAGGAGGAAACGCAGAAAGCCCTTGGACTCGATCATCCCCTGGAATCCGGGTATGGGCTGGCGCCTGTTCTCATAGAACACGAAATCGGAAACCTTGCTCTCCAGTTCCTTGTACACTATAAAAAGTCTGTCGAGTTCGACTGCAGGGAGATCGGAGTTGTAAACATAGGCAGAAGTTCCGCCAAGAAGTTCCCAGTTGCCGGTATGGGCAGTAAGGACCAGCACGGGGCGTCCGCCCTGGCTGATGTCAGATATGAGTTCGGGATTGGACACCGCGGCTATGTGCTGCCGGTGTATCCTCTCCATGGAACTGCCTCCGAACCATATCGTCTCGACCATTATCTCGGCAAGATGGTCATAGAAATCTCTCGCGACGGTACGGATCTCCTTATAGCTCATATAAGGAAAGGCCCATGCAAGGTTGGTGTAGACAACCGACTCCCTGTAGTGGACAATCTTCCTGAGAAACCAAGAGAGTATGCTGGCCCAGAAATAATGGACCTTGAGAGGCTGCTGGCCCAGCAGCCATATAAGTCCCCTGAGAAACGCGGCGGCAGATTTCGCAGCCACATTCCCAAGCCTCTTTCCTGCGGGGCGTTTACCCCTGTCCGACGATTTGCCCATACTCCACAAAGTTATGAAATATTTCTTAAATTTGCCGGACGCGTGCTGCGGACCGCATCACAGAGCGGCGATACGACAAATCAATAAAAACAGACAATATATGTTCAAAGGTCAACCGAAAGGTCTCTATGCCCTCGCCCTCGCCAATACGGGAGAGCGATTCGGCTACTACACCATGCTTGCCATCCTCGCCCTGCTGATGCAGGCAAGGTTCGGCTGGAACGAGGCGGCAGCCGGACAGGTATATGCCATCTTCCTCGCAGGAGTTTACTTCATGCCGCTAGTGGGCGGTATCGTGGCGGACAAGATAGGATACGGACGCTGCGTGACTCTGGGAATCGCAGTCATGTTCCTGGGCTATCTCGCCCTCGCTCTCCCGGCAGGGAACGGAATTGCCGCGAAACTCGTGATGTTCGGCGGTCTGCTGCTGGTCGCAGTGGGTACCGGCCTCTTCAAGGGCAACCTGCAGGTACTCGTGGGAAATCTGTATGACGATCCGAAATACTCGGCCAAAAGGGATTCGGCGTTCAGCCTGTTCTATATGGCCATCAACATAGGTGCGATGTTCGCCCCGGCGATGGCCAAGAAAATAACCGAGACCGTCCTCTCAAGCGCTGGTTTCCAGTATGACGCCGCCTGCCAGGATCCTGCATACCTCGAGGCCCTCTCCGGCGCATATGGTCTCTGCTTCGGAGTAGCCTGCGTATCCCTCATACTCTCGGTGGCAATCTATTTCGCCTGCCGCAACTGGTTCAAGCACGCCGACGTGACCGCAAAACAGGCCAAGACATCAGCCTCCCCTGTCCAGGAACTTACTCCGAAACAGACCAAGGACCGTCTCGTCGCCCTCTTTCTCGTGTTCGCCGTGGTCATCTTCTTCTGGATGGCATTCCACCAGAACGGTTCGGCCCTTACCTTCTTCGCCAAGAAATACACCGACCTCACCGTCACCGGTCCGATGAGACTGGGCTTCAACATATGGATACTCGCCCTCATCGCAGCCTCAGTATATTCCATCTTCTCCATCTTCCAGTCGGAAAAGAAGAAGGGACAGATCATTTCAGCGATTGTCAGCGTAGCGCTCCTGGGAGGAGCATTCCTGCTCTACAGGCTGATGCCGGATACCGTGTTCGCACAGCCTTCCGACTTCCAGCAGTTCAACCCGTTCTTCGTAGTCGCTCTCACGCCAGTATCCATGGCCATATTCGGAGCCCTCGCAAAGAGAGGCAAGGAGCCTTCGGCACCGAAGAAAATTGCCTTTGGAATGCTTGTCGCCGCTCTCGGCTTCGTCATCATAACCCTCGCATCCTTCGGGCTCACTTCCCCTATGGACCTCCAGGAAGGAGCAACCCAGAGCATACTCAGTCCGGGCTGGCTCATCTCCACCTACCTCACCCTCACATTTGCGGAACTGCTGCTCTCCCCTATGGGAATCTCCTTCGTCTCCAAGGTCGCCCCTCCTAAGTACAAGGGTATGATGATGGGATGCTGGTTCGCAGCAACAGCCATTGGCAACTACCTCAGTTCCATCCCGTCAATGCTCTGGAACAGGATTCCTCTGATGGCCAACTGGGGCATACTCATAGGACTCTGCCTCATCGCAGCCGTCATCATGTTCGCTCTGATGAAGAAGATCGAGGCAGCGACTGAATAATGAAAGGGAAATTTGACAAGGAAGCCCGCGCAGAATCAGCCCGGGCCTATTTCAAACAGGGCTACAACTGCTGCCAGTCTGTAGCCCTGGCCTATTCTGACCTTTTTGGAATGGACAAGGACAGCGTAGCCGCTCTTGCCTCAGGATTCGGCGGAGGATTCGGCCGCTTGAGGGAGGTGTGCGGATGCGTCAGCGGAATGACCATGGTTGCCGGTGCCGTCATGCCGGCTACCGACCCCGGAGACAGCGCCAGGAAGACAGAGAACTATGCCCTAGTCCAGAGGCTGGCGGGGAAATATGCCGAGGAGAACGGTTCCATAATATGCCGCGAACTGCTCGGTCTTGCAAGGAAGGGTTCTTCCCCTGAAAGCCCGGCTCCGTCTGAAAGGACGGGAGAATATTACAGCAAGCGCCCCTGCCCCGAACTTTGTGCTTGCGCGGCAAGGATAATCGCAGAGGAACTTGACAATCTAAAACAATAGCCTGAACTGACTAAAACAACAGCCTGAACTGAATATGAAGACCGACATCGAAATCGCACGCGAGGCCGTGCTCAAGCCTATTGCGGAAATCGCATCGGAAGCCGGAATTCCGGTGGACAAACTCGAGCCGTATGGAAAGTACATCGCAAAGCTTCCATATGAAATTGCCGAACAGGAGAGAGTCGACAGGAGCAAGCTCATACTCGTCACGGCAATCACCCCGACAAAGGCAGGAATAGGCAAGACAACCGTCTCCGTAGGCCTCGCACTCGGAATGGCAAAAATTGGAAAGAAAGCAGTACTAGCCCTGCGTGAACCATCCCTCGGTCCCTGCTTCGGCATGAAGGGAGGAGCCGCCGGAGGCGGATATGCACAGGTTCTTCCGATGGACAGGATAAACCTCCACTTCACAGGGGACTTCCACGCCGTAACAGCTGCGAACAATATGATTTCCGCGCTGCTGGACAACTACATATACCAGCATCAGTCAGAAGGTTTCGGCATGAAGGAGATACTCTGGAAACGAGTCATCGATGTCAATGACAGGTCTCTGCGCCATATAGTCACCGGACTTGGACCGCACAGCAACGGAGTTCCTCAGGAATCGGGCTTCGACATCACTCCCGCATCCGAGATAATGGCCATACTCTGCCTTTCCAAGAACCTCGAAGACCTCGAAAGAAGGATAAACAACATACTGCTTGGATACACCCTTGAAAACAAGCCTTTCTATGTCAAGGATATGGGCGTAGGCGGAGCCATCACGGTACTGCTGAAGGATGCCATCAATCCCAACCTCGTGCAGACCACGGAGAATACCCCTGCCTTCATTCACGGGGGACCTTTCGCCAACATAGCCCACGGGTGCAACTCCATCATCGCGACTCGCACCGCCATGACCTTCGGAGACTATGTCATCACAGAGGCCGGCTTCGGTGCCGATCTGGGCGCGGAGAAATTCCTCGACATCAAATGCCGCAAGGCAGGGCTCAATCCTGCCCTCACAGTTCTCGTTTCGACACTCCAGGGACTCAAGATGCACGGCGACGTACCTGAAACCGACATCAAACTCCCGAATATGGAGGGGGTCATGAAGGGACTTGCCAATCTCGACCGCCATATCGCCAACCTTCATGGCTTCGGGCAGACTGTACTCGTATGCTTCAACAGATATGCAAACGACAGCGAAGAGGAGATCGAGGCCGTACGCAGGCATTGCGCAGGAATGGGCGTTCCTTTCGCCCTCAACAATGCCTTCTGCGAGGGTGGCGCCGGAGCCGTCGAGCTTGCTGAACTCGTTGTCAAGACCATAGATGAGCAGCCTTCTGCTCCGCTCAGGTTCACATACTCAGATGACGAAGCCCTCAAGACGAAAATCGAAGCAGTTGCAAAGAAGATTTACGGAGCTGCATCCGTCAGTTTCTCGGGGGACGCCCTCAGAAAGCTCGCCAAGGCAGAAGCCCTCGGCTACGGAACTTTCCCTGTATGCATAGCCAAGACCCAGTACTCCTTCTCCCAGGATCCGAAGGCATATGGAGTTCCGTCCGGGTTCAACTTCGACATAAAGGACATAGTCATCAATTCCGGAGCCGAAATGATTGTTGCCATCGCTGGCGACATCATCAGGATGCCTGGGCTGCCAAAGTCTCCTCAGGCCCTGAGAATCAAGATGACAGACGGAGAGATAGACGGTCTGAGTTAGCAACCCTCAAGAATTGCCCATGTATTCTGCAAAAAAGACATCACTATGAGAAGTTTTCTGATCTGCCTTATCATCACTCTCTGCAGTCTTGCGGGGAAATGCTCGGAAAAAGTCGACTTTTACTGGACTGACACTCCGCAGCAACAGGCCTGGAAGGGTGAAAAAATCAACGGAAGGGCGCGCATCAGCAGCAGCACGGACATACGCTCTGCGAGACTCCGCGCCTCTGCTCTCAGGAGCGGCTGCAACAAGATAGGCAGCAGCGCCGTGAGGGTATGCTTCATCACGGATGTCATAGGCGACAGATTTGTCCCGGGATACGGGCAGTGCGGAAAACGCGTTCCTTCTGACTCCACAATGATAGTGGTGGCAGACAGGCTTGGCGGCGAGAAAAAGATGAGCATAGCCTCATGCAAAGGACAGGATATATGGATTGATGTCAAGATACCACGCGACGCAGTTCCGGGAGTATATGAGGGAAGCATATCCGTAAGGACAGGCATTTTCAGAAGGACACGCATTGAATACACTGTCGAGGTTGCAGACGAGACCCTGCCTGAGCCTCGTGACTGGGAATTCGACCTCAATCTGTGGCAGAATCCCTTCAGCGTGGCGAGATACTACGGGGACGAATTGTGGAGCAGGGAGCATTTCGAGCACATGCGCCCGTTGATGGAAAGACTGCGCGACGCAGGACAGAAAGCGATTACCACATCGATCATACGGCACCCGTGGAACGGACAGACAGAGGACCCGTTCGAAACCATGGTGACCAAGACCCTCAATGAAGACGGGACCTGGTCTTATGACTACAGCATCTTCGACAAATGGGTGGAATTCATGATGGGCCTGGGCATTGACGAAAGAATCGACTGTTTCTCCATACTTCCGTGGCATATGACATTCGAATACATCGACGGAGCCTCCGGAGAGTTGAAGGAACTGACTGCCGACGCCACTTCGGAGGAGTTCGCAGGATACTGGAGCAGCCTTGTAAAGGATTTTGCCGCCCATCTCAGGGAGAAAGGCTGGTTTGACAGAACTATGATTGCTCTGGACGAAAGACAGCCGGAGGAAATGACGGCAGCCATAAATCTCGTCCGCAGCGTAGTGCCGGACTTCAAGTTCTCCCTTGCCGGATGGTACAGCGACAAACTCGCCTATGACTTCGACTACCTGTGCATCTCCAGCACCCAGGAATTCCCTGAGGATGTAAGGGCCATCAGACGGGACAAGGGAATGGTCAGCACCTACTACGTCTGCTGCGGCGAGCGTTATCCCAACACATTCATAGCCTCCGACCCGGACGAAGCCGTATGGCTTGGCTGGTATGCCTTCGCCCATAATTTCGACGGATTTCTGAGGTGGTCATACAACAGCTGGACTGCAGATCCTCTGGATGCCAGGTTCCGCAGCTGGACTGCAGGTGACTGTCACATAGTCTATCCTGAAGCCAGCAGCGTACGCTTCGAGAAGCTGACAGAAGGCATCCAGGATTATGAAAAGGCAAGAATTCTTTGCGAAAGATGGAAGAAAGAGGGCAGAGACGAAAAAATCTCAGCCCTTGAAGAAGCCTTGAAACTTTTCGAGATTTCAAGACTCGGCAGCAATGGAGCTGCCGAGGGCTTGGATGCGGCCAAGGCGGCCATCATGGACTGCCGGACAGGCTCCCGATGATTGACTATCTTGCGGACTTGCGGACGCGCGCGTCGAGGGCTCTCTGAAACTCTCTGGCGTTGCGCATGTGTTCCTCGTAGGTGACCGCGAACCTGTGGGTTCCGTCGAACGCAGGACTTGCACAGAAGAAAATATAGCCGTGCCTGTCCGGGTTCAGTACAGCATCGATATGGTCCTTGTAAGGGACATTGATAGGTCCCGGAGGAAGCCCTGCATACCTGTAGGTATTGTAAGGCGAGTCTATCTCCAGATGTTTCTTCAGCACCCTGTCCAGGGTATAAGAGTAGCAATAGCACACGGTAGGATCCGCCTGCAGTTTCATCCCCTTGTAATAGCGGTTCAGATAGACCCCGGCTATCTTTGAATACTCCTCCTTTATCCTCGTCTCTCCGGCTACTATGGAGGCAAGAACGGACACCTGCTCTCTGCTGAGTCCCAGAGCACGTGCCTTGTCAAGCCTCTCCTGAGTCCAGAAGGCATCATACTCCTTCCTGAAACGGTCGAAAATCTCCTCCAGAGAAGCAGTCCAGTATATCTGATAGGTATCCGGGAGGAAGAAACCGAAAAGCCTTACAGTGTCAGTCCCGTAGTCAGCCAGGAAATCAGGATTGTCGAGGGCAGCCCTTACTTCTTCATAAGTAACCATCATCTGCCTGCTTATCTGGCTTGCAATCTTGTCCTTGCTGCGTATTGTGCCTGACAGAGTCAGGTTCTGGGGAGTCTGCCAGCCCCTGGTAAGCATCCTTGCAGCATATATGGCAGGAGAAGACGGTTCCAGAACATAGCGGCCTGGCTTGATGGAGTGTTTCACATCCTCCTTCTCAAAAGCCCTCTCAAGGCTCTTGAGATCGACTGCGACGCCCTCTCTGCGAAGCGTGTCCAAGACATCGGAAGCCGAGGTCTCAGGATAGACATAGAGCACAAAGTCCCTCGTGAATCCCGGCTTGCGGTTGTCCGCATACCAGCGCAAGCCGAAAACGCAGGCAACAGCCAAAAGAAGTACTGCAGAAACCGCTGCTGCGGCAAGACATATCTTTACACCCGTTTTCATACGACAAAACAGTCAGAATTGAGTTTCACTATCTGAGATTCAGTATCATTCCCTCCGCAAGGACAGTATCTGCTGTCATTGAGTTCTTCTTGAGAAGAGATTTCATTCTTACCGCATAATGCTGGGAAATGCCGTAAAGGGTCTCAGCGGAGTCTTCCACCACGTGTTTCTCGAGTCCGCGTACAGCCTTCTGGCGCTTGGGCCTGAGATAAATCCTCTCTCCGGGCAGGAGTTCCCTCGGAGAGCCGATGTCATTGAAGCGCATCAGTTCCTTGCGGAAGAGTTCGTAATCGCGCGCGATGGACTCTATCGTATCACCGTCCTGGACATAGATGAACGGTACGCCATTGAGTTGATAGGTCGGGCGGGAGAGAGAAAAACGGAAACCGGCCCTGACGGCCTGCTGGAGCACGGATGGAGCTTCCGGAATAACCAGCTCACTTTCCGACTGGCGTTCATTGCGTCTCGCATTCTGAGAAGCCGGACGTTTGGGCGTACGCTCAGCCGAATTACCCTTGGTATCGAACTCATAAAGGCGGTAGTCCTCGATAATCTTTATAAGCTTCGCCGGATATGAGGGATCTGTCGCATAGCCAGCCGCCTTCAGGCCGTTTGCCCAGGCCTTATAATCGCTTATCTCGAAATCGAAAAGGAACTGGTATCTCTGGCTATAGCGCAGAAAATCCGAATGGTCTTTGTACGAATCCCTTACATTGGCATACTGACGGAAGCATTCACCCTTCTCGTCATCGTCGTGGTAAATCGTCCTGCCTGTCCATGATCCGGCGCACTTGATCCCGAAATGGTTGTTCCCCATACGGGCCAGCACGCTGTTCCCTGCACCGGATTCGATAAGACCCTGGGCAAGGGTTATGCTCGCCGGAACTCCGGAACGGTACATCTCCGAGACCGCAAGATCGGAATATTGCTTGATATAAGCGTCATAAGAGGTCTGCGCTGCTGCGCATACGCATAAGCCCAAGGCAGCAAGAAATGAAAACAATCTGTTCATAACTTCGTATGGCGCTGAAGCGGAATCTCTATCACTGCCCTGTCCTGGGCAAGGTCTGTATCAGGAAACACCTCCCGCGCCTGGGACAAAAATACTGACAAATCGGGATATTTGGAAGAATAGTGTCCTATCAGAAGCCGGCCGACGCCAGCTTCCTGTGCACAGCGCGCTGCATCTCTTGCAGTAGAATGGAAACGCGCAGCAGCCTTCGACGCCATTTCGTCCGGATATGTAGCCTCGTGATACAGCAGGTCCACTCCCCTGACCCATTGAGCCAGTTCAGGGAAAGGAGCGGTATCGCTGCAGTAAGCATAGCTGCGGGGCTCATAAGGTACATAGGTAAGTTCTCCGTTAGGGATGGTCATATCCCCGCGCACAATGTCCTCTCCCCTTTTAGCCGATGCAATCTCGGCGATTCCAAGCCCGAATTCCTCTATCTTCGATTTCCTTACGTTCAGTTCGGGTTCTTTCTCCCTGAAAAGAAATCCGAAGCAATCAATCTTGTGATTGAGAGGGAAGGCGCTAGCCGTGACATTCCTCAGTTCCAAGACAGTCTCCGGGGCGGTCATGCTGAGGGGATGATGGACAATCTCATAATTGAAACCTTCTCCAAAACGGCTTAGAAAGAACTCGAGAACGGGCCTGAACGCACGAGGCGCAAAAATATCCAGTTTTCCTGTACGTCCCATCAGGGCCATGGTCGAGAGCAGCCCGAATATTCCGAAGAGATGGTCCCCGTGGAGATGAGAGATGAAGATGGCCTCCACACCGAGATAAGAAGTGCTTGTCTGGCGCATCCTGACCTGCACACCTTCGCCACAGTCAATCAAAAACAAGCGCCCGCGTACATCAAGTACCTGGGCGCTTGGATATCTGTCTGAAATGGGCAGGGCCGAAGCCGTGCCCAATATTTTCAGAGTGAAGTTCATCGGAAAAGGGAATTACTCACCCTTCTCGAACTTGTCCTTGAGGGCTGCGAGAACATCGAGGTCACCGAGAGTGGTCTTCTCAATGTTGCTGTTGATCTTCTTCACTGCCTTCTTGGTGTTGTCAGCCTCGGTAGACTGCCTTTCTGCCCTCTCTTCAGGAGCAGCGTAAGTCTTTACGTGGCTTACGGTGATCTTCTTGGCGTTCCTCTTGAGGTCGGTAACCTTCACATTGAGCTTCTCGCCTGCAACCGGCATTGTGCCGTCTTCCTTGGTGAGCTCGCGGTTGAAGCAGAATGCCTCGTTGTCAGCGTCGAGAGCGATGGTTGCGCCCTTTTCGTTCACTGAAACAACAGTACCCTCAACAACGGTGCCGACAGCATACTTGGCCTCAACCTCATCCCAAGGGTTAGGGGTGAGCTGCTTGTGACCGAGGCTGAGCTTGTGGTTCTGCTCGTCGAAGTCAAGAATGACAACCTCGATAGAGTCGCCTGAAGCAACCATCTCAGAAGGATGCTTGATCTTGTTCCATGAAAGGTCGCTGATATGTACGAGACCCTCGACACCTTCCTCGAGCTCTGCGAATACACCGAAGTTGGTGACATTGCGTACGGTAGCGGTGTGCTGGCTTCCTACAGGATACTTCTCACGGATAGACTCCCAAGGGTTAGGATAGAGCTGCTTGATACCGAGGGACATCTTCTTCTCGTCGCGATCGAGGGTAAGAATCTGAGCCTCAACCTCGTCACCTACCTTGAGGAAGTCCTGGGCAACGCGCAGACGCGGGCTCCAGCTCATCTCGGAAACGTGGATAAGTCCCTCTACACCCGGCTCGATCTCGAGGAAGGCGCCGTAATCAGCAACGAGAACGACTTTACCCTTCACCTTGTCACCTACCTTGAGGTCAGGATCGAGTGCATCCCAAGGATGCTGGGAGAGCTGCTTGAGACCGAGAGCGATTCTCTTCTTGGTCTCATCGAAGTCAAGGATGACAACGTTGATCTTCTGATCAAGGGAAACAATCTCCTCAGGGTGGTTGATGCGGCCCCAGGAGAGGTCGGTGATGTGGATGAGACCGTCAACTCCGCCGAGGTCGACGAATACTCCGTAAGAAGTGATGTTCTTGACGGTACCCTCAAGTACCTGACCCTTCTCGAGCTTGCTCATGATCTCGCTCTTCTGCTGCTCGAGCTCAGCCTCGATGAGTGCCTTGTGGGAAACGACGATATTGCGGAACTCCTGGTTGATCTTGACGATCTTGAAGTCCATGGTGGTATCGACGAACTGGTCGTAGTCACGGATAGGCTTGATGTCGATCTGGCTTCCAGGGAGGAAGGCCTCTACGCCGAACACGTCCACAATCATACCGCCCTTTGTGCGGGTCTTGACGTAGCCCTTGACGATTTCGTTATTGTTGAATGCAGCGTTGACCTGATCCCATGAGCGGAGCTGGCGGGCCTTCTTGTGTGAAAGCACGAGCTGTCCCTTGCGGTCCTCGGTATTCTCTACGAGCACCTCCACCTTGTCTCCAACCTTGAGGTCAGGATTGTAACGGAACTCCGGAGCCATGATGACACCTTCGCTCTTGTAACCGATGTTTACGATTACCTCCCTCTTGCTGATTGCGGTAACGACGCCCTCGATGACCTCGTTCTCGACAACCTTTGAGAGGGTCTGATCATACTGTGCGGCGATTTCACCCTTGTCGGCGCCGTACACATCTTCGTTCTCGAATGCGTCCCAGTCGAAATTCTCAGGGGCGACCGAGGCGTTGAGGACTGCCTTAGGCGCCTCAACTGCAGGAGTTTCCTCAGCTGCAATGTTCTTGTTTTCTTCCATAGTGATTCTAAATGATCTTAACTAGTGGGTTGTACTTTATGTCTTTGCCTTTTCCAAAACGCAAATGCGCGCCTTGTGAAAAGCGCGCAAATATAGGTAAAATAAATACGGAAACAAAGGAAAATCCCTGCAAATCAGAACATTTTCTTCTTTTTGAAGACAAATACAATCACTATCACAGGAATAATGATGCAGAGGGTTACCAGAGGCCACACAATCGCAGGATTTATCTCCAGCCTGTCTCCGAACACGTTCATCCCGAAGAATCCGGTCACCAGAGTAGGAGGCATCAGCAGCAGGGAAACGAGGGTGAATATCTTCATTATCCTGTTCTGGTCGAGATTGATAAGACCGAGAACGGTATTCTGGAGGTATTCCAGTCTCTCGAAACTGAAATTCGTATGGTTGATCAGGGAAGAGATATCCTTCAGAAGCACATTGAGTTTGGTCTGGTACTCGCGGGGATACTTGTTGCTCTTGAGTATGCTCGTGATCATCCTCTGCTTGTCCACGATATTCTCGCGGACGAGCATTGTATTCTCCTGCAACTGGTTGATATCGAGAAGGAATTCCTCGTTGACATCCTCTCCGAGATTGATCTTCTTGCCGAACTGCGAAATCTCCTTGCTCATAAGCTCGATCATATCGGCATCCAGGTCGACGCGCTGCTCGAGTATTGCTATGAACACGTAATAACCGTTCGGGTACCTCTTCGGAAAAACCTGCAGCCTGCGCTGAATGTCAAGGAAACTTCGGAGAGAAACCTCCCTTATGGTCGCAAGTACCGAATCGCAGAGAACGAATGAGACCGTCTCCATGGAATATTCCTCAGGGCCAGGAATAACAAAGCTCGTATTTGCAAACACAGCCCTTTCATTCTCGAAGAAACGGGATGAACTCTCGATTTCCTCCGCCTGCGCCCTGCTCTGGATAGTGGTGCCGAGAAAACTCTCGGTCGCCCTTTTCTCTTCACCGGTAGGTGACAGAAGATCGATCCATACCACATCGGACTTCTGGAGTTCCGCGAAAACGGACTCCGACTGGGAAACAGATATTCTGCCTTCAGATCTGAAGAAAATCTCTATCATGGCATCCTGTTGCTTGCACCGGCCCAGTCGCCGGCAGGGTTAGACTTCGGTATGCAACCTATCTGCGATAGAAAGCCTGCAAAAGTATTCAGAAAAATTCAAAAATACAACAAGCCTATATATGACAAGTCATCAAGGCTTGAATGGTTGTCTGTTTGCTATGGAGCGGCCAAGCGTAAGGGAATCCGCATATTCTATATCGTCTCCGAAGCCTAGTCCCCTCGCAAGGGAACTCACCCTCACGCCGAAGGGAGCGATCTGGCGATAGATGTAGAAAGCGGTCGTCTCGCCCTCCACGTCGCCGCTGAGGGCAAATATCACCTCTGTCGAAGCGTCCTTGCCGGAGAGGCGCGAGACAAGGGAAGCCACGTTGATGTCGGAAGGGCCGACCCCGTTGATCGGAGATATGATGCCGCCGAGCACATGGTAGACGCCGTGATACTGACCGGTAGCCTCAATGCTCATGACGTCGCGTACATCCTCCACCACACAGATGGTGTCGGCATCCCTTGAACGGTCCGAACAAATGGGGCAAACATCCATATCGGAAATCATGCGGCAGACATTGCAGTACCTGACTCCCTCGCGGAGCCTGTCTATGGAAGAGGTGAAATGACGGACATTCTCAGAAGGCTGACGCAGAAGATGAAGCGCAAGCCTGAGAGCGCTCTTGCGGCCGACGCCGGGGAGGGAATTGATTGCATCCACGGCGTCTGCAAGCAGTTTTGATGGATATTGTTCCTTGTACATCGTCAAGTAAGATGATGCAGGTTATTTTCTAAAGATATGACTATAAATTCTTCGCAATTTAGGTAGTTTTTTCAACTTATTCAATGCATCTTTGCAAGGCACACACAGAGCCGCACAGACATGGACAGAAAAGCAGTTATCATTCCGACCTACAACGAAAAGGAAAACATAGAGAACATCATCAGGGCTGTCTTCGCACTCGAAGGAGCCTACGAGGTACTTGTCATCGACGACGGTTCACCGGACGGAACGGCAGAAATAGTGAAAGGCATGCGTGAGGAATTTCCGGAGAGACTCCATCTGCTGGAGAGGGAGGGGAAACTCGGGCTCGGAACAGCCTATCTCACAGGCTTCCGCTGGGCTCTCAGCCACGGCTATGACTATATCTTCGAGATGGACGCAGACTTCTCCCACAACCCGGAAGACCTTCCCCGCCTGTATTCAGCCTGCTCCGAGGGAGGCGCCGACCTTGCGGTCGGCTCACGCTACTGCAACGGAATAAGCGTAGTCAACTGGCCTCTGGGCAGGATTCTGATGTCATACTGCGCCTCCATCTATGTCAAGACAGTGCTCGGAATGAAAATCCACGACTGCACTGCCGGTTTCAAGTGCTACAGCAGGAAAGTCCTGGAGACCATCGACCTGAACGATGTCAGGATGAAGGGTTACGGTTTCCAGATAGAGATGAAATTCACTGCATGGAAACTCGGTTTCAAGCTCGTGGAGGTTCCTATCATCTTCATAAACCGCCAGCTCGGGACATCAAAGATGAGCAGCGGCATATTCGGCGAAGCCTTCTGGGGCGTCATCAAACTAAAATTCAGAAAATTCAATCGAAACCGGACCGAGTAGTCCCGAAGGACGGAGATCTTCATCGGCAGAGTGGAAGTTCATCACCGTATGAGCATATTTGCCGGCATCTCCCCTCCGGTCTCCTATCATTCGGTTGACCCAGAGATTGGCAACCGTAATCTCCAGTTCATTCTCACCTTCCCTTACAGCCGAAGAAATGTCTGTCTTCCAAGGCTGTTTCCAGACTATGCCCATATCTTCGCCATTGAGCCTGACCTGGGCGATATTGCATACATTTCCAAGATTCAGCCATACGCCCTTTCCGATAGCGGAAGCATCAAGGCTGATTGTCTTCGTATATGTCGCAGTGCCGGAATAGTACCTGACATAAGGATTCTCATCCCGGCTCCAGTCCTTCAGTTCATCAAAAACAGTCTCCTCAGGAGCGCCCATACCACAGTGGAAAGCAAGTTTCCATGCACCTTCGACAGGCATTTCCCATACGGTCGGGGCTGGAAGTTCCAGTCTGTCCGAGGCCGCCTTTTTCCTGAATATCACAAACAGCGCATCGTCCCTTTCAAAATGGAGCCTCACCACGGTACGTCCGCCTTCCATCCTGTAGGAAGCCGGCCTTATGGAGCCGTCCACGGCATTCCAGATTTCCGGTTCGAGTCCTGTCACATTGAAGGAAGCCTCTATGTCCTCGACGTTCCCGCTCCTCGAATCAAGCCAGTATATATGGACTCCGTCGAAGATGCGGTGCACGAAGAGATACTTGGAGTTCACTGCCGCTTTGGTGACAGTCAGTTCAGGCTCGCAGCCTTCCGCCTCCAGCACGCCTTCCAAATCTGAAGTGGCATAGACACGGCCCTTGCCATATACGGTTACCGGAGCACCGCTCCAGAGCCTGCCGATTATGGCGTCGAACTGTGCAGTGTCATCCGAGAGGCTCGGACTTGCCAGGGGTCTTTCGCCCACAACGACTGCACCTTTCCCCACAAGCTCAAGGAGAGCCCTGGCTACCGGCAGAGACATCATCCTCGCATTCTCGCCGAGGCTAATGAGCCTGTAGGATGCTCCTGAGGGGGCTACGATACGGCCATCACGCATCTTAATGTCATTGACAAGGGCATCGGAGTTGACAAAATCGAAATTGAAACCTTCAGGAATCTGAGGAAGCGAATCCCGGTAGAGATAAGTCACATTGTTATCCTCCCCGAAATAACAGAGTATGTCGGCAACAGATTGTCCCTGCTGGAGCAGAAAACAGCTTCTGGAAAGATAGCTCATCCAAGCCTTGGACTGCTCTGCCCAGGTATCGTGGCGATTGAACCACTGACCGAACCAGTCCAGGGTTAGTCCCGGCTTGAAATCGTCGAGAGGCTGGTGGGCGCTTTCGTGGATGACGAAACGGTTGAGTCCGTTTGCCATCAGCAGGTCGGCTCTTTCCTTGAGCATTTCCGGGCAGGTTCCCCATGCATCTCCAGCCTGGGTGAATGACTCCGCGGCGACATATTTCTGGCCGTAGATATGGGCAACCGAAGCCGACTCACGGCAATCCGCCCCCGAGGCTCCGATTGCGAGTATGTTGGCAGGGTCACCCATCCACATCGCACACATAGGAATGGCGGCATTCTTCTTCACTCTCATTCCATCTGCGACAAAGGCCCTCGCCAGTTCATGGGATTCAGTATAACGCTCGAGATCATGCTCTTTCAGGACCTCGGTCAGCAGGTCGTAATGATTGACAGCGACCAGTTCGGCTATGGTCCTGCGGAAATCCCACAGGAAACGGTCCGAATCCTCCGGAGAACCGACCGCATAACCGGCAATTGCCGGAAGCCAGTTCAACAAGTCGTAGCCGCACTCCTTTCTGAAAGCCCCGAACATCTTCGGAGTCCAGTTGAGGCAGCCGGCCTCCCAGCTGTCGAACATCAGATAATGGATGCCCTTCCTGCCCATAAGGCCGCCGGAAGCATCCTTGTACATCGAAATATAGTGCTCTATGTAGTTCCTGACGGCGTCTGCATCCAGCTTGTCCACCTCGAGACCTGTTGCCTCAGGCGAGGCCGGGGTATTCTGGTGACCTGTCAGCGAATAGCCGAACCTGAGTATCTTCCAGCGGCCTTCCGCCGGAGTCCAGCGGAGATGGCCATCAGCATCGAGCCTGTCAGTCAAGTCAATGACTTCATCAGGAGCAGGAGCTCCCTGGCAACTGGCAGAAGGCGAATCATAAAGGTCTCCGGCCGGGAAGAAGCCCGCCTTCTCTATATAACGGCTGACTCTCGGGACCGAGAAAAGATTGAACTCGGCGACCATCACACCCGAGGCATTTGCCGGAGGCGTTCCTATGCCCCTGCGGTTCGCCTGTCCGAAATAGGAGTTCAAGGCCATCTGCTGATCAGCCACTCTCAGTCGGAAAAATCTGGCAGTCACAGGTTTGAAGGAAAGGGTTGCGATTCTGAAAACCTTGCCTGCGGTGGTAGTTATAGGAGTGAAATCGACACCGTCGTCAGAATACTCCAGGACAGTCAGGTCATCACCCTGGGCGAGCACCCTCGCAGTGAAATCATCGTAGATACCCTGCATGATGTCGGCTCCGCAGATGGTCTGTGGCTCTTCGAACTCGTACTGTATCCATGCACCGTCAGGCCCATATGGCAGTTCG
Source organism: Bacteroidales bacterium (assembly GCA_016293535.1). GTDB lineage: Bacteria > Bacteroidota > Bacteroidia > Bacteroidales > UBA932 > Cryptobacteroides. Next base: position 76,864 of record JAEDEB010000001.1, on the reverse strand, counting down.
GATGCATCGGTCATCCTGCCGTTGGTCAAGCGTTCGAGGGAAAATTCGCCACCGCTGCTGCTCAGTACAGGAGAAAGGCTTGCAGGGGATGGGGCATGTACCCGGAAGGCAACCACAGCCACATCTTCATAATACTCAGGAATATTCTCCGCTCCCTCAGGAACAGGGATATCCTGAAAACTGCCGCTGGTGACAGGCGGATGAGGAAGGAGGATGTCAGAATCGCAGCCCCCTGCAATTTCAAGCTCGCTCCACACAAGTTTCTTCATCGCCTGGCGCGGCTCCACCCACGGTCCCCCTGTTTCGCTCCAGCCGGGAGAACCGGCGACTGCCGTTTCCATCCCATATCCTTCAGCTTTGCGTATGCAGGCCTCGAAGATCTCTTTCCATTCATCGGACATATATGTTACCCTATGGTCGACAATCTGTGGCGTAGTAAGTCCCGCATCGAAGACATGGAAACCGCCTACTCCGACCCTGTTCATCCACTCTATGTCAGCCATAGCCCCTTCCATGGTCACATTTCCGTTCATCCAGTGCCACCATACCCGCGGCCTGGCATCGTCCGGAGGCGACTGGAAGCCTTCTTCAAGAAGGCGGGCGGCAGACGGAGACGGCACTCCCGAGATATGTGCGCAGGATGCAAGGGTGGCAGCCAGTGCAAAAACAAGGATTCTATGTGGTTTCATATATGCAATGCATCAAACTTTTCAGTTCAGAAGATCCAGCGAAATCCTTTTCCTGTCCGGGTCCACTGCAAGAACCTTCACCTTGACTGTCTGATGGAGCTTGAGTTTGTGTCCATGCATTCTGGAGACATGTACGAGGCCGTTTTCATGTATGCCTATGTCCACGAAGGCTCCGAAGGCAGTAACATTGGTCACTATTCCCGGCAGTTCCATGCCCTCTTTCAGGTCATCGAATTCGTGAATGTCGTCCGCGAAGCTGAATTCCCTTGCCTCCTGACGGGGGTCCAGACCGGGCTTCACAAGTTCCTTCAGAATGTCATTGATGGTCGGCAGACCGAAATCCCCCTCCACATAGTCGCAGGCGCGGATTTTCGAGCAAAGTTCAGCATTGCCCACGAGCGTGCCCGTGTCTGTTCCGAGGTCGCGGGCCATACTCTCGACTATATGGTACGCCTCTGGATGGACGGCCGAGTTGTCAAGGGGGTTCTCCGCCCCCGGAATACGGAGGAAGCCTGCGCACTGTTCGAAGGCCTTGTCACCCAGTCTTTTGACCTTCAAAAGCTGGGAGCGCGAGCTGTATGCGCCTATTTCGTTCCTGTATTCGATGATGGACGAAGCCAGGGCCGGGCCTATGCCCGAGACATAGCGCAGAAGATAAGGACTGGCGGTGTTGAGGTTCACGCCCACGCTGTTCACGCAGCTCTCCACAGTATTGTCCAGGGTCTCGCGAAGAAGATTCTGGTCCACGTCGTGCTGGTACTGGCCCACGCCGAGAGATTTCGGGTCTATCTTTACGAGTTCCGCCAGCGGGTCCATCAGCCTGCGGCCTATGGACACGGCGCCACGTACTGTAACGTCATAGTCCGGGAACTCCTCCCTCGCCGCCTCTGAAGCGGAATAGACAGAGGCACCGTCCTCGCTGACTGAAAACACCCGGCAGCCCTCGGGCTTGGGAACACGCCTGAGGAACTCTTCGGTCTCCCGTCCTGCAGTGCCGTTGCCCACAGCAATGACTTCAATCCTGTATTTCTCGAGGAGAGAACACAGAAGCTGTATGGACTTAACCTTCTCACTGGAAGGAGGATGGGGATAAATGACCTCATGGCAGAGGAGATTGCCCTGGGCATCCAGGCACACCACCTTGCAGCCTGTCCTGAAGCCGGGGTCAATCGCCATAAGGCGCTTCTGGCCCACAGGAGCGGCAAGCAGCAGCTGCCTGAGATTCTCTCCGAAGACCTTTACGGATTCCGCATCAGCCCTTTCCTTTGCCGCCCTTATCACCTCATTGGAAATCGAAGGCTCGAGGAGCCTCCGGTATGCGTCTTCGACAGCAAGTTTAATCTGTTCGGCAAGCTTGGGAGAAGGATATTTCCTGGCCTGGCAGAAGTCATAATATATCTTATTGCAGCATTTCTGCGCATCAGCATCGATACGGATTGCAAGGAAACCTTCATCCTCTGCCCTCAGCATCGCCAGCAGACGGTGGGGCGCAATACGCAACAGAGGCTCGGAGCTATTGAAGCAGGACCTGTATTTCTGGGCACGCGGATCCGCCGCAGCCGCTTTCGTCTCCTTTCCACATATCCTCCTGGTGGAGAAAATCTGACGGAGGGTTTCCCTTACAGAGGCCGTTTCGCTTATGCGCTCGGCTATGATGTCCCGGGCTCCCGCAAGGGCCTCCTCGACACTGGCCAGCTTATGACCCGGACCGGCAAAGGCAGCAGCCGCGGACTCGGGATCGGACAGAGCCACATTGTACATTCTGTCGGCAAGAGGCTCAAGTCCCGCCTCCCTTGCGACAGTGGCGCGTGTCCGGCGCTTTGGCTTGTACGGGAGATAAAGGTCCTCGAGTTCCCTCGCATCCGTCGTCGCCTCTATCCTTGCGCGCAAACCTTCATCGAGGGCATCTGCAGCAGATATGGTCTGCAGTATGGTCTCCTTGCGCTTTTCCATCGCTTCGAAAAGCTCAGCCCAATGCTTCACCTGGGCTACCCCCAGGTCATCCAATCCCCCTGTCTTCTCCTTCCTGTATCGGCTTATGAACGGGATGGTAGCCCCTTCGGAGAGAAGCTGGATGCAATTCTCCACCTGCCACTCCCTGCATCCCACACGAGCTGCGGTCTCCTTTACGTAAATCTCTTTCATGACGGTAACGGTATGAACTATTCGTGGGAAACCAGTTTCAGCTGGTCCCTGTAGGCCGAGAATATCTTGGACTTGGATACGAAACCCACATAAACCCTGTTCGCATCCACGACGGGAAGGTTCCATGCGTCAGTCTTCTCGAACTTTCTCATCACGCTGTCCATCTTCTCATCCACATACACATACTCCGGTGCCGACTTCATATAGTTGAACACATGCAGTTTGTCGTATTCATCCTTCTTGAACATATCCCTGCGTATGTCCGCAAGCGAGACATAGCCCTGGAAACGGCCATGGTTGTCGAGGACAGGAAATATGTTCCTCTGGGATTCGGAAACCGCCTTGACCAGAGATCCGAGTGTGTCATCGATTGCCACAGGGGTAAAGTTGGACTCTATCAGTTCATTGGTCTTGAGGAGGGTCAGCACGGCCTGGTCACTGTCGTGGGTCAGGAGCTCCCCTCTCTTGGCTATACGTTTGGTATAGATGGAATACGGTTCGACCATACGGGTAAATCCGAACGATATGGTCGCTGTTATGATGAGCGGAATGAGGAGTTCATAGCCTCCGGAGATCTCAGCAATGAGGAAGATTGCAGTCATGGGTGACTGCATGACCCCGGCCATGCACCCGGCCATTCCGACAAGTACGAAATTCTGTTCCGGCACGGTGAAATCCGTTCCCGCAAAGATGAGGTTGATGGCCCTGGCCGTCACGAATCCGGCAATCGCTCCCACGAAAAGCGTAGGTCCGAAAGTACCTCCGACACCACCTCCGGCATTGGTGAAAGACATGGAGAACACCTTGAATATCAGCACGAGTATGAAGAACACAGGCACTGCCCAATTCGCTCCGAAGACCTTGCGGAAGAAGGCCATGCCCTCATATTCAGGGCAGTTTCCGCTGAGCAGGGTGTTGACGTCCCCGTATCCCTCTCCGAAGAGCGGAGGAAAAAGGAAAATCAGGATTCCAAGACAGATTGCCGAGAATATCCACCTTGCGCTCTGGCTCTTTATGCCCTTGACCTTGTCCTCTATCCACAGCGTGGTCCTCGTGAAATAGACTGACACTAACGAGCATGCCAGGCCCAGAACGAGGTAGAACGGTATGTTCACCATTGCGAACGGGGAAAGGGAACTCCTGAAAACAGGGTCTGTACCGAAGAAGATGTATGAAATCACCGTCGCTGACACGGTCGAAATGAGCAGCGGCAGTATTGATGACATGGAAATATTGAAGAGCAGGATCTCAAGTGTGAACAGAACTCCCGCCAGAGGGGCCTTGAATATGCCGGCCACGGCACCGGCGGCACCGCAGCCCAGAAGTATGGTCATGTTCTTATACGAGAGATGGGTCCATCGGGCTATGTTCGAACCTATGGCCGCGCCCGTATATACTATAGGAGCCTCTGCTCCTACCGATCCTCCGAATCCTATGGTCACGGAAGATGCGGCTATCGAGGACCACATGTTGTGCGGACGTATCTTCGACTCGTTCTTGGAGACCGCAAGGAGCACCTTCGTAACTCCGTGTCCGATGTTGTCCTTGACAATATACCTTACGAAAAGCATTGCCAGGAGCATACCCACTCCGGGAAGCACGAGATAGAGAAAATGCCAGCCTGTCCCGCTGCAGAGCAGACCCACGCCGTGCTGTATCCACTCCACAGTCGACTTGAGAAGCACTGCCGCCAGTCCGCAGGCACAGCCTACCACCAGCGACAGCAGGAGGGTCAGGTCATGCTCCGACATTTTTCTCTCGGTTCTCTTCTTCATCTGCGCAAAAGTTCGGAAGTCTCTCCGCGGACAGCCACGGAAACTGCAAAAATAAGGAATCTTCCAGACATTGCGAAAGAAAATAAACGGGACCGACCCATCCGGTCAGCCCCGTAATATTCATTCCCTCACCCTGCTTCAGCAAGGCGCCCCGACTGCTTTCCGTCAGTCCGCGTTGTCATCGTCCCCGTTGGAATACTGGGATATATTGTCATCCGGAAGAGTATCGCCCTCATTGGGAGTCTGAGTATCTGCATCGTCCTCGTTTGCCTCTTCGTCAAGCCATTTGTTTAGTTCCTCGGTATCGTCAACCTTGATCTGAACCTTCACGAGGTAAATCGCGGAAGGAATCTCAACTTCAACCGTATAAATGCTTGTCCCGTCAGGTTTCTTTACCTGTTTCACATCCGGGAGATAATCAACCAGGCCACGCGGATATTTCTCCGCGAATGCCGCAGCAAGTTCCTCCGACATGTTCTCATAGCTGACAACTGCACGTTTCTTCTGGTCCATGGTGAAAATGATTCTTATACGTTTGTTATTCGGATTTGCGGCTGCAATAATAGGACAATTATTTATTGTGGACAAAAAAAATGCATCATTTTTTGAAGAACCATGACTTCTGTCTCTTTTTCCTCTCCATATCCTTCTCCACAAACACCGGTTTGAGGGTTCTTGGATCAAGTCCCGTGCAGTACATCACCGAGGATGTTGTCATCGGAGTAGGAGTAAAATCCTGAACCTGGTCCATATACAGACCCCTGAGCGCCTTGTGGGAAGCCAGTTTCTCCATATCCTGCATAGTACACCCCGGATGGGAGGAAATGAAATACGGCACAAGCTCGCAGTTCCTTCCCGAAGAGGCCACTATGCGGTCGAACTCCATGCGCAGACGCTCGAACAGTCTGAAGGAAGGCTTCGCCATGTACTTGAGAACCTCATCCTCCGTATGTTCCGGAGCGACCTTGAGACGTCCGGAGGTATGTTCGAGTATGAGTTCCTTCATAAACTGAAAAGAACTCTCATCCACAAAACCGTCCTTGTCCAGAAAGAGGTCGTAGCGTATGCCGCTGCCGATGTAGGCGTGCCTTATGCCTTTGACTGATGAAATCCTGCCGTAGAGGCCCAGAAGCCGTCTGTGGGAACGGTCCAGATTCCTGCAGGGCGCAGGAAAGAGGCAGGACTTGCGTACGCATTTGGAACACAGTTCGGGATTCTTTCCGTGCATTCCGTACATATTCGCAGTAGGCGCTCCGACATCCGAAATATTCCCTGCAAAGCCGGGCAGGTTCTTGAGTTCCTTGATTTCACGTATGATGGACTCCTCCGAGCGGTTCTGTATGAACTTGCCCTGATGCGCGGCAATCGTACAGAAATTGCATCCGCCGAAACATCCCCTGTGAGTGTTGATGGAGAATTTTATCATATCGTAGGCAGGAATCCTCTTGCCCTTGTACCTCGGATGCGGAAGTTTTGTGAACGGGAGGTCCCAGTAGGAGTCCATCTCCTGCTCCGTCGCCGGCGGATATGGAGGATTGACCTGCACATAGCCATCTCCGACAGGCTCTATGAGTATGTCGGGATGCATCATGTTGGCCTGAGTCTCTATCAGATGGAAATTCTCCGCAAATGCCTTCCTGTCCTTGCAGCACAGCTCATAAGGATGAAGAAGAAGAGCTCCGGGAATGCGGCATCTGCCCTTCATAAGAAAGGCCAGCTGGGGAATTTTTCTGATGTCTGCGGGATTCCTGTCGGCCTCGATCGCCTTTGTCAGTTCCAGTATGGTTCTCTCGCCCATTCCGTAACTGAGCCAGTCTGCCCCGCTGGAAACCAGGACAGACGGGAGCAGCCTGTCCTGCCAGTAGTCGTAGTGCGTAAGCCTGCGCAGGCTTGCCTCTATGCCTCCAATGACCACCGGCACATCCGGATACAGTTCCTTCAGTATCTTCGTATATACGGTCACCGCATAATCGGGGCGCGCCCCCGCCTTTCCGCCGGGAGTATAGGCATCGTCGCTCCTGAGACGCTTCGAAGCGGTATAATGGTTGACCATCGAGTCCATAGCCCCGGAATTGACCGCAAAATAAAGTCTCGGCCTTCCAAGCTTGCGGAAGTCCCGCAGGTCGTCACGCCAGTTGGGCTGGGGTACGACGGCAACGCGATAGCCCCATTTCTGAAGCCATCGCGCTATCACTGCGGTGCCGAATGAAGGGTGATCGACAAAAGCGTCACCCGTGAAAATTATCACGTCAATGTAATCCCATCCGAGCGCCTGCACCTCCTTTGCGGAGGTAGGTATCATATATGCGTTCTCCACCATCCGGGAATACGCTTACATCCTTTCGGGGAGTTCAATTCCGAGCAGGGCTGCAGCCTTGCGGAGAACGGTCGCTATGAGACTGATGAGTTCAAGGCGCATGGAAAGCAGTATGCCGTCCGTTTCCTTGAGCACCGGAGTATCGTGATAATACTGGTTGAACTCCTTGGCAAGTTCATAGGAGTAGTTGGCTATCACCGCCGGCGAGAACCCATCCGCCGCCTCCTTCACCTTGGAAGGATAGGCATTCAGCAGCTTGACCAGCCTTATCTCCTTTGCGCTGAGCTCCGCATCCGGAGAGAGCGAGGACTCGAGGCCCGCCTCGGAGGCCTTACGGAGTATGCTGCAGATACGCGCGTGCGTGTACTGGATGAACGGGCCGGTGTTACCGTTGAAATCAATGGACTCCTTCGGGTCGAAAAGCATGGTCTTCTTCGGGTCCACCTTGAGTATGAAGTACTTGAGGGCGCCGAGGCCTATCTCGTGGTACAACTTGTCCCTGTCCGCCTCGTCCATATCTGCCAGTTTGCCGGAAGCCTCCGAAGTTTCCTTCGCCTGGAGATACATTTCCTGAATAAGGTCGTCGGCATCTACAACCGTGCCTTCGCGGCTCTTCATCTTGCCCTCCGGAAGTTCCACCATTCCATAGCTGAGGTGGAAAATACGCGAAGCCCAGTCGAAACCGAGTTTTGCAAGTATGAGCTTGAGGACCTGGAAATGGTAATCCTGCTCATTTCCGACCACATAGACATGGGAATCGAGCCTGTTCTCTGCAAATCTGCGTTCCGCAGTTCCGAGATCCTGGGTAATGTACACGGACGTTCCGTCGGAACGCTGTACAATCTTCCTGTCCAGCCCCTCATCGGTGAGGTCACACCAAACCGAGCCGTCAGGGTCCTTGACAAAGACACCTGAAGCGAGTCCCTTCTGTACCAGCTCCTTTCCGAGGAGATAGGTGTCATGCTCATAATATGTCTTGTCGAAACTGATTCCAAGAGCCCTGTAGGTTTCGTCAAAACCGGCAAAGACCCAGGAATTCATCTTCTCCCAGAGGGCCCGGACCTCAGGATCGCCGGCCTCCCAGTCCACGAGCATCTTGTGGACGTCGTCAAGAACTGCAGGGTTCTCCTTCTCCATCTTCGCGTACTCGACATAGCAGTCTCCCACGAGATGGTCACCCTTCTTTCCGCTGGACTCCGGAGTGGCCCCGTTGAAACGCTTGAGCCATGCATACATGCTCTTGCAGATATGCACGCCCCTGTCGTTTACCAGAGTGGTCTTTATGACATCGTTGCCGGCCGCCTTCAGAATTTCCGAGACGCTTGCGCCGAGAAGGTTGTTCCTGACATGTCCCAGATGGAGGGGCTTGTTCGTATTCGGTGAAGAGAACTCCACCATCACGGTCTTGCCTGTCGGGGACAAACGGCCGAAATCTGCGTCAGATGCAATGGCAGAGAGGACTTCGTTCCAGTAAAGATTCGAGAAACACAGGTTGAGGAAACCCTTCACGCAGTTGAACGACTCGATTTCCGGCACGTTCGCCACGAGCCAGTCGCCTATGGCCCTGCCTGTATTCTCAGGGGCCATCCTTGACAGTTTCAGGAGAGGGAACACCACAAGGGTGAAATCTCCTTCGAACTCCTTCCTCGTTACCTGTACCTGGAGCTGAGAAGCGTCGATATCGGCTCCAAAAAGTGCGGCAACGGCCTCAGAGGCCTTTGCCGCAATGAAATTTTCCGGTGTATTCATCATCCGAGATAGCTCTTGAGAAGTTTGCTCCTTGAGTTCTGCTTGAGACGTCTGATTGCCTTCTCCTTGATCTGGCGGACACGTTCGCGCGTGAGATTGAACTTCTCGCCTATTTCCTCGAGGGTCATCTCCTGACAGCCTATTCCGAAGAAATACTTGATGATATCCCTCTCACGCGGAGCGAGGGTCGAGAGTGCCCTTTCAATCTCCTTGTTGAGCGACTCATTGACCAGCCCCCTGTCGGCACTCGGAGAATCGTCATTGACCAGCACGTCGAGAAGGCTGTTGTCCTCCCCCTCCACGAAAGGTGCATCCACGGAAACGTGTCTGCCCGAAACCCTCAGGGTGTCTGCAATCTTCTCCTTCGGGACGTCTATCATTTCAGCAAGCTCCTCGCTTGAAGGCATACGCTCGTTCTCCTGTTCGAATTTCGAGAGAGCCTTGTTTATCTTGTTGAGGGAGCCCACCTGGTTCAAAGGAAGACGCACGATGCGGGACTGCTCGGCAAGAGCCTGAAGTATGGACTGTCTGATCCACCACACTGCATAGGAAATGAACTTGAATCCCCTCGTCTCGTCGAACTTCTCAGCCGCCTTGATGAGGCCGAGATTGCCCTCGTTGATGAGGTCCGGAAGGCTCAGGCCCTGGTTCTGATACTGCTTTGCAACAGACACCACGAACCTGAGGTTCGCCCTTGTCAATTTCTCCAGAGCCGCCTGGTCGCCCTTGCGTATCCTCTGGGCAAGCTCCACTTCTTCCTCTACGGTGATAAGTTCTTCCCTGCCGATTTCCTGCAGGTACTTGTCCAGCGATGCGCTTTCCCTGTTGGTTATCGACTTTGTGATTTTCAGTTGTCTCATAAATATTGTTTTCTATTTCGCGAAGCCGAAATAGGAAGCCTTGCCTGAAGGTGTGAGACCTTCCACATAGACCGCCCTGTCGGACTTCCTGACTGTTTCCGTCACGTCCTGAGGTTTGGTCACTGGCCTGTTGTTGACATAGAGGATGATGAAACCTTCAGTTACACCGGCATCCCTGAGCTTGCCCTGGCCCACGCTTGTAACGACCACGCCGCCCTTGATGCCGTACTTTGCGCACAACTTCTTGTCAGCCTCCTTTATCTTCGCGCCGTAGAATGCGACGGCTCCTTCCTCGTCCACAGAGCCCATCTCCTCCGCCGCTGCCAGGAATGTCACCTCTACATCCTTCGCCTTGCCGTCCCTGACAATGGAGATTGTTGCCTTCTCTCCCGGATGAAACTTGCTTACAAGAGCCTGAACGGAAGATGCGTCTATAACCTTCACCGAATCTATCGCCACTATGATGTCACCCTTCTTCAATCCGGCCTTGTCAGCTGCGCCTCCTGCCGAAACCTCATGAATATATACTCCGTTTGTGGAGGAAAGTTTCATTTCGTCGGCCAATTTTTTATCAAGGTTCTGCATTGATATTCCAAGTATTGCCCTCTTGACCGAGCCGAAATCGATGAGATCGTCGACTATGCGTTTCACGATGTTGACAGGAACTGCGAAAGAATAGCCGGCATACGAACCGGTCTGGGATATGATGGCGGTATTGATTCCCACGAGTTCACCCGCCTTGTTCACCAGGGCTCCGCCGCTGTTGCCGGGATTCACTGCCGCATCTGTCTGTATGAATGATTCAATCTTGAACTCACCGCTGTAGTTCGGCATAGAACGTCCCTTGGCGCTCACGATGCCTGCCGTGATGGTGGAACGCAGGTCATAAGGGCTGCCGATGGCAATGACCCATTCACCCAGACGGAGCGCATCGGAATCGCCCATGGGCACGACCGGAAGACCGGAAGCCTCTATCTTGATCAGAGCCACGTCCGTAGCCGGGTCGGTACCCACGAGAGTGGCCTCATATGTCTGGTTGTTATTGAGGGTCACCTCTATCTTGCTTGCATTGTCTATGACGTGATTGTTTGTAACGATATATCCGTCTTCACGGATGATCACGCCGGAGCCGCTGCCGACCCTCTCCCTCTCACGCGGAGAACCCTCGTATCCGAAGAAGAAATCAAAAATGGAATTCGGCGCTGCGGCCACTTTGTCAGTGACGGTCACTTTGACATAAACCACGGCATCGACGCAGGATTCGGCCGCGAAGGTGAAATCAGGATAATCCTCAAGATTGAGATTCACCGTCCTGAAGGACTCAGAAGAACCCGAAGGAGTCTGCTGGGCACCGGTATTTGCAGCAACAGCCGCCTTTGTCACTCCGAATGAAGTCAGTCCTGCGACAACTGCGCAGGCGCATACTAGCAATATGTTCTTTTTCATAACTGTTTGTTTTGTTCCTGAAAAGCTTTGCAACGATAAAAAACGGCAAGTTTTGACAAAATGCCGCCGGAAGGCGGAAAAATCAAATTATATGCCATTGGGGTTACGCGTATTATTATTATATTTGTATGATTGTAGCAAACTTCAGAAGATTGCGCAAAATAGAAGGATAGAACAAAAAATACATACTTATGAAACTGGTTATCTCAAGTTCAGAATTGCTCAAAGGCACGACTGCAGTATCCAAGGCCATACCGGCAAAGTCAGTGAACCCGATACTCGAGAATTTCCTCTTCGAGTTCGCGGACGGGAAACTCGTAATAACTGCATCCGACACGGAACTGACGCTCAGGACAACAATACAGGCAGACAATGCCGGCGAGGACGGAAGGCTCGCAATTCCCAAGCACCTCGTAGAGCTCCTCAAGGAACTCCCCGACCAGCCTATCACCATCACGACGATCAGCGACAGCTCCTTCGAATGCCGCTGGTCCGGAGGCCAGTCCACGATTCCGTACTTCCCGGCCGAAGACTATCCTGAGATCACCGGGACATCAGAAGATGCCATCAGCGTTGAATTCCCTGCGGCAAGCCTCGTGGAGGGTATATCCAGCACCATATACGCCACCGCCGACGACGAAATACGCCCGACCATGAACGGTATCTTCTTCGACATCGACGTGCATGCCACCACTCTCGTTGCCTCCGATGCACACAAGCTCATCTGCTACACAACCAGCGACGTCAAATCCGGGGAGAAGGCATCCTTCATACTCCACAAGAAACCGGCAGCCGTTCTCAGGTCCATCATCGGGAAGGACGACGAAAGCGTGAAGATCAGTTTCGACTCCAAGAACGTGAGCTTCGAGTTCGGAAACACGATAGTCATCTGCCGTCAGATAGTTGGACGCTATCCGAAATACCGCGATGTCATCCCGCAGAACAACGCCAACACCCTCAAGATTGACAGGGTGCTCTTCCTGAATACGGTAAGGCGAATCGCCGTATGCTCCAACAAGGCTTCCAACCAGATCAAGCTTGACCTCTCGGAGAATTCCCTCGAGATTTCCGCCCAGGACCTCGGATTCTCCATCGCGGCATACGAAAAGGTTGCCTGCCAGTATGACGGAGAGGCTCTCAGCATAGGCTTCAAATCCTCCTTCCTCACCGAAATACTCAGCAATATGAGCTGCAACGAGGTGGTAATGAAGTTTGCCGACAGCAGGCGCGCCGCCCTCATAGTCCCGGCTGAGGACGAGGCTGAAAGCGAAAAGCTCTGCGGCATCATAATGCCTATAATGTTCTCTTAGCGGAAATCTGTAGTATGGAACTGAACCTTAAAAGACCGCTGCTCTTCTTTGATATAGAGAGCACCGGTCTCAACATTGCGACCGACTCCATTGTAGAACTCAGCTTTGTAAAAGTGTTCCCCGGCGGTGAACAGAGGATAAAGACCTGGAGAGTATGCCCATGGGACTATGCAGCCAGGCGTCAGAGGCCTATGAACCCTGCAGCGCAGGCTGTGAACGGCATCAGCGACGCAGAACTCGCAAACGAACCTAAATTCTACGAGATCATAGATGAAGTCTGCGAGTGGCTCGCCGACAGCGACCTCGCAGGATACAATTCCGCAAAGTTCGACCTCCCTATGCTCGCGGAAGAAATCGAGAGGGTCAAGGCCGCCTTCCCTGAGAAGAACATCCCTGTCGACCTCCACGAAAAGAGAATGGTGGACGTCCAGACCATTTTCCACAAGATGGAGCCGCGCAACCTCAAAGCAGCGCACAGGTTCTATGTGGGCTGCGACTTCGAGAATGCACACGCAGCTGAAGCCGACACACTCGCGACCTACGCCGTACTCAAGGGACAGTTGGACAAATACCCTGAGGACCTCATCAAGAACGACGTGGAATGGCTTGCCAACTTCACGGAGAATCAGAAGACCGTGGACTACGCAGGCAGAATCATACTCAACGACAAGAAGGAACCGTGCATCAGTTTCGGAAAGCACAAGGGCAAGACCTGCCGGGAAGTTTACGAGACCGAGCCTTCATATTTCGCATGGATTGCCAACGGAGACTTCACCCTTGACACGAAACGCCAGTTCGCCCTTCTCAAGGCCCAGTTCGAGGCTGAGAAGAAGGCTGAGAAGAAACGCCCACTCAGCGATCAGCAGGTCAAGGATGCAGCTGCTCTTCTTAAGAACAAGTACGGCGGAGGCCAGGGAAGCCTTTTCTAGAATGAACATCACGGTAGTAAGTCCTGACGGAAGCCTTCAGTGCAGGCCGGACACGACCTGGGAAAGGGAAGACAGGGATTTCTATGTCCCTGACGGAGTGGAAAGCCTGAGTTTCACGCCTGTGCTGTTCGCCAGGATGTCCAGGGCCGGCAGGTGCATAGCCCCAAAATTCGCGGCGAGATATTATGATTCCGTATGTTACGGAGTACTTCTGTCGGTGGATGGTTGTCCGTGGGGGCATCTTTTCGACCGCAGTTCCATCCTGCCGGCTGTCACATACACGAAACTGACCTTGGAGAAGGAGGACAACGCCTTCGTATTCAGCAGGAATTCCGAAACGCTCTTCTCCGCTGAAAATGGAAAGGACTCGGCTTCAAGGCTTGAAAATGCCATCTCAAGAGCATCTGAGACCGTTTCCCAGAGAACCGGCGATCTCGTGGCGCTGGAAATCGGGGACTCCATGCCCCTGTGCAGCCGAAAGGATGACAGCACTCTAATAAGCGGAAGCTATTGCGGGAACAGGCTATTCGACTTCAAGATAATATTCTGACTTCCAGACAGAATCGGCTTCCTGTGGACGGTCAGAAGCACATACCGGTTCCGAGTAGCCCGACAGGAAGATATTCTTGAGGTCGTTAAGGACAAGATCGGGCCTGACCGCGCCTCTTTCATAAAAATCATTGCCACCCCCGGGATTCATCCTGAGGGTGTTGTTGTATATGCGAAGTCCGGGACGGAGAAAAAGCCCGAAAAACGGGTGCATGGAAAGGAGTTCCTTCCTTGTCCGGGCATTACCGGGATGGAGCCAGAAATCAGCCCTGCGTGAGATTTCAAGAGCCTGCTCTATGCTTATGGTCGAAGAAAGGGAAGATTCCGCCGCACCGAGTATCTCAGCTCCTGCATCCCACACCAACCTGTACATATAGCTCCGTTTTCCGGGAATATACCAGGCATCGGCGTAAGGCGCATTTACGAGGACTCCAGGACGAGCGCCTTCCACGGCATTTCCGAGAGAATCACGGATATGACGATAAGAAGCTGAGATAGAGTCTAATACGGAATCAGCCCTCTCCGGGCAAGCAGCCAATGCTCCCGCAAGCCTGATATAAGCCGCTCTGGCAAGAGGATGGGACTCGAAATTGTCGTATAGAATGAGCGTCCTTATACCCAGGGAATTGAGCCGCTCGACATAGGGCGGAAGTACGGATGAGACCGCATAAGCCAGGACCAGGTCGGGATTGAGGGACACAATGGTTTCATAATCAGGAGCAGCGTCACTGCCGACATCCTTCACCAGAGGATTGGACGAGACGAGGGGGTTGGATATGAACCTCTTTCCCGAAACGCCCCTGACCATATCGGAACAACCAATTTCAGCAAACGCAGCGACAGCTGTAGATGACATACACACCACGCTCCCGACTTTACCCTCTATGATAAGGCTGTCCCTGCTGCCGTCAAAAGGAGAGATGCTTACTATGACAGTCTTGCCGCCAAGACTGTCCACGCTGAAGAATGAAGGCGACTCGGAAATATCCGGGCGTGTCGCACCAGCGGAGCAGGCGCATAAAAGCACTGCTGCAGCAAGAGTTGCAGAAAAACCCGGGAGCGGTGAAAAGAAAAAAGCTGCCTTTGAGGGCAACCTGCAAGACTTGAAAAGCATTTCAAAAGGATTTGAGCCAGCTATCAGGATCGAACTGACGACCTTCGCGTTACGAATGCGATGCTCTACCGACTGAGCTAAACTGGCATACGGTTTTCTGGAAACCGGGCTGCAAATATAAGAATTTTAGTGATATGAAAAAATAAGCTGCATCAGATTTGAATAATTCCACTGCAAATCCGGAAACAAAAGAATACTTTTTCGGATATTTGCAGGGATATGCTACAATCCGACATTATTATCATAGGTGCAGGAGCATCGGGGCTTATGGCTGCCTATGGAGCCGCTTCGAGGGGCTGCGAGGTGACCGTTCTGGAAAAGATGCCGCGCCCGGGAAGAAAGATAGTCATCACGGGGAAGGGAAGATGCAACTTCACCAACGTAAAGGAGTGGAATGACTTTCAGTCGCACATATACCCCAAGGCCGCCTTCCTTCGCCCTGCTTTCCAAAACCTTACACCGGTGCAACTCATCGGCTTCTTCGAAGACCACGGCCTTGCGAGCACTGTCGAGAGAGGAGACAGGGCCTTCCCTGAATCTCACAGGTCGATGGATGTCGTCGACGCACTTGTCAGGGCAGCAGAAGGCGCAGGAGCGAAGATAATATGCAATTGCAGCGTGACAAACACTATAGAGGGAAACGGAGAGTGGCGTTTTATCGTCAACTGCGCAGACGGTTCTTCCTGGCGCTGCAGGAAACTGATAATCACCACCGGAGGCCTGTCATATCCCCGGACAGGCTCCACGGGCGACGGATACCCATGGGCAGAGAACTTCGGTTTGAAACTGACAGCACGCTTTCCTTCGCTCACAGCAATCAGACCACGGGATTACAGATATTCCGGAACCATATCCCTGAAGAATGTCGGAATCCGGCTTGTAATTGACGGCAATCCTGCTCAGGATGAATTCGGAGACCTTGATTTCACCGACGGAGGCATTGAGGGTCCTATAGGGTTCAAACTCAGCCGCAAATGCGTAAAGGCTCAGATCAACGGCTCGAAGGTCAGCGTTGTGATAGACCTCAAGCCTGCGGTCTCAGATACCGATCTCGAGCGCAGGGTTCAGTCCCTGTGGAAAGAAATATGCAACGACAGACGCAGCGAGGGGAAACCATACAGGACGAAATTCGCAGTTCTTCTGGGGAAACTTCTTCCAATGGATATCGTGACTCAGTTCATGGCATCCTTCCCGGATCTCGACCACAACCGTCTCCCGCGCGCACTCAAGAACTGGAAACTTGATATAGTCGGGCACGTCGGCTATGAGCGATGCGTCATCACCGCCGGCGGAGTCAGCCTTGACGAAATAAACCAGAAAACCCTGGAAACCAAGAAGGTCCCAGGGTTGTATCTGGCCGGCGAAATACTTGATCTTGATGCCGATACGGGAGGTTACAACCTCCACATAGCATTCTCGACCGGCTATCTCGCAGGCATATCCGCAGCCCGTCAGAATCCGAAGATATCCTGAAGGCTCACCACTTTGACAGGTCCGAGGGTCTTGAGGAACTCATTGTCGAGATCCGCAACGTCGCCGAGTATCGCGTAGGTATAGTCGCGTCCCTTCACCCATTTTTCCTGGGCAGCCGCTACATCCTCGAGAGACATTTCCTGGATGCCTTCGAAAATCTCCCTTGAAAGAGGTTCCCTGAGACCGAGGGTCCTGCAGTTTCTGTATTCATAGAGGACATCGATTCCCGTAACACGGTCGGTGCGGAGCTGGGCAAGTATGCGGTCCTTGGCAACTGAGAAGGCAGCCTCGGACTCAGGCATATTGTTGATGATATCGTCGAAAGCCTCGACAGCGGTCTGCATCTTGTCATTCTGCGTAGCGATGAATGCCATATAACTGTAACCGTTCACAAGGTCTGAAGGCTCCACGAGCGTTGTCCATGCCGAGTAAGCCAGGCCTCGCGCCTCGCGCATCTCCTGGAAAACGATGGAATTCATTCCGCCTCCGAAATACTCGTTGTAGAGGAAAATCTCCGGAGCCGCATCCTTGTCGAAACGCACTCCGTCGTTGGAAAGCTGGATATAATAAAGCTGCTTTGCATCATACTGAACGAGCACCACATTGTTTTCTTCCGTCTCCACCATCTTCGGATGCTTTTCCTCCAGGATCTCGAGTTCAGGATGTATGTTATGGCATGCAAGAAGCCTTTCCTCTGCAGTCTTTTCACTGTCTGAGCTGTAGAGCAGAATCTCGTGACTCTTGTCGAAGAGTGCACGCACCCTGTCGAGCAGTTCCTCGGAGCTGAGACCGGCAACAGCCTCATCGGAGAGTGTCGTACGGGTTACGAAATCGCTGCCGAAGGCAACATAGCTTCTGAGTGCATTGAAGCAGCTGCGCTGGTTGAGCTTGCTGTCCGAGCGTGCCTTGAGGAAATCCGCCTTGACGTTTGCAAGCACCGATGCATCAGGCTCGGCATTGAGCAGCAGATTCTCCACAAGGGTCACAGCCTCCTCCATATTCTCAGTAAGACCGTTGATATATATGGTAGTCGAGTTTCCGCCTACCCTGAAAGAATAAGAGCAGGCAAGGTCATACATCTTCTTTGCGAAGTCCTCTGCGCTGACTTCGGCTGTGCCGAGGTAATCGATGTAGTTGAAGGCAAGCCTGAGCGCAGGATCGTCCTCGCTTCCGGTATTGAAGACATACCTGAGATCGAAGGTGCCGTTGAGTTCGTTCTCCTTGTAGAGCACATCTACACCCTCTGCAAGGCTGAAGGACTTCATATCCTTCCTGAAGTTGACAAAACGAGGTTCTATAGGCTTCACCTGAGCGGCCTTCTCCTGCATTTCAGCGAGGAACTCACTCCTGTTGTCACGGTTCGTGACTATAGGAGTAATCTTTGGAGCAGCCACCTTTATCACTGACTTGTCTTCGCCAGTGCGCTTGTAAACCACTACATAGTTCTCCGCACCGAGATACTTGCGGGCCCATTCGACCACATCCTCCTTGGTTACCGACTCATACCTTTCGAGTTCCTTTGCCGCATCTTCCCAAGGAATGTTGTTTATGAATGCGTCAACATAGAACTGCGCACGGCTGGCATTGTCCTCCAGAGAACGCATCAGCGTAAGCTTGAAATTGTTGATGGTGGACTCAATGAGTTCCTCATCAAACTCACCGTCACGCAACTTTGCAATCTCCTCGAGAGCTATGTCACGAACTTCCTCGAGAGACTGGCCGTTCTTCGGGCTGCCCATGACGATGAATGAACCGTAATCAGGCTGGGAATTGGCGCCGCAGTAGAGGGAGAGCACCTTCTGCTGCTGGTTCACGTCAAGGTCCACAAGGCCGGCCTGACCGTTGTACAGAATGGCGGAAGCAATCTGCGCAACAGCAGATGACTGGAGATCCGAAGCCGCAGGAAGAGGCCAGGCCATTGCAAGTTTCTCAGCCTCAAGACCGAAGACTGTACGCTCAATAGGCGAGGTGATAGGAGCCTCGGGCTCATACTCCAGAGCCGGGATGTCAGGATTAGGCTCCCAGTCTCCGAAATACTTCTCTATCGCTGCAGTCATCTCGTCCGGGTCGAAGTCTCCGGATACGCAGATGGCGATATTGTTCGGAACATAATAGGTCTCATGATACTTCTTCACGTTCGTGATGGAAGGATTCTTCAGATGCTCCTGGGTACCGAGCACGGTCTGGCGTCCGTAAGGATGGTGAGGGAAGAGGGCATTGTCAAGGGCCTCCCATATCTTGCGGGAGTCCTGGGTAAGGGACATGTTCTTCTCCTCGTAGATGGTCTCGAGCTCAGTGTGGAAGCCGCGGAGAACCGGATGTCTGAAACGGTCAGCCTGTATGCGGGCCCAGTTGTCTATCTGATTGGATGGGATATCCTCCACATAGACGGTCTCGTCGTGCGAGGTCCATGCATTCGTTCCGTCTGCACCTATCATCGACATCAGCTTGTCATACTCGTTCGGAATGGCGAGTTTGGAAGCCTCATAGCTTATGGAGTCTATCCTGTGGTAGATGGACTCGCGCTCCTGAGGGTCTGATGTGCGGCGATACTGCTCGAAGAGCTGTTCGATCTCATCAAGCATAGGTTTCTCTGCAGCATAGTCGGTAGTACCGAACTGCTCTGTTCCCTTGAACATCAGATGCTCGAAATAATGGGCAAGACCCGTGGTCTCGAAAGGGTCGTTCTTGCCGCCGACATGTACGGCGATGTAGGTCTGGATGCGCGGAGTCTCCTTGTTCACTGACATGAAGACCTTAAGCCCGTTGTCGAGAGTGTAGATCTTCGTCTTTAGAGGGTCTCCCTTGACTGTTTCATACCTGTACTGGGAACAGGAAGAGATGAGCGCCGCTGAAAGCGCAAGAAAAAGAATGATAAGACGTTTCATTGTGAAAATATAAAAATAAAAAGGGGCAGACTCAAAAACACTTTGGTCGTCCCCTGCAGAGCGGAAAACGGGGTTCGAACCCGCGACCTTCGGCTTGGGAAGCCGACGCTCTACCAACTGAGCTATTTCCGCAAAAGGGTAAGCTGTTCACATCGCACCGCTACGACCTCCTACCCTTGCTGCCTTCCGACCCTGGGGGAGTTCAGAGGGAGCTGGTCGTGTGAGACTTACCCGTCGCAAATATATGCACATTTTCTGAAAAGACCTATTTTTTCTTCTGAAGTTTGGCTCTGGAGGCCTCCTTCTGCTTCTTCAATTTCTTGACAAACCTGTCTCTCTTGAGAAGCCACCTCTCGACCATGATGTCCTCCATCGCCTGGTCCAGCACCACCCTTTTCTTGCCAGCACCTTTGAAACGCATATAGACACCCACATGCCTGCGCTTCTTCTCACGATAGATTTCATCGAAAGGAATGAGTATGGCGGAGTCCTCGATATTGTGCATAGGCCTGTTGACGGCAGTGCCGAACATATGCATCTTCGGAGTCACAGCAACATAGATACTGATGTTCGGAGGAAGATTCACGCCCCTCTGGCGGACAACGCTCTTGAGTATCCTGAAGTCCTCCATCACATCGTCCTTGTTGAGTATTATGTCCATAAGCTCGGGAGTCGAGTCAGGCATCACATTCTGGTCAGGCCAAGGACGCACAAGTTCCTCGCTGTCCCCGAAATGCTTCCAGAGGAAATGGTAGATGAGATCCCTGGAGATATGGTCATAGGATGGATAGAGGGTAACCTTGCCGAAGAAGTAGAGTATGTCGGGGTTCTGGATTATCAGGGCAACGAGGCCGTCCCAGAGATTGTCCATTGCGTAGATGGACTTGGCACCCGCCTTCGAGCTCTGGTACGCCGTAGCCACGAAACTGCGGCCCAGTTCCATCACATGCGGAAGATAGTCGGAAATGAACTTCTCCGAAAAATGGAACTGATGCGAACTCGCCAGTATCGGCTGTCCGTCCGGACCGAACTCTGCATCACGGCCTAAAAGGAAACGGTAGCCGCCGATGATTGCCTCTTCGTCCGGATCCCATACTATCAACTGTTTGTATGAGTTGTCCATCTTATCGTACTCGTCGAGGTCGACAGCAAGCCCGGTCGAGCCGCCCGCAGCCCTGAACGCCTCCTCACGGAGACGGCCAATTTCGGTGACCACATTAGGAGAATCCTGCCAGGTCACCACATACAGTTCATTATGTCCTTTATTGGTGTCTTCAAGTTTCCTGGCCGGAATAAGCTCGGACTTGAGCAGTTCCACCGGAACCGGATCGATGATTTTTTCCATATTTACAGTTGTCAATCAAGGGCCGAAGGCCATGGGTTGTTCAGAATGCCTGCCATCTCTGTCATCGAACGGTGGGCAAGGTCACGTATGCGTGCCGTCTCCTCCTTTCTCGGAGTTGACTTGTCGGGGATGATGGGCTCTCCCACATGGATGGTCAGAAGAGGTTCATCCTTTCCGAAAAGTTTGAATATTCCGGTGCGTCGGCGAAAACTTATGACAGTCGGAATCACCGGTATGGAGTATTTATATGCAATATTGAAGGCTCCTGCCTTGAAAGGACGTATGGGTGCATAATACTTCCAGCTGCAACTCTCGGGGAAGACATGTATCCAGCCCCCTTTCGCGTGAATCTCATCAAATGCTGCATTGAAGGCCCTGAGACCCGCCCTGTTCTCGGGAATAGGCAGCCCGCCCACGAATTTCATCTTCCAGCCGTCATCCCCTCTGAAAGGCTTGGAATACATGGGAATCCAGCTCTCTCTGAAGCGTATTGCCTGAAGTACGCAAACCATATCCCAACGGCAGACGTGGTTGCACACCGTCATCGCCCCGTGTCGGAAAAGCCTGCGGTTGGCTCTTATGTTCTTCCGTCCCTCGATACGTATGCCGTATTTGATCCTGTTAACCGGAAAGGCTACAAACCAGAGTATGAGATAGCAGATGAAATGGCAAAGCCTGAATCTGAAAGAGCGGTCCAGGTAAGGATAATTCTCGTCGAAGCTGATGTCCCGCATCTGTCCTCTGACCGGAGCCATCTTCGTGAACGGGTCGGTTCCTGAGAAAACCTCATGCGGTTTCGGAACGAAAACATCCTCCCTTACCTTGAAGCCCCTGTATGCGGGGCCATAAGAAGAGTAGTCCAACTCCCCCATAACTACTGAAGGCTGTCGAATATGAAAGGCAGGAGGGATTCCACCCTTTCGAATTTCCAAATCCTGCCCGCACCTACGAGTAACACCTCCATAGGCTTCCCCGACTCAGTCTGGAACTCGGCCATTACCTGACGGCAGTCACCGCACGGGGTCGCCGGCGACGCGCATAGCTCGCCGTCCCGACAGGCGGCTACGGCAATCTTACGAATATATGCACCCTCCGCGTGCGCATGCGCATAGAACATTGCCGTTCTCTCGGCGCAGAGTCCGGAAGGATAGGCTGCGTTTTCCTGATTGGCTCCGGTAAAGGTGCGGCCGTCAGACATCAGCACCGCCGCGCCTACATTGAACTTGGAATACGGTGCATAGGATACTGCAGTAGCGTCCACCGCCGCCTGGGCAAGGGTACGGTCCTCTGCAGAAAGCTCTTCCATGGACTCATATTCAGAGTATGATATTTTCAATTCTTTCCTTGTCATACAGTAATTTGAAGAAAATAAGTTGCTTCAGATTTGATGCAGGTTATTCTTTGAAGATTACATTTATCTTTGTAAAGGTAATAAAAAATTATTCAATAGCATTTTTCTCGGATATGAAGGTATGTATAGGGCTCTCCGGAGGAGTCGATTCGAGTGTTGCGGCTCTGCTTCTCAAACAGCAGGGCCACGATGTCTTTGCGCTGTTCATGCAGAACTGGCACGACACCACAGGGACCCTGCACGGCGACTGCGAATGGGAGGAGGACCGTTTCGTGGCTGAACTCGTCGCACGAAAGATTGGAATTCCTTTCTATTTCGTGGACCTGAGCGAGGAATACCGCAAACGGGTCGTCGACTATATGTTCGACGAATATTCGAAAGGCCGCACCCCGAACCCGGACGTACTCTGCAACAGGGAGATAAAGTTCGACGCCTTCCTCAAGACAGCAAAGAAACTCGGAGCCGAAAAGGTCGCCACCGGCCACTACTGCAGGAAGGACAGCATCGAAGGTACCGACGGCAGTGCCATACATAGGATTTTCGCAGGAAGCGACCCCAACAAGGATCAGAGCTACTTCCTCTGCCAGCTGACGCAGGAGCAGCTAGCAGACGCCCTTTTCCCGATAGGGGACATCACCAAGCCAGAGGTCAGGAGGATTGCAAAGGAGGCCGACCTGCCTTCAGCCGACAAGAAGGACTCCCAGGGAATATGCTTTGTGGGGAAGGTTGACCTTCCTGCCTTCCTCCAGCAGAAACTGAAGCCGGCAACAGGCAGGATTGTGGAAGTATATGACTCATTCTTCGAGAGTTGCGAGCAATACAGACAGAATTGCGCGATTCTGGAAAGCCTCCTTCGCGAAGGCTCCGGAGCACTTCAGACAGTCACCTCATACATTTCCGAAGACAAGGGTTCTGCAGAAGGGAGTTCCGTACGCAACGACTGGGATACGGACAGACTCGCAGCCCTTTCCGACGAAGACTGGCTCAGGATATCGAGGCCTCTGGATTACAGTTCCATACGCTTCGAGACCGAAAGCTACAGAAGCGGAAAGAAGCACATCAGGAAAACCCGCTACAAGGAGAACCCCTGGGGCAAGATAATAGGAGAACACGATGGAGCCCAGTTCTACACCATAGGGCAAAGAAAGGGCCTGAATATCGGAGGCCACAAGGACTCGGTTTTCGTCATCGGAACCGACATAGAGGAAAACATCATATACGTAGGAGAGGGTCATCGTCACAAGGGACTGAGCCGCAGCGTGATACGTCTTCTGCCTGAAGAGGTACACTGGATCAGGAAAGACCTGGCAATGGAAGTGGGAGAGATTCGCCGATACAAAGTGAGGGTACGCTACCGCCAGCCACTGCAGGAGGCCACCCTCGTTCTTCGCGAGAATGGCCTCTTCATCATCTTCGACACGCCACAGAGAGGAATCACCCCGGGACAGTTTGCCGTATGGTATGACGAAAATCTGGAAATGCTGGGCTCTTCAGTAATCTGAGCCGCAACCCTACTCCATCAGTTTCTTGTATTTGAAGCGGTGGGGTTCTTCGTTTCCGAGACGGCGCTTGCGGTTCTCCTCATACTCGGAATAACTTCCCTCGAAGAAATACACTTGCGAATCACCCTCGAAGGCAAGTATGTGGGTCGCAATCCTGTCAAGGAACCAGCGGTCGTGCGATACTACCACAGCACAACCGGCAAAGCCCTCAAGTCCCTCTTCCAAAGCACGGATGGTATTGACATCCACGTCATTGGTCGGCTCGTCAAGAAGCAGCACATTGCCCTCGTCCTTGAGAGTGAGAGCAAGCTGAAGCCTGTTCCTCTCACCGCCTGAAAGGATGCCGCACTCCTTCTCCTGATCCGCACCGGAGAAATTGAATCGCGATATGTACGAGCGCGCATTGATTTCCCTGTTCCCGAGTTTCACAAACTCGGAATTGTTTGCGATGGTCTCGTAAACGGTCTTTTCCGGATCTATGGAACTGTGCTGCTGGTCCACATAGGCTATCTTGACGGTCTCGCCTATGCTTATGGAACCGGTATCCGGTTTCTCGAGTCCCATTATAAGGCGGAAGAGTGTGGTCTTTCCCGCTCCGTTAGGTCCTATCACTCCGACTATGCCAGCGGGCGGAAGTACGAAACTCAGATGTTCATAGAGCAGTTTGTCCCCGTAGCTCTTCGAAACATCATCGAAACGTATGACATTTGTTCCGAGCCTCGGACCGTTAGGAATGAAGATTTCCAGTCTGGACTCCTTCTCCTTTGCATCCTCGCTGGCAAGTTTCTCATATGCTCCAAGGCGGGCCTTGGATTTTGCCTGACGAGCCTTCGGGGCCATCCTTACCCACTCAAGCTCCCTTTCGAGAGTCTTGCGTCTCTTGCTTTCCTGCTTTTCCTCCATCTGGAGCCTTCTGGTCTTCTGGTCGAGCCATGAAGAATAGTTTCCCTTCCAAGGAATACCTTCTCCCCTGTCGAGCTCCAATATCCATCCGGCCACATTGTCGAGGAAGTAGCGGTCGTGGGTAACGGCTATGACTGTACCCTTGTACTGCTGCAGATGTGCCTCCAGCCACTGTATGCTCTCGGTATCGAGGTGGTTTGTCGGCTCGTCGAGCAGGAGGACGTCAGGCTGGCGCAGGAGAAGGCGGCAGAGCGCAACCCTTCTCCTCTCACCTCCGCTGAGGGTGGAAACAATGGCATCCGGCGGCGGACACATCAGCGCATCCATCGCCCTCTCGAGCTTGGAATCGATTTCCCATCCTCCGCAATGTTCGATCTGCTCGGTCAGTTCGCCCTGACGCTCTATCAGCCTGTTCATCTCATCATCCGACATCGGCTCACAGAACCTGAGGTTGATTTCCTCATACTCCTTAAGAAGGTCCATCACTTCCTGGACGCCCTCCTGAACCACTTCGAGGACAGTCTTGTCCGGGTCCATCTGCGGGTCCTGCTCAAGATACCCCACCGAATAGCCGGGTGCCCATACCACCTCTCCCTTGTATGATTTCTCAACTCCTGCGATGATTTTCATCAGCGTGGACTTTCCGGAGCCGTTCAGACCTATGATGCCTATCTTGGCCCCATAGAAGAAAGAAAGGTATATATCCTTGAGTATTACCTTGTTGTTATGCGGCAGGACCTTGCCTACGCCGTTCATTGAAAAGATGATTTTCTCGTCTGCCATAATAATTTCGATTGAACTGCAAAGATAGGGAATTTAAGTTTCGCATTTGCAAAACAGGAGGTCGATGACAAGTCTTCCCTCAGAGTTAGTCATCATCCTCTTCCCTGCACCTTCGCATCCACTCACTCGGGCACATTCCAATGATTTCCTGAAAGGAGAGGGAGAAACGGGAAGCACTCGAAAAGCCGCAGGTTTGCGCGAGATCCTCCACTTTCAGGGAATGGTTCTTACTGAACAGATCCATTGCGTAACGTATACGCCAGGAGTTGACATAATGGTTGAAGTTGCCGTCGTGATTCCTTGCCAGAGCATAGCTCAGATAGGTCCTGTTGGATCCTATGGTCTCGGCAACTTTCGTCATTGACAAGCGTTTGTTGAGATACGGCTTCTCATTTTCGAAGTAATTCTCCATTCTCCTGAAGATCCTGTCCAGGTTCTTGCCTTTGTTCACTCTGGTCAATGACACATCGCGGACATTCTCATCCGCATCCTTCGCCTCCTCTGCCTCCTCCGCACGGGCGTCATCCGTGGCCGGAGCCTTGTCCTGGTCATTGAGAAGCAGTGCCGAGCGCACGGCCATGAAACATACCAGACAGGAGACAAGTGCTGTTGTCACCATAACCAAATCTGCAGGCAGACCTGAAGGCAGGAAGACTGCAAAGAAACCCAGAGCCGCAGACAGGGAGGCAAACAGCATATTCCGCATCATCACACGGATCCACAATGGAACTGGCGTCCCGGCACCCACATCCGACTCGTCATTCCGTCTCGGAGGCAGGATTGTACCGACAAGCCTCAACAGGCACGCAAGGTTCAACAACAGACACAGAATACAGGCAAGTTCCGGCATACCGAGAACCGACATCAGCACAAGGACGGATGACTGAAGAACTGGAAGATAGAATAACTGACTGTTAGTTTGCATAGGGGTATTGGCATTTGTCTGTTAAATATACAAAAAGCCCTTCTCCGAAGCAGAGAAGGGCACATAAAATTTGTTGTATTACTATGTGTATTGTCAAATGCGTATAATGAATTTACGAAAGCGTATGATTATTTCATCGCTTTACCCTTCAACTGGTCGAATCCCTTGCCATAGACTCCCATCACCGTAGACACGGAAAGGAAGGCATCTGGGTCGACGGTCTTGACGATTCTGAGCAGATTGTTCAGCTCCGACTTGTGAGCAATCACCATGACTATGTCCCTTTCGCTCTTGGTATACCAACCCTTCGCCGGGATGACAGTCACTCCCCTTCTCATCTTGACCATCACATCTGCCATTTCTTCCGGTTTCTCAGAGAAGATGAACAGTTGTACAGACTGTTTCGAACCGGAAAGATAGAGGTCGACCACATAGCTGTTGACTGTGATGAGAATGAAACCGTAGGCAGCTGTGGCAATCCTTCCGCTTAACGGGATAAGCTCTCCCTCCGCGTTGTAGGAAGGACAGAACAGCACAGAAAGAATAATCACCACATCAATGAAGAGTATCACCTTTCCCGGAGAGATATTGCGGTATTTGTTCACGAGAAGAGCCACAATGTCCGTTCCTCCCGAACTGCCTCCCTGCGACATAGAGGCACCGATGCCGAAGCCGGTGCAGGCGCTTCCCAGCACTGCGCACAGTATCTTGCCGTTGTCAAGGGAGAACTCCCTGATGAACTGCTCCGGCATCAGTCTCGGGAGCTGGTCCAGGAGCAGGGATATCAGAAGGATGGCATAAATCGTCTTCCAGCCGAAGCCGAGTCCGAGTACCTTGATGGCTATGAGAATGAGTACCACGTTGATAACCACGTAAGTAAGACCCATGCTTATCTTTCCGTGGCTGGCATAGTAGATAATCGCAGACACGCCCGATACTCCACCGCCAACAAGGTTGTTGGGAACAAAGAAAGTACAAATGCCGAAACAATATATGAAAAGTCCCAGCGTAATGATGAGATAGGAGCGGAGACCAAGGAAGAACTTGTTGGAGTTCAACTTCTTTATATCCTTAGCCACCTGTGTGTTGTCAGTCATTTTCAGCTTTCAATTTTTTGATTTCCTTCTGCTTTATACCGGTCTTGATTTCCTCGAAGCCCTCTCCATAGACATTGTTTGCCGGAGACACAGACATGAAGGCCTTCGGATCTATGGACTTCACCGCATCACTGAGATTATGCAGTTCCTTGGAACGGATGAGAATCAGGAGCACGTCCTTCTCCTTGCCCGAATAGCCTCCCACGGCCTTGAGGAAGGTGACTCCCCTGTTCATATGGGTCATTATATAGTCCGCAATCTCCGACTTTTTGTCTGAGAATACGAAAACCTGGACTGAAGACTTGGCACCCACGACCACGAAGTCGATGAAGAAACAGGAGGAAACCATCATCAGATAACCGTAAACCATATCGGCGAAAGTCTTGCCCGGAAGCAGGAGTACCATCGCTATGATGACCGTGTCGGATATGAGATAGAAGCGTCCCGGAGACATAGGCCAGTACTTGTTGATTATCATCGCGAAGATGTCGCTGCCTCCAGTGCTGCCTCCGTAACGGAGCACAATTCCCAGACCTATGCCTTCCATCATTCCGGCAAGAAGGGGAACCAGCACGCCCTCCGGGATATACAGAAGGCCGCCCTCCGCCGAGAACATCTGCGGGAATTTTGGCAGAATCTGGAAAAATACAGCTGACAGGGCTATGCAGAATATGGTCCTCACTCCGAAACTCTTTCCCAGCACAAAAAAGGCAAGCAGGAGAAGGAATACGTTGATTACCATATATGACACTCCGACTGTAATTGCACCGTCCGTCGCATACTGCAGGAGAGTGAGAAGTCCCGTGACTCCGCCACTGGAGTAGTTGTTCGGAATCACGAACCATTCCCACGGGATACAGTACAAGAGGGTTCCGACCGTGAGTACCGCATATTCGAGAACGGTTCTGCCAACTTTTGCCGAATCAATTTTCAGAGCCATATCATTTGAGAACTATGTTGACTATCTTTCCGGGAACCACTATCACCTTTACTATGTTCATCTCACCCACATACTTTGCCGTCTGATCCAGGGAACGGACATGGGCCTCGACCTCTTCCTTTCCTGCAGCCTTCGGAAGTTCCACGGTGAAACGGGTCTTTCCGTTGAACGAAACGGCGTATGTACAACTGTCCTCGACAGTATATGCCTCCACATATTCCGGGAAACGGGCAAAGCTTATGCTTTCGCCGTGTCCGAGGGCCTGCCAAAGCTCCTCCGCAATATGCGGAGCGAAAGGTGAAAGAAGAATGATCAGCGGCTCAAGTATCTCCCTCTTATGGCACTCGCCGAGCTCGCCCACGGCTATCATGAAGGCGCTGACCGCAGTATTGTATGAGAAGTTCTCTATATCCTCACGGACTTTGGCAATGAGTTTATGGAGAGCCTTGAGCTCAGCCGGCGTCGCTTTCTCTTCGGTGACGGCAAGAGTATCCCTGTCATAGAACAGTCTCCATATCTTCCTGAGGAAACGGTGGACACCGTCAATGCCCTTGGTATCCCAAGGCTTGCTCTGCTCCAGAGGGCCGAGGAACATCTCGTAAAGACGGAGAGTGTCGGCGCCGTAGGTGTCGCAGACCATATCCGGATTGACGACATTGAACATCGACTTGCTCATCTTCTCAATCGCCCATCCGCATATGTATTCGCCGTCCTCGAGAATGAACTCCGCAGTCCTGAAATCAGGCATCCAGTTCCTGAATGCCTCCAGATCGAGCCTGTCGTTGTGAACAATATTGACATCCACGTGTATCTCCGTGGTTTCGTACTTGTCCTTGAGCCCGCAGGAGACAAAGGTGTTGGTTCCCACTATCCTGTAGACGAAGTTGGAGCGTCCCTGAATCATTCCCTGGTTTATGAGTTTCCTGAATGGCTCCTTCTCGCATACGTATCCCAGGTCATAAAGGAACTTGTTCCAGAAACGGGAATAGATCAGGTGGCCGGTCGCGTGCTCGGTTCCTCCTATATAGAGGTCGACATTGCGCCAGTAGGAATCAGCATCCTGGCTCACGAGGGCACCGTCGTTGTGCGGATCCATGTAACGGAGGTAATAGGCGCTCGAACCGGCAAAGCCAGGCATTGTGCTCTTCTCGAGCGGGTACCCGTTCCAAGTCCAGTTTTCCGCCCTTCCAAGAGGCGGTTCACCCGTCTCGGTAGGCTTGAACTCGCTGATTTCCGGAAGGGTGACAGGCAGTTCGGACTCAGGTACAGGGCAAGGGATTCCGTCCTTGTAATAAATTGGGAAAGGCTCACCCCAGTAGCGCTGGCGTGAGAATATTGCGTCACGCAGTCGGTAATTTGTCTTGCGGTGTCCCAAACCGTGAGCCTCGACATAATCCTTGGCAGCCTCTATGGCTTCCTTTACCTGCATACCGTTGAGGAAGCCCGAATTGCACATCGTTCCCTCTTTTGCATCGAAGCTGCGCTCGCTTACGTCGCAGCCCTCGATGAGAGGAATTATCGGAAGATTGAAAGTCTTGGCAAAGGCGTAGTCGCGGCTGTCGTGGGCCGGAACGGCCATTATGGCTCCGGTACCGTATCCTGCAAGAACATATTCAGAAATCCAGACCGGAACCTTCTCTCCCGTCAGAGGATTTGTCGCATACGAACCGGAGAAGACTCCTGTAACCTTTCTGGTTTCTGCCATTCTCTCGCGCTCAGTCTTCTTCCTCGCAGCTGCCAGATACTCCTGTACCGCAGCAGCCTGCCCGTCTGAAGTGAGTTTCTCCACCCACTCACTCTCAGGCGCAAGAACCATGAAGGTCACTCCGAAAACGGTATCCGCACGGGTGGTGAATATGGTCATGTCATATTCCCTGTCGCCGTTGGCGACGCGGAAAACCATCTCCGTACCCTCGCTGCGGCCTATCCAGTTGCGCTGCATATCCTTGAGCGAATCAGTCCAGTCGAGAGTATCAAGATCGTCAAGCAGGCGTCCCGCATAGGCAGAGACCCTGAGCTGCCACTGGGTCATCTTCTTCTGCTCGACAGGGAAGCCACCGCGTACGGAAAGGCCGTCCTTCACCTCGTCGTTGGCGAGCACGGTACCGAGTTTGGCGCACCAGTTCACCGAGGTCTCACCCTGATAGGCTATCCTGTAGTTCATCAGGATGTCCGACTTTTCCTTCTCGGAAGCGGAGTTCCAGCGCTCTGCAGTGATTCCGTCATAACCCTCCTTAGAGAACTTTTCCACAAGTTCCTCTATGGGACGGGCCTTGTCAAGCTCAGGATCATACCAGCTTCCGAACATCTTGAGAAAGGCCCACTGAGTCCATTTGTAATAAGCCGGGTCGCAGGTGCGCACCTCACGGGACCAGTCGTACGAGAATCCTATCCTGTCGAGCTGTTCGCGGTATCTGTTTATGTTCCTCGTGGTAGTGATTTCCGGATGCTGGCCTGTCTGGATGGCATACTGCTCAGCAGGGAGTCCGAAGGCATCGTAGCCCATTGGATGAAGGACATTGAACCCGCAGAGACGTTTGTAGCGGGAATAGATGTCACTAGCTATGTAACCGAGAGGATGGCCGACGTGAAGTCCCGCACCGGAAGGATATGGGAACATGTCCAGAACGTAGTACTTCGGCTTGGAAGGGTCTGTCTCAGCCTTGAAAGTGTGGTTCTCAGCCCATAGGGCCTGCCATTTCTTCTCGATTTCCTTGAAATTGTATTCCATTGTATGATTGAAGATTACTTAATATCCGTTTATTCCGAAACGTCCCCTCTCCCCCTTGTGGCGGAGCCTGAATTCCACTCCTATGGTCATGGACGAACTCACCTTCTCTCCCCTCACCCGGGCAGGACGCCATTTCGGAGAGGCGGAGATGACCTTTACCGCCTCGTCATCAAGCAGAGGATGGACGGAACGCACCACCTGCACATCCCTTACCGCTCCATTCCTGTCAATCACAAAACTGACCTGGACCGTTCCCTGAATGCCCTGTTCCACAGCTGCCTTGGGATATTTCAACAGACGGTACACCCAGTCTTTCATGAACTTGGATATATCGGGGCTGTTGGAGAACATAGGCTTCTGGTCGCAGTCGAAATAGGAAACCACCCCGGGAGACGCCGCGGCAGAGATCTTCTTCACTTCCTCCTTGAGGGCAGGATTGAAAAGAATCTCCTCACCCGTACAAGAGAGCAGCTGGATGAAGTTGTAGATATACTCGAGTTCCCTCTCCATCAACTCGTAATCAAGTATGGAAGGGGTATCCTTGACCGTATTGTGCTCGGGATAGCGTCCCGTCGTGAAAGTCACAGAGGGTATCTCCCTTGCGTAGAATATCCTGTGGTCGGAAGGATATGGCTCGGCCGCCGTCAGGACAGGGATGGCAGGCTGAAGCGAGCCTTTCATCGACCCGAGGAGAGCATTGAGGTCACTGTTGGAGGAAGTATAGGCAGTAAAGCCCTCGCCACCGCCGAGCATATCGAGATTGACAAAGGCATTGACCTTCTCCTTGAAACTGTTTTCCGTGAAATACCACGAGCCCATGTATCCGCTGCAGGATGCGCCGAAAGCGGCGAACACCACAGGCCGGCGGAAAAGAAGGGAATTCGTCGACACCTTGCGCGCAAGTTCTATGAGCATGGCCAGACCTGATGCATTTCCGTTCGCGCCGCTGTACGTACCTGTCACAGTTTCGCCGTCCACGGTCATCACGAGGGTGCCGAGGTTGTCCAGACGAGCCCCGACAACGATGAATTCGCCGGAAAGTGACTTGTCATAACCGGGTACATAGCCATATACGTTCCTCGAAATCAGAGTATCGCTGTCCGTGACGATTCCGAACGGGTCGCCTTCCTTCGGAGATACCATATCCACTCCGCAGGATTCGAGTGCATCATACAGGTAAGTGGCAGCCATCTTTTCCCCTTCGGAACCGGCCTTTCTGCCTTCCATCTGGGCAGAGGCAAGAAAGGAGACGTGTTCCTTGAGCAAGGACACGGTTTCCGAATCATAGAGATTTCCGTAAGCGTCACCACGGAACTGGGCACTGAGCGTAAGCGCCGGAAGGACAAGCGCGAGGATGAGGGCTAAGACCCCGGTGAATCTACTGTACATCGTTAACATTCTCATTTACAAGGACCCACGCATCCTTCGGGCAGAGAGGCTCGCCCCTGAACCTCGAATAGCTGACATACAGGTCCTTGATTCTGTCAGCCGGGCAGACGAGAACAATATTCAGA
Organism: Bacteroidales bacterium; assembly: GCA_016293535.1. Lineage (GTDB taxonomy): Bacteria > Bacteroidota > Bacteroidia > Bacteroidales > UBA932 > Cryptobacteroides. The sequence goes on along the minus strand of JAEDEB010000001.1, from coordinate 44,529 downwards.
CCCGAACCTGCCACAACCACAGTGGGACTGTACTTGTCAGCGTCAAACCTCTGCGCCATTTTCCGGGCATTGGAAACTTTGCGGAAGGCGCCGACCGCTATGGCATAACGACTTAGGGTGCAAGCGGAATCAAGGCCCCCAAGTTCTGCAGGAGTGCGGAAATGGCAACCTGCAAGGGCGAAGGAGTCCAAAGCCGCGAGGGAATCCGCCTCGGCCCGCCTTGCTGCTTCCAGAGCGGATTCCACGGAGTCCCTGCGGGCTGTCATAAGGGAATCGTCCTCCTCGATAATCCGACGTATCGCCTCTATGTCCGCGCTCGTCGGACGGCCCGCCAGAGTCCTTATGAAATCACAGGACGGAAGGAATGCAAGCACCAGAGCCAGGGCCAGAATATGGAGTGCCGTATATCTCATATTTCAGTAAGTTCTTGATAATTCGCGGACATCACGCGTAACTTGCAAAAGTACTCAAATTATTGCATATTTCAAATTCCGGAAGAAGTCCAAAAAAGCGTATCTTTGGGCCGTGTCAGGAAAATCCGAAATACTCGCGGCGTTGCTCGTCTCCGCCCTGTGTCTGTGCATTCCTGCCCTGCCCGGGGCTGCAGACGACTATGATTTCATTCCCCTCAGAAAGCTGAGCCTTCAAAGGGACAGCGTCACGCTCCGTTTCATAGGGGACGTGATGCTTCACAAGGGGCAGATCGACAGGGATTTCACCTCTTTCCTCAAAGGCATCTCCGAGGATCTGGCCGAGGCTGACGTAGCATTTGCCAATATGGAATTCAGCCTGGGAGGCAGTCCCTACACAGGGTATCCAGCCTTTTCCTCGCCCGACAGCTATGCGGAATACGTGGTAGGCTGCGGAGTGGACGTTCTTCTTACGGCAAACAACCACATACTCGACAGAGGCTTGACAGGACTCGCCCGAACCCTCGGCATATATGGAAACATGGAGCGGATGCAGCTGGCCTCATACTGCGGATCCGGCCTTGACGCCGAATCATATTCCAGGCACAATCCCCTTTGCTTCAGGGTCAAGGGCATCAAGATAGCCGTTGTGAACTGTACCTACGGGACGAATGTCAAGGCGGTCGGCGAGTACCCGAAAGTGACTCTTCTGGAGGAAGCTGCGGGGCTTGTGTCCCAAGCCAGGGAGGAAGGAGCCGACTTCGTGATCGCTCTTCCCCACTGGGGTCCGGAATACAAGACAGTCTGCAGCGGCAGCCAGAGAGAGGCGGCCCGCAAACTCGCTGAAAGCGGAGCCGACATAATCATAGGCAGCCATCCCCATGTGGTCCAGAACAGGGAGACCATAGATCTGGGGGACAGGCAGGTCCCCGTATTCTATTCCCTGGGCAATGCTGTCTCCAACATGAGCGCCGAGAACACAAGAATAGAGCTTATGCTGACCCTGAAACTTGTGCGGGAAACTGACGGAAGCGTCAGTATGCTGGAGCCCCAATGGGACTGGCTGTGGTGCAGCCTTCCCGGAAGACTGACCGACAATTACGCCACAATCAGGATAGAGGATTACAAGGACAGGCGGGAACTATGGATGAACCCGCACGACTACGACCTGATGATTTCTTCCTTGGAAAGGGTAAGGGAGGCGACAGGACTCTACTGACGGTCCTCGAAGGCCTTGACAATACGGGCAACGAGCGGATGGCGGACCACGTCCTCATTCCTGAATTCCACGAAGGATATGCCCTTTATTCCCTTCAGAAGCTCAATTCCCCTGAGCAGGCCGGAATCCGCCTTGTTGGGCAGGTCCACCTGTGAAGCGTCTCCGGTGACTATGAACTTCGCATTGCTGCCCATTCTGGTGAGGAACATCTTGAGCTGACCGAGATTGGTGTTCTGAGCCTCATCCAGTATCACGCAGGCCTTGTCGAGGGTTCGGCCCCTCATATATGCAAGCGGAGCAATCTGTATCGTGCCCTCAGCCATGAAATCCTGAAGTTTCTTCGGAGGAATCATATCCCCGAGAGCATCGTACAGGGGCTGAAGATAGGGATCCAGCTTGTCCTTCATATCTCCGGGAAGGAAGCCCAGCCGTTCCCCCGCCTCCACCGCCGGGCGGGTAAGGATTATGCGTTTGACCTCCCTGTTCTTCAGGGCCCTTACTGCGAGGGCGATGGCAATGTAGGTCTTTCCCGTACCCGCCGGACCGGTTGCAAACACGAGGTCACTGTCGAAATAGGCCCTGACCATCTCCTCCTGACGCTTGTTTCTGGCAGCAACCGGTTTGCCGTCGTTGCCATACACTATGACTGAACTGCCGTTCAGCCTGAGCCGCTCCGGAGCATTGTTCTCCTCCTCGAAAATGTCGCTCACGTCATAAGGAGTGAGAGAACTCTTGCGCATCCTTCTTTCGATAAGACGGCTCAGCCGGATTTCGAATTCCTCTATATCGGTCTCCTTGCCGTCAAGAATGATGCTGTCCCCCCTCGCAACGACCTTCAGGGACGGGAAATATGAACATAAAGCCTCAAGTACACGATTGCCTGCGCCATAGATTTCCACAGGGTCGACGGATTCGAGCGTTACGGTCTTCTTCATTGATTTATGGTCTTGTCTTAGCTTTTCATTCGCCACCGAATCGGTGATTTTCGCCACAAATCGGCATTATTCCCGTGCCGTGCGGGGCTTGCGTGCTATATTTGCGGACAATACAGTCCTGTAGTAGGTCTTTGAAACCGGAATCTGCCTTACATCAGGATGCGAGAGAGTCACGCTTGCCTTTCCGCTTCCATGATTGAGGACAGTGACCTTGTTGAAGTTCACGAAGTATGACCTGTGGCAGCGGTGGATGTCGGTTCCCTCGAGCATCTTCTCCATCTGCTGGGTCCTGCAACGGAGCATATAGCTGGTGAGGCGGCCTTCGAGTTCATACCAGATCTTGACATAGTTGTCCTGCGACTCTATATAATATATGGAATCCTGGTCTATCGAGATTTTCATTGCCCCGGAGGTGTCATAGAGGTCCACCATACGCTGCTTCGGACTTTCACCGGACTTGGCGAGAAGGTTCCTGAGCATGCGGATTTCATCTCTCTGGCTCCTGTAGCCCGTATAGAGGACGAAGATTGAATATGGAATCGCAAGTATGAGGAAGATACAGACGAAGACCTTCAGGAAAAGCAGAGGCGTAAAGTTGATGTTGACCATACGCAGGGCGGTAAAACCCAGGTACTCGGCAGAGAGGAGAGCGAACTCGACTATGGTGAGCAGGAGATAGGCCCAGATACTCATCTCGTGACGCTTGCCCACAAGGCGGATGACCAGTTTCGAGAGCAGCATGGTCACTATCGCAACGGCGAAGAAGGCTGTGGTCAGAAGTGAAATGCCAAGGGATGAGAAACCGAACCAGACAGTAGCGGAAAATGGCTTGTAAATTATGATGAAGCCTATGGCGAACGCAAGCACGAACACAACAGACTCGAACATGAATCTCTTTCGGAGAAGAAATTTAGGGATTGTAAGTTTTGACATACAGACGCAAATTTAGTAATTTTATAAGAGACAGTGAAATGAAACGCGTACAGAAAAACCAGCTCGAAAAGTTCACATTCGAATCGGTGAACAGCCTATACGAGCAGACCTTCAGGGAGAACTGGAACCGTCAGGCCCTGACAAACTACAAGGGTGCCAGCTACTCCTACGGGGAGGTTGCGGTGAAAATTGCAAAACTCCACCTCATGTATGAGAGCTGCGGGCTCCGCAAGGGTGACAGGGTTGCGATATGCGCCCAGAACCAGGCGCACTGGGTGGCGGCACTGCTTTCCGTCATCAGCTACGGAGCCATTGCAGTACCTCTTCTCCACGAGTTCAAACCGGGAAACATACATCATCTGATCAACCACTCCGAATCCAGGATACTCTTTGTGGACCAGACCATATGGAACGGTATAGACCCTTCCGAGATGCCGGGACTCGAGGCAGTCGTAAAACTTGACGACTTCAGCATACTCCACAGTTCGAACAGCGAGATTCTGGCAGCCAGGGAAGCCATCGAGGACAGCTACAGGGCAAAATATCCGGAAGGGCTCAAGCCGGAAATGATTTCCTACCACAGGGACAGCGCCGATGAACTTGCACTCATCAACTACACTTCAGGCACATCCGGATTCTCCAAGGGAGTGATGATTCCGTACAGGGCCTTGTGCTCAAACATTCTTTTCGCCAGAAAGGCAGTTCCGGCAATCACCAACAAATCGAACATACTCTCGATGCTCCCGGCCGCACACATGTATGGTCTCATGTTCGAAATCCTCTATGAATTCACCGTCGGAGCTCGTATTTTCTTCCTCACCAAGACCCCAAGCCCCGCTGTGCTGCTCGAGGCTCTTGCAGCGGTTCGTCCTACGATCATCATTGCAGTTCCGCTCATCATAGAGAAGGTCTACAAGGGCAAGGTAAAACCTGTCATAGACAAACCTGCAATGAAAGTGCTCCTGAGCATACCGGGCATACGCAACATCATAGGAGGGAAGATCAGGAAAGAACTCGTCAAGGCTTTCGGAGGACAGTTCTACGAAGTGATCGTAGGAGGAGCCGCATTCAACCGTGAGGTCGAAGAGTTCATGAACTTCATCAAGTTCCCTATCACCGTAGGCTACGGAATGACAGAGTGCGCGCCTATCCTGGCATATGCGGACTGGGACAAGACCAGGGTCGGTTCCTGCGGACAGGCTGCAAGGTTCATGGAAATAAGGATAGACTCCATCGATCCTGCACGCACTCCGGGCGAGGTTCAGATCAAGGGCCCGAACGTATTCCTCGGATACTACAACAACGAGAAGGCTACCGAAAGCGCCTTCACCCCGGACGGATGGTTCCGCACCGGAGATATGGGTATCATCGACAGGGACGGTTTCCTCTACCTCAAGGGAAGGTCCAAGTGCATGATCCTCGGTCCTTCGGGACAGAACATCTATCCGGAGGAGATCGAGGGCGAGCTCAACAACCTCAACTATGTGGTTGACAGCCTTGTCGTCGAGGAGAACTCGAGGCTTATCGCCATCATTTTCCCTGACAGGGTAAAGGCAACAAGGAACGGTCTCGACGAGGCGGCGCTCCGAGAGGAAATCGACTCCCAGATCCGCGCTCTCAACAAGGAGCAGCCATCATACCTGAGGATAGCAAAAACGGAGTTTCTCGAAGATGATTTCGAAAGAACTCCGAAAAAGAGTATCAAGAGATATCTTTATCAGAAGGACTAAAGAGTCCTGCCGGGATAAGCCTCAAGGCCCGCGGCGAGAACGTCAAGGGCCTTGCGGAGTTCCGGGACCTCAAGCACATAGGCGATGCGCACCTGCCTGAGTCCCTCCCCGGGGGTCTTGTAGAATGAAGCGACAGGGGTTACCATTGTGGTGGCCCCGTCCTTTCTGAAATCGGTCAGCATCCACTTCACGAAACTCTCCGCATTGTCTACAGGCAGCTCAGCTATGGTATAGAATGCACCCTGCGGACAAGGAGCAAATACGCCAGGCATCGCGTTGAGCATCTCGACAGCGCAGTCGCGGCGTTTTCTGTATTCCTCCACGGTCTCGTCGAAATACTCCTGAGGAGTATCGAGCGCCCCAATTGCCGCATACTGGCCCAATACCGGCGGGCAAAGGCGGGACTGCGCATATTTCATCGCCGCAGCCATCACTTCTGCATTTCTCGAAATTATGCACCCGATACGGGTGCCGCAGAGATTGTACCTCTTGGACACCGAATCCACGAGAATCACGTTCTGCTCCAGGCCTGGAAGATTGAAGGCCGAGAAATGCGGCTCCTCGGTGAAACAGTACTCACGGTACACCTCGTCAGAAATGAGGAAAAGATCGTGTCTGCGGCAAAGTTCTCCGATGGACTCGAGTTCTTCCCTGCTGTACAGAGTTCCGCTAGGGTTGCTCGGATTGGATATCAGGACAGCCTTCGTGGCCGGGGTTACCATCTTCTCCATCTCCTCGACGGGAGGAAGGGCGAATCCTTTCCTGATGTCGGTATGGACAGCCTTGAGCGTAATCCCGTTAAGGTAGGCAAAGGTGTTGTAGTTGGTATAAAAAGGTTCGAACACGAGAATCTCGTCACCCTTGTCGCAGGCTATCTGCATTGCTACCGCAAAGGCCTCGCTTCCCGCCACCTCGACCAATATGTCCTTGAGTTCTATGTCAATGCCGATTTTTTTGTAATACTTGTCGATGAGCCCCTTCCTGAGTTCCAGAAAACCGGCTGAATTGGTATATGAGATATGATCCAGTTCCTCGCATTTCTGCGCCACCGCATCAAGGGCACATCGGGGGGATTTGATGTCAGGAGCTCCTACATTGAGGTGATACACTTTGACGCCATCTGCCTTGGCCGCGTCTGAGAGAGGCACGAACTTCCTTATGGCTGAAGCCGGCATCGCTGCTGATTTCTTGGATATCTGAGGCATTTTATCGGTATTTATACTACATCGGCAAAGTTAGCAATCTTCTTTTTACTTAATAAAATTTTTAAGTAATATGAAGAAAATAAGTTGCTTCAGATTTGAAAATGAAGGAACTTATTGTTATCAGATTACTGAGAAAAAATTTATATATTTGTAAATCAGCATTTTGATATGACAGCCGACGCTTTCTTCTTCTCCGCATATCTGGTTTTCCTTACCTGCTGCAACGTCTGCGCGGGATTCAAGTTCTTCTACCGCCCCGAAAATATGGGCAAGGAGGAATTCAGCAAAACCTTTCCCTGCAGGAGCAAGCTCATCGGCCTCTTCCTCTTTCAGACACTGGGAGCCGTATACCTGTGGTCCCCGGACAGCAATTCCCTGCTTCTGGTTAACAGCCTTCTGCTTCTCGGCGTGTCATCCACTCTCGGTTACACCGCGGAAATATATTACTTCAATGCACGAAACTCTGCCCTGGATTCCCTTCTGTACTACTTTCCAGGTGTGATCCCGCTAATTCCCATCGCAGTTCAGGCCTACACCGGAGCCAAGCTCCTGCCTGTATGGGCTTCCGTGATCATAGTAGGCTCCGTTGCATGCTGGTATTTCGTCAAGCAGTGCCGTTCCTGCTACAAGGTGGTACAGCTCATAAAGAACGTTCGGCAAGGTATGTACTCGGAAGTCTCCGACTTTCCGGTAAAGGACACGTTCATGATACAGTGGATGCCCCTGATTCTGAATATGAGTGCCTTTCTGGTACTTCTGGCAGACAGCGCATGGGTCAATCTCATTCGCGACGTCATTCTGTCTCCGGCAATTGTGGGATTCACGATTTTCTCCCTGTCTGCCAGGCGCAAGGTCAACAGCAACGACATCATCCGCAAGGGTGAGAACATCAGTCTCGCAGTTTCAAAGAGCACGATGACTGACAAGAAATACAGGGAACTGAGCGCCACCCTGAAGAAGGTGATGGAGGAGGACCGGCTATACCTTCAGCAGCATCTTGACATGCAGACACTCCAGAAGGCTATGGGGACCAACAGGAACTATATCTTCGAAGTGATTTCCAGGAGCGGCCAGGGCAGCTTCTACGAAATGATCAACCGCTACAGGGTTGAACACTCGAAGATGCTGATGGACAAATCGCCAGAAATGCTGCTGTCCGACGTGGCCGAATCCAGCGGTTTCTGCTCGCCGTCCGCGTTCAGCAAGGCCTTCCGGGCCTACACCGGCATGACTCCTTCCAGATACCTGAGACAGCTACAGGAAAAATGAGTATATTCGCGCACTTTCTAAATAGTGCATAAAAAAATGGATAATTCACGCATACCCGTACTTCTTCTGACCGGCTATCTCGGCAGCGGCAAGACAACTCTTCTCAACAGAATACTCTCCAACAAAAAAGGAATCCGATTCGCAGTCATAGTAAATGACATCGGCGAGGTCAACATAGACGCAGAACTGATTCAGCAGGGCGGCATAGTCGGACAGAATGACGACAGCCTCATCGCCCTCCAGAACGGCTGTATCTGCTGCACACTGAAAATGGACCTCCTTCAGCAGCTCAGCGACATCATATCACTGAAACGATTTGACTACATAGTCATCGAGGCAAGCGGAATTTGCGAGCCTGCTCCCATTGCCCAGACCATTTGCAGCATGCCCCAGCTGGGGGCAGAGCTCACAAAGGACGGAACGCCAGTTCTGGACTGCATTGTGACCGTAGTCGACGCCCTGAGAATGCGGGACGAGTTCAGTTCAGGAAAGAGCCTGGTAAGGGAGGACATTGAAGAGGACGACATCGAGAACCTGCTCATCCAGCAGATCGAGTTCTGCAACATCATACTCCTCAACAAGGCTGACGAGGTTTCATCTGAAGACCTTTCCCGCCTAAAGGAAATCATACGCGCGCTTCAGCCTGAGGCCAGGATTCTGGAATGCAACTACGGAGACGTGGACCTGGACAGCATAATCAATACCGGACTCTTCGATTTCGAAAAGGTGGCCACATCCGCGACCTGGATACGCGAAGTCGAAGGCATCCACGACGACGATGACGACGAATACCACGACGGCGACGACCACGAGCACCACCATCATGAGCATGAGCATGAGCACCACCATCATCACCACGAGGATGAGGGCGAGGCTGAGGAATACGGCATAGGCACTTTCGTCTACTTCAACAGACGGCCGTTCGACATCAACAAGTTCGACGACTTCGTGGCAAGAAAATGGCCTTCCAACGTCATTCGTGCCAAAGGAATATGCTATTTCAGCCAGGAGTATGACCGCTGCTACGTATTCGAGCAGGCCGGACGCCAGTTCTCCCTCAAGGGGGCGGGCCTATGGTACGCCACGATGGAAGCGGAGGAACTCGAGGAACTGATGGCCAAGGAGCCGAGCCTGAGAAAAGCCTGGGATCCGTTCTTCGGAGACCGTATGGAGAAACTCGTATTCATCGGACAGAAACTGGACAAGGCAGCCATCACAGCCGCGCTGGATGCCTGCCTTGCATAAGTGCTCCTCAAATCTGAAGCAAGAAAATTAATCAGTTGTTGTATGAGGTCTCGCCGTGTTCGTATATGTCGAGACCGTCTTCCTCTATCCTCTTCTCGACTCGAATGCCTTTCCACTTGTTCAGGATGAAGAACAGCACGAAGCCGCATACGAAGGACCATGCCGCTATGCAGAGCACGCCGAGAGCCTGAACGCCGAGGAAATGCCAGCCGGCTCCATAGAACAGTCCGTCACTGACTGAGAAGAGTCCTGTCAGGATTGTTCCGAGTATACCGCAGATTCCGTGTACCGAGATGGCTCCCACAGGATCGTCGACCTTCACCACCTTCTCGAAGAAGGCAACCGAGAATACCATTGCGATTCCGCAGAGCAGACCTATGATTGCGGCGCCTGCCGGGCTGACTTGGTCACAGCCTGCCGTTATTCCCACGAGACCTGCAAGAATACCGTTGCAAACGAGCGAGAGGGAAGGTTTCTTATAGAGTATCCAGGTCAGGACCATAGCTGCAAGTCCTCCCGTTGCGGCAGCCATATTGGTGGTAACCATTACGTTGGATATAGCTGTGGCATTCTCCGGGCCTGTCGCGGAGAGCTGTGACCCTGGGTTGAAACCGAACCATCCGAACCAGAGAATGAACACGCCAAGGGCTCCGAGAGTCAGGTTGTGGCCTGGGATTGCGACAGGCTTGCCATTTTTGTACTTGCCTATCCTCGGGCCGAGAATGATGGCCCCTGCAAGGGCAATTATGCCGCCGCAGGTATGAACGACAGCAGAACCTGCAAAGTCATGGAAACCAAGTTCGCTGAGCCATCCGCCTCCCCAGGCCCAATGTCCTTCAATAGGATAGATAAGGGCAGAAACAGCTATGGAGAATATCACATACATCGAAAATTTGGTTCTCTCCGCCATTGCTCCGGACACTATAGTGGCAGCCGTGGCGCAGAAGACAGTCTGGAAGATGAATGAGCAGGCGGCGGGGACATTGGAGTCTCCGAAGAAGGAGAAATCGAAGAGATGAAGTTCCCCGATGAAGCCGTTCCCGCTTCCATGCATGAGGCCGAAGCCTATGAACCAGAAGAGTACGGAACCTGCCATAAAGTCCACAAAGTTCTTCATCAGGATGTTGGCAGAGTTCTTTGCCCTTGTAAAGCCTGCTTCGACGAGGGCGAAACCAGGCTGCATGAAGAATACAAGCATTGCCGCTATCAATACCCATACGGTATCGAGACCACTTATTGTGCTTTCCATAATATACCAGATTAAATTATTGAACTATACTAACTATTTCCAATTACACTACTCTATTCCGTAAAGCGGGTTACTTTCTGTCTGCAAGTACGGTATCGCCGTGCTCTCCCGTCCTGATGGAATAAGTATCCTCCACAGGACTGACGAAGATGCGTCCGTCTCCAATCTCTCCGGTGCGGGCCGTCTTCATTATGGCCTCGATTGCCGGCTCAACGAACTGGTCACGGCAGATGATGGTGATTTCCGTCCTTTCGATAATGTCAGTGCTGTAGATGACTCCACGGTAGGACCTGTCCTGACGTGCCTGACCTATGGCCTTGACCTCCGAATAGGAGAACCAGTTGATGTCCGCTGCGAACAGCGCTTCCTTCACATCCTCGAACCTTGTCCGTCTGATGATTGCCTTGATTTGTTTCATGACTCTTTTGTTTATTTGATTGTTGTTCGTTGTCCAGCTGCAAATCAAAAAAGGCTGCGTCCTTTCGGACCCAGCCTTTTTAAAATATTTTAATAAAGTTCGTCTATCCTATGATGTTTTCCGACTGGAAGAAATACACCGCAACGAGCGGAACCTGCTGGTTCTGCTGCTGATTCTGCTGCTGGTTATTTCTCGTTGCGAAATACATTTCTTCTTCGTTGATGATGCGAAAGTAGAAAGACGAAACCAAAAATGCAAGAACTTTCTTAAAAAATTTTAAGATTACTTGGCAAGCAGTTCTCTCAATGAGTTCCTTTGAAAGTATGCGGGATGATGAAATTTGCATAAAAAGAAAAAGCCCTGTCAAGTCCGGAAACAAATATCGCAAAATTTTTCGTAATTTTGTATGATTTTTGCTGCCTTAAACTGCCCATGCAAGCGCATGGAAAGCAAGCGGGCAGCACAGTAAAACGCTTGACAAATTATGGCAATCATTACAAAAGAGGCAGCTCTCAGGTATCATGAGAGCGGCAGACCAGGAAAAATCGAAGTCAAGCCTACCAAGGCTTACAGAACCCAGACAGACCTCTCCCTCGCCTACTCCCCGGGCGTAGCCTTCCCCTGCCTGGAAATCCAGAAGAATGCCCAGGACGCCTACAAGTACACAGACAAGGGCAATCTCGTGGCGGTAATCAGCAACGGCACTGCCGTTCTCGGTCTCGGAGACATAGGAGCCCTGAGCGGCAAACCTGTAATGGAGGGAAAGGGACTTCTTTTCAAGATATACGGAGGAATCGACGTCTTCGACATAGAGGTGGCCGAAAAGGATCCTGACAAGTTCTGCGAGGCTGTGGAAAAGATAGCCCCCACCTTCGGAGGTATAAATCTCGAAGACATCAAGGCTCCAGAATGCTTCTATATAGAGGAAAGGCTCAAGAGAACTCTCGACATACCGGTAATGCACGATGACCAGCACGGTACTGCCATAATTTCTGCAGCCGGACTTCTGAACGCCCTTGAGGTCAACGGGAAAAAGATCGAGGACATAAAGATAGTAGTCAACGGCGCCGGAGCGGCAGCAATCAGTTGCACGAAACTTTACCTCGCCCTCGGAGCGAAGCCCGAGAATGTCGTAATGCTCGACTCCCGTGGCGTTATCAGCACCGAGCGCACCGACCTCAACGAGCAGAAGAGATTCTTCGCCACATCAAGAACCGACATCCACACACTCGAGGAGGCCATACGCGGAGCAGATATGTTCCTCGGCCTTTCAAAGGGAAATGTGCTCACCCAGGATATGATCAGGTCAATGGCGAAGGACCCTATAGTATTCGCCCTTGCCAATCCGGTTCCCGAGATCAGCTACGAGGATGCAATGGCAAGCCGTCCCGACGTGCTCATGTCCACAGGACGCTCCGACTATCCGAACCAGATCAACAATGTCATAGGCTTCCCTTACATTTTCAGGGGTGCGCTCGACGTACACGCCTCCGGAATCAACGAGGAGATGAAACTCGCTGCAGCAAAGGCCATTGCCGATATCGCAAAACTGCCTGTTCCCGAGGTGGTGAACGATGTATACAAGGTCAGCAAGCTCAGTTTCGGGCGTGACTACTTCATTCCGAAGCCAATCGACCCCCGCCTCATCACCGAGGTCAGCTGCGCAGTGGCAAAGGCCGCGATGGACAGCGGAGTTGCACGCAAGCCTATCACCGACTGGGAGGGCTACAGGAAACATCTGCGTGAAATGGCGGGTCAGGAGACCAAACTTACCCAGCGCATCTTCGACATGGCACGCGAACACCCACAGAGGGTAGTGTTCGCCGAAGGCAAGCATCCGACAATGCTCAAGGCCGCTGTACAGGCCAAGGCCGAGGGTATATGCGAACCAGTGCTCCTTGGCAACGAGGAGATGATAGCCAAACTGGCGAAGGAACTCGACCTCAATATCGACGGAATCGAAATCGTCAACCTCAGGCACGACAGGGAGAGGGAGCGCCGCGAACGCTATGCAGCGATACTCGCCGCAAAACGAGGACGCGAGGGATACACCTTCGACGAAGCGAACGACAAGATGTTCGAGCGAAACTATTTCGGAATGATGATGGTCGAGACCGGAGAGGCTGACGCGTTCATAACCGGCTTGTACACCCGCTACAGCAACACCGTAAAGGTTGCCAAGGAAGTTGTAGGCATCAAGGACGGCTTCAGCGACTTTGCAACCATGCACATAATGAACACAAAGAAGGGCATACTCTACATCTGCGACACAATGATCAACTCAGACCCTGGGACCGAAGACCTCGTACAGATTGCCCGTCTGGCCGAGCGCACCGTCAGGTTCTTCAACGATGAGCCGAGGATGGCGATGATAAGTTACTCCAATTTCGGCAGCGACAAGACTCCGGGGTCGGACAAGGTCCACAAGGCGGTGAACATACTTCACGAGCAGTACCCTGAACTCATAGTGGACGGCGAACTCCAGATAGGATATGCTCTCAACCGCGAGAAACGCGACGAAAAATGGCCTTTCTCAAAACTGTTCGGCCTTGATGCAAACACTCTGGTATTCCCTAACCTCACGAGCGCACGTTCTTCTTACAAGATGATACAGTCTCTGGAGATGGATGCGGAAATCATAGGACCTGTCCAGATGGGACTGAAGAAACCAATACATTTCATAGACTTCGATTGCAGCGTCAGTGAAATTCTGAATGTCACGGCAGTGGCTGCCATCGACGCCTATGCACATAAACAGGTAAAAGAATGAGAGATATCAAAACTATCGGAGTCCTCACCTCGGGTGGTGACGCTCCCGGAATGAACGCCGCCATAAGGGCGGTGACACGTTCGGCCATCTATATGGGATGGAAGGTATACGGAATATACAGGGGCTGGGAAGGACTGATCAACGACGACATAAGGGAATTCACGACCGAAAGCGTCAGCAGCACCATACAGCGCGGAGGAACAATACTGAAGACAGCCCGCAGCGATGAGTTCAGGACATACGAAGGCCGTCAGAAAGCCTACGCCAATCTCACGAAACACGGGATCGATGCCCTTGTGGTGATAGGCGGAAACGGTTCCCTCGCCGGAGCCCAAGAGTTCGCGAAGGAGTTCGACGTGCCGTGTGTAGGACTGCCGGGTACTATCGACAACGACCTCTACGGAACCGATTCGACCATAGGATACGATACCGCGCTCAACACAATAGTCGAATGCGTGGACAAGATCAGGGACACCGCCACATCCCATAACCGGGTATTCTTCATCGAGGTTATGGGCAGGGATGCCGGCTTCCTCGCCCAGAACAGCGCTATCGCCGCCGGTGCCGAGGCCGCCATTATCCCTGAAGACAAGACGGATATCGACCAGCTGGAGGAGTTCATACGCAGGGGAACACGCAAGAGCAAGAACAGCAGCATAGTCCTGGTATCAGAAAGTCAGAAGGACGGAGGAGCCATGCACTATGCCGAGAGGATGCGCCTGGAGCATCCGGAGTTCGACGTGAGGGTAACCATACTGGGCCATCTCCAGAGAGGAGGCACGCCTACGGCCTTCGACCGCATCCTCGCCTCAAGATTGGGCGTAGCTGCCGTCGAAGCCCTCAACGAGGGTCAGAGAAATGTGATGGTCGGAATAAAGAACGACCAGATTGTCTACGTTCCTTTCCCGAGAGCGATCAAGATGGATAAGCCTATAGACCGCGAATTGATCAACGTGCTGTCAATCCTGTCCATCTGAGACAGGAGAGACATCCGACAGGGCCGCAAACTCCTCCTCCGTAATCATACGGCAGTTGCCGTTGAAGGAAGAACCGAGTTCTATATGGAGACGGCGGACCTGGATATTTCCTGTAACGACACCTCCTTCCTTAAGGGAGAAGGTGTCTTTTACGAATATATCGCCCACTATGTTGCCCCAGACATCGATGTTGGCGCAAACTATCTCCGCATTGATGGTCGCAGACTCTCCTATCACAACCCTTCCGCTGCAGTTGAGTTTTCCCTCGAAGGTTCCGTCTATCCTTATGTCGTTGGGAGAAATTATCTCACCCCTGATCGTCGTGTCGGCAGCCACGCGGCTGACCATATTGATATTGGCGCTTGTCTGTTCTGCTTTCATATTGATGAGGTATAGGTTACACTGGTTTTAGCCGATTGTTGCTACTGCTCCTTTCCGTGGCAGTTCTTGAACTTCTTTCCGCTTCCGCAAGGGCACGGATCGTTCCTTCCTACCTGCTTGCCCACGTGGACAGGCATATTACTCTTCTGCTGGCCGCCGTTTGTGACCAGGTCGCTGCGGCCGGTACGCATCTGGCTCATATCCGGCTTCCTGATCTGCTGAGCCTGCTGCGGAGGCCTTGCCTCGGATGCGTCGCGAAGAGGAATCTGGGCCCTGAAAAGGAAGGACAGGATGTCCTTGTTGAGGGACTCGAGCATTGACCTGAAGAGGTTGAAGCTCTCGAGCTTGTATACAAGAAGCGGATCCTTTTGCTCATAGGATGCATTCTGCACTGACTGCTTGAGATCATCCATATCACGCAGATGCTCCTTCCAATGGTCATCGATCTGCCATAGTGTAATGGTCTTGCTGAGCACACGGGCAAGTTCCTTACCCTCGCTCTCATAGGCCTTCTTCAGGTTCACGGAGATGGTGACAGTCCTGCGTCCGTCACTCACCGGAACCGCAATATTCTGATAGATTGCGCTCTGGTTCTCGTAAACCTGCTTGATGATAGGATATGCTCTCTGGGCCATCGTATCCATACGGCGCTGATAAACCTCGAGCATATTCCTGGATAGGGCAGAGGCAATGTCGGCGGTCCTCGCGTGGTCGAAGAACTCCTCGTCGAAGCCAGGATCTATGGACAGGGAAGCCATGATCATCTCGCTGAAGCCTTCGAAACTGTAGCTCTCGGCATTCTCGGCATAGATCTGGGCCATGTCCTGCATCATATTCATCACATCGATCTCCACCCTCTCACCGGACAGGGCGTTGCGACGCTTGGTATAGATCACCTCCCTCTGGAAGTTCATCACATCGTCATATTCAAGAAGTCTCTTTCGTATGCCGAAGTTGTTTTCCTCCACCTTCTTCTGTGCCTTCTCGATGGCATTCGAAAGCATGGAGCTCTCAAGAGCCTCGTCGTCCTTCATTCCAAGGCTGTCCACAACGCTCGCTATTCTCTCCGAACCGAAAAGACGCATCAGTTTGTCTTCAAGCGAGATGTAGAAAGTTGACGATCCCGGGTCACCCTGACGTCCTGCACGTCCGCGAAGCTGACGGTCCACACGGCGGGAATCATGGCGTTCGGTGCCAATGATTGCGAGTCCGCCCGCGGCCTTGACCTCCGGGGAGAGCTTGATATCCGTACCTCGGCCGGCCATGTTCGTGGCTATCGTGACCGTGCTGGATTCTCCGGCGTGCGCAACGACCTCCGCCTCGCGGGCATGCTGTTTCGCATTGAGGACCTGGTGCTGGATTCCCCGCATGCGGAGCATCCTGCTCAGGAGCTCTGAAGTCTCCACGTCAGTGGTGCCGACCAGCACAGGGCGTCCCTCGGCGACGAGGTCCTGGACCTTCCTTATCACTGCGTTGTACTTGGCAGCCTTGGTCTTGTAGATAAGGTCCTCGTTGTCGATGCGGGCAATCGGCTTGTTGGTAGGGATTACGATTACGTCGAGCTTGTATATGGACCAGAACTCACCCGCCTCCGTCTCTGCGGTTCCGGTCATGCCGGCGAGCTTGTGGTACATCCTGAAGTAGTTCTGGAGAGTGATGGTCGCAAAGGTCTGGGTAGCCGCCTCGACCTTCACGTTCTCCTTCGCCTCGACCGCCTGGTGGAGACCATCGCTCCAGCGGCGGCCCTCCATTATACGTCCCGTCGACTCATCCACAATCTTGACCTTGTTGTCGACTATGACATAGTCTATGTCCTTCTCGAACATCGCATAGGCCTTGAGAAGCTGGTTGACGGTATGGACTCTCTCGCTCTTGACAGCAAAATCCGCCATCACCGCGTCCTTCTTCTCCTGTTTTTCGGCCACGCCGAGTTCAGACTTCTCGATTTCCGCAATCTGGGCTCCCACATCCGGGAGGATGAAGAAGGAGTCATCGTTCACTGCCTTGGCAAGTATGTCGTGGCCCTTGTCGGTCATATCGACGCTGTGCTGCTTTTCGTTGATGACGAAGTAGAGCGGGTCGGTAACCACAGGCATTTCCTTCTCGTTGTCCTGTATGTAGTAGTTCTCCGTCTTCTGGAGTATCTGCTTTATGCCGGGTTCGCTGAGATACTTTATCAGAGGCTTATACTTCGGAAGTCCCTTGTACGCGCGCAGGAGCAGCTTTCCTCCCTCCTTCTCGTCGCCCGAAGCGATGAGTTTCTTCGCGTCGTTGAGTATTCCGGTGACGAGAGTGCGCTGACTTGCATAGAGTTTCTCCACATAAGGCTTGTACTCCACGAACTGCTGATCCTCGCCCTTGGGAACAGGACCGGAGATGATCAGAGGCGTACGGGCGTCGTCAATGAGGACTGAGTCGGCCTCGTCGACTATGGCGTAGTGGAGTTTCCTCTGGACAAGGTCGGACTGGTGAATGGCCATATTGTCACGGAGGTAGTCGAAACCGAACTCGTTGTTCGTACCGAAGGTGATGTCGCAGGCATAAGCCTTTCTGCGTGCATCCGAATTGGGTTCATGCTTATCTATGCAGTCAACCGAAAGGCCGTGGAACATATAGAGCGGGCCCATCCATTCGGAGTCACGCTTTGCGAGGTAGTCGTTGACCGTTACCACGTGAACGCCCTTGCCGGCAAGCGCATTGAGGAATACAGGAAGGGTCGCCACAAGGGTTTTCCCCTCACCGGTCGCCATCTCCGCTATATTTCCCTCACGTTCCCTTTCGCTTTCCTTCGTCGCATTGTTCTTGCGGCTGTAGGTCAGAACCGCGCCTCCGAAGAGCTGGCAGTCGTAATGGACCATATCCCAGACGATTTCGTTTCCGCCGGCCATCCAGTGGTTGTGCCATACCGCAGAATCCCCGTCTATCTCCACAAAATCGTGAACTGCAGCAAGGTCACGGTCGAAATCGGTCGCCTTCACCCTGATGGTTTCGTTTTCGGCAAACCTGCGCGCCGTACTCTTCATCACTGCGAAAGCCTCAGGAAGTATCTCTTCGAGAATTTCCTCGATTTCATCATCTATGAGCTTGACAAGCTTGTCGGATTCCGAAGCAAGTCTTTCCTTCTCGTCTACAGGAAGGTCACCCTCGAGGGACTGCTTGATTTCCGCCACCCTCGCCTCTTTCTCTGCAGTCCTTTCCATGATGGCCTTGCGGAGCGCAGCCGACCTCTCTCTGAGTTCATCATCAGAGAGGCTGTCTATCAGCTCGTAGGCCTCGAGAGTCTTCTGGACATAAGGCTGGAATCTCTTGGCGTCCCTGTCAGCCTTGGTTCCGAAAATTTTCTTGAAAACGTCTGTAAATGACATGTCTTTAGCAATTTGAAAAAAAATAATCCGCTTCAGATCCTGATGGGATGACGCAGCTTATTCTTTGAAGATTACTTCTCCTTGAATAACCTGCGAATATACTAAGTAATTTGCAAAAAATCACTTGCTTCGGATTTGAATAGTCCGATATTCTTCCGAAGATGGAGCGGAAAGACAGCCGCGAGACGATGAGGCTTATTCCGGGTCATAGCCCGGATCCGGGGGAAGCACGGTCCCGGCGGCTGCGGCGCCGGCTCCCGCTGCGACGGCAAGCGCGTCGCAGCGCTCGTTCTCCGGATGCCCGGAGTGACCGTGCACCCATGTGAATCTCACATTGTGTCTCTCAAGAAGGGGTATGAGCCTGAGCCATAAATCGGGATTCTTCACCCTCCTGAACCCCTTGCGCTTCCAGTTCTCGAGCCAGCCCTCGTTGACAGCCTGGACCACGTATCTCGAATCGCTCGTGACAGTCACTTCGACCCTGTCCCACTTTATCGCCTCAAGCCCGACTATCACGGCCATCAGTTCCATCCTGTTGTTGGTTGTACAGGAAAAACCTGCGGAGAGTTCCTTTTCAAGGGAACCGCAACGCAGGATAACTCCATAACCTCCCGGGCCGGGGTTTCCGCTCGAAGCCCCGTCCGTATAGAGGAAGATGGTCTGTCTTCTTTCCGCCAATGTCACTCGATGATGCGCCCGCCGCGCGGCTTGATTTCGGTATCAGGCATCTGAACAGTCATCTTCCCGGCCTGAAGCTCGTCATAGCGCCGCCTGTTGTTGAAAACATCGATGGCCGTATAGATGGAAGCCATCATGGAATGCGGATCGGCAAGGTCGCGGCCTGCCATCTCATAGGCTGTACCATGGTCAGGAGAGGTCCTCACCACAGGGAGTCCCGCCGTGAAATTGACACCATCCTCGAAGGCAAGAGCCTTGAAAGGGGTAAGTCCCTGATCGTGATACATTGCAAGGACCGCATCATATTTCGAATAGTTTCCAAGACCGAAGAATCCGTCAGGAGAATAAGGTCCGAAAGCGAGTATGCCCTCTTCAACAGCCTGCTGGACTGCCGGAAGAATAATCTGCTGCTCTTCATCACCCAGAAGGCCCCCGTCTCCGCAGTGCGGATTGAGTCCAAGGACTGCAATCTTCGGCTCGTCGACGCCAAAATCCCTTTGCAGGGAAGCCTTCATCAGGCGGAGCTTCCTGAGAATCTTTTCTGTCGTGATGCTTTCACGCACGTCCTTGAGAGGGATGTGCCCGGTCACCACACCGACCTTGAGACGGTCGCTTACCATTATCATCGCAACCTCGTCCACTCCGAACTCCTTTTCCAGGTATTCCGTATGTCCAGTATATCCGAAGCCCTCGTTCACCATTGCCCTCTTGTTGATCGGGGCGGTGACGAGAACATCGATAACCCCCGCCTTGATGTCATCCACAGCGGCCTTGAGCGCGGTCATCGCTGACTTTGCGGACTCGCTGGTCGGCTGTCCCGGCTCGACGAACACGTTTTCCGGAAGGCAGTTGACTATATTGACCCTCTTGGGATGGATGTCCCTCGCAGATGTCACCACGTTCGTATTTATCTGTTCAATATTGTGAATCTGCTTCCTGTAGAAGCCGAATATCTTGGAAGATCCATAGATTACGGGGGTGAACATATCCAGAATTCTCTCGTCCGCGAGAGCCTTGATGATCACCTCATAACCTATACCGTTGCCATCTCCCTGGGTAATTCCCACTATGAGTTTCCTTGACATATACTGATTTTTTGCGAAACGCAAAGTTAGTAATCTTTCAATAAATTAGTTGCATCAGTCCCGACGTCCGCCCAGCGCTATAGCCACATAATAAAACAAGGTGGCCAGTGAGCCGAGAGCGGCAACGACATAGGTGTATGCAGCCCACTTCAGAGCGTCCACAGCCATTCCGTGGGTTTCATAGTCGGCGATGCCGGAGTAGTCGAGCCAGGCAACCGCACGCCTCGACGCATTGATTTCCACCGGAAGGGTGACGAGGCTGAAGAGAGTCGTCATCGCGAACAGGCCTATGCCGAACCAGATCAGTGAAGGAAATACGTTGATGAGGAGAATACCCGCCAGAAGTACCCACATCACGATATTGCTTGCAAAGCTGACAACGGGAACGAGGGCCGAACGGAGTTTGAGGGGCGCATATCCGCGTGCATGCTGAAGAGCGTGGCCGCATTCGTGAGCCGCAACTGCCGCAGCCGCTATCGAGCAGCTGCCGTACACGGACTCGCTGAGGTTGACGACCTTGGTTGCGGGATTGTAATGGTCGGTGAGCTGGCCTGGCACAGAAGATACGGTGACATCGTCAATGCCGTTCTCCGCCAGCATCCTCCGTGCGACATCGGCTCCTGTCAGTCCGCCCGCCACCGGAATACGGGAATACTTTTGAAATCTGCTTGTAAGCATATGCTGGACCAGCCAGCTGAGGGCCATCACCACGATGGAAATGACATATATCATAGTTGTTCAATATTTGTTCGGTATTCAGCGTTCAAAAAGCCCGCCATCCCGCTAATTTAACAATTTGTCAGTTTATTCAGTATATTTGCACTGACATATTCTGCAATATGACTGACAACAACGATTTCTCAAGACTTGAACTTAAACTGTCAAACTGTCTCGAGAACTACAGATACTTCAGGGCCAAACTCGACCCCGGAACAAAAATGCTGGTGCTCGTGAAGGCCAACGCCTACGGTCACGGCGCTGTCGAATTCGCATCCATGCTCCGCGACGCCGGAGCAGACTATTTCGCTGTCGCCTACCCCGTAGAAGGCGTCGAACTCAGACGGGCAGGCATAATGACTCCGATACTCGTGCTCACGACAGGAACCGACTTCTTCAACGAAATTGTCGATTTCGGGCTGGAACCGGGAATCCCCAATATGGACACCCTCAAAGCACTTGTGGAAGTGTTGCGCGCCAAGGGACGCAAGGACTTTCCCATCCACATTAAGCTGGATACCGGAATGCACCGTCTCGGATTCATGAGCGGAGAACTCAGGGAACTGATCGATTACCTGCGGGGCTGCGAATATGTGCGTCTTCATTCAATCTACTCCCACCTTTCTGCGGCAGACGACCCGGAATACGACGAATACACTCTCGCGCAGATAGGACTCTTCAGAAAGAACGCCGACCTCATCAGCGAAGGGCTGGGATACAGGCCTATGTACCACATACTCAACTCCGCCGGGATAGAAAGATTCACCCGCTACCAGTTTGACATGGTGCGTCTGGGCATCGGCATCTACGGCGTCAGCTCAGTACCGGGCGTAAAGCTTTCCCCCGTGGCCTCCCTCAAATGCAAAATTCTGCAGATCAAGAGACTCCGCCCGGAAGACGGGTGCATAGGTTATGGTCTATGGGGCAAGGTCGCCCCTGAAGGCACCACCATCGCCACCATTCCGCTTGGATACGCCGACGGCATCGACCGCCACCTCGGACGCGGGAAATGCTCCTTCCTCCTCAACGGGAAGAGAGTCCCGACCATAGGAAACATCTGCATGGACATGTGTATGCTTGACATCACCGGAACCGATGCGAAGGTGGGTGACACCGTAACGATTTTCGGCGAGGACCCGTCTGTTGACGAGCTCGCCGAAATCCTTGGAACCATTCCATACGAAATCCTGACTTCAATACCCCGCAGGATAGAAAGGGTTGTAACACGCTGATTACTTGAGCTTGAGGGATGTAAGTATCCTCGCGAGCTGGTCCGGGCAGGAAGTGCCTCGACCGGCGCAGTTGATGTTGCCGAGCCTGCGTATCACCTCAGACACCTTCATTCCCTCGATCAGGGAGCAGAGCCCTATGGCATTGCCCGGGCAGCCCCTTACGAACTCGCAGGCCTTGATAGTGTTGTCCTTTGTATTGATTTGAATGTTGATCATCTTCGAGCAGACCTTTGCGCTCGGCGTAGCGCTCACATAGCGCACACCATCCTTGACCTCATTCTTCAAAATCTTGAAATCATCCACAGGACCCGGAGTCGATTTCGCGCCGAACTGAGGATCGGCCGCAAGGAGCGGGGCCTTCGGGAGTACGGCAGCCGAAGCGGCAATCACACCGGCTGCAAGAAATTTTCTTCTGTCCATAATTCATTGTTGCTTTTCAGAACAGGGTAGGATGGTTATCCTCCAGTTCCGAGATAATTCTTTCCATTACTATTTCCCTGAGAAGTGACGACTTCGAACGAATCCTGAACTTCCTGCAATAGGCATTCACGGCATCGAGTTCGGAATCATTGAAATACAGAACCTGCCGGTTGGACCTGAGCATGGAAGCCTTCTGCTTCCTTAGATATTCGGGGTCCACAGGGACTGTCGCTTTCTTCTTTCGGGTCATTGCTTTTCAAATGCGTGCCGCAAATATACAAAAAAGGAGCCAAGCTACTCAAGCCTGGCTCCTTCTTCATCATAAAATTCATTCTGCAGGACAGTAAAATCCGTAACCTCCTCAAGAGTCAGCGGACATCTGTACTTGCGCTTCCACTGCGACAATATCGACTTGAACAATCCCCTCTTCAGGTACGCCCCGAGTATAGGACTGACCCTGAGGGTGAGAGGCCTCCCCGGCCTGTCGGATGCGAGAGTCGAAAGTTTTCTCTCGATATCCTCGTCAATGACAACGCTCGAAGAGATCTTTCCCGTGCCGTGACATACCGGACAAACTTCCAAAGTGTTTATCTCGGTCGCAGGACGAACCCTCTGACGGGTTATCTGCATCAGACCGAACTTGGTCAGAGGAAGCACATTGTGCTTGGCCTTGTCCGATGCCATCAAGTCCTGCATATACTTCAGCAGGGCCGCCTTGTGCTCCTGGGTATTCATGTCTATGAAATCGACAATGATGATACCGCCCATATCACGGAGCCTCATCTGGCGGGCAATCTCTTCCGCGGCATTG
This sequence comes from Bacteroidales bacterium, assembly GCA_016293535.1. Classification (GTDB taxonomy): domain Bacteria; phylum Bacteroidota; class Bacteroidia; order Bacteroidales; family UBA932; genus Cryptobacteroides. Next base: position 21,480 of record JAEDEB010000001.1, on the reverse strand, counting down.
CAGTTCACATCGAAGGTGTTCTGCTCCTGTTCCTTGTTCTTGGAACGCGTGCCGCTGTTCACGTCCACGACGTGCAATGCTTCTGTGTGCTCGATCACAAGATAGGCCCCCTGTTTTATGGGCACCACCTTTCCGAAGGAACTCTTTATCTGCCTTGTGACCTCGAAATGGTCAAAGATAGGTTCCTTCTCCCTGTAGAGTTTCACAATCTTCTCCTGCTCTGGAGAAATCAGGGAGATGTACTTGCGGATTTCCTCACAGGTATTCTCGTCATTCACATAAATGTTCGTGAAGGAATCGTTGAGGAGGTCGCGAAGGACTACGGTGGTCTTGCTGTACTCTGTGAAGAGTAGCTGGACCGACTTGGATCTTGCGAGTCTGCGCCAGGAACTCTCCCATTTGTCGACGAGCGAAAGGAGTTCCGCATCGAGCACCTGGGCATTCTTGCCCTCCGCAGCCGTGCGTATTATCGCTCCATAATTCTTGGGAAGAATGTTCTTGACCAGCAGCTCAAGTCTTCTTCTCTCCTCCTTGGAGGAGATTTTCTGGGAAACGCTCACCCTGTTGTTGAAGGGGAGCAGTACAATGTTGCGTCCTGCCAATGAAATCTCCGCAGTCAGTCTTGACCCTTTTGTGGAAATCGGCTCCTTGACGATCTGGACCAGAATCATCTGCCCCTGAGTGAGGACATTCTCGATTCTGCCATCCTTGGGGAGGGGTGACTCCAGCTTGATATGGGAGTAGACACCCTTGTGGTTGGTGTTGGGATTCAGTCTCTTGACAAACTCGTCGTATGCATTGAAATACAGTCCGAGGTCAAGATAGTGAACGAACGCCTCCTTTTCATCTCCGATATCCACAAAGGCAGCATTCAGGGACGGGAGCAGCTTCTTGACCTTGCCGAGGAAGACATCCCCCACGCAGAAACTGTGTCCCTGGCTGGACTCCTTGTCGAGCTCGATAAGACGATGGTTTTCCATCAGCGCTATCGAGACTTCCGTCGACCCCACGTCGACGATCAGATCCTTTGCTGATTCAGATTCCATATTTTCGGCAAAACAAAAAAGGCCGGCCGAGCTTGGCCAGCCTGTAAATTCAGCAAGAGCCTAGACGGCAAAGACTACTTTCTCTTCTTGTGTCTGTTCTTGCGAAGACGTTTCTTACGCTTGTGCGTAGCCATCTTATGCCTCTTGTGCTTCTTTCCGTTTGGCATGGTATTAAGTGTTTAATAGATTTATTTCTTCACCTTTGCGATGAACACCTTAGCCGGCTTGAATGCCGGAATGTTGTGCTCAGGAATTGTGATGGTAGTATTCTTTGTAATGTTCCTCGCAGCCTTCTCAGCCCTGTGCTTGATGATGAAGCTGCCGAAACCGCGAAGGTATACCGGTTCATTCTCGGCGAGAGCATTCTCCACGGTCTCCATGAATGCCTCCACTACAGTCTGCACTGTGATTTTTTCGACGCTTGTAGCCTTAGCGATAGCGTCAACGATTTCTGCCTTTGTCATATCTGTCTATCTATTTAGTACATATGGGGTATAACCTTGCAAAATTACGCTTAAATTTTCAATTAGCAAAATATAATGTGAAAAATCTCATATCTTTGCCTGGCACAATGATTGACCATATATTGATAAAGCAGGATTCCTGACGGGATTCTGCCATTTTGTCAGTCGTAGTAATATGATTAATGAACGGTGACATAAGGAATATGAAGATTCCTAAAGACACACCACCGAATTTGAACACATAACAGATGAGAGATTTCAAAGAGTTTTTTGCCCAGCCCGGTGCGGAAGTGAGCATCATTCCGGTGATGCAGGGAGAGGGACTGCCCAAGGTCGACATAAATGAACTGCCTGAGTCGCTGCCGATTCTGGCGCTCAGAAATGCCGTTCTGTTTCCGGGGAGCATATACCCTATAACCATAGGACGCGAGAAGTCCATGAAACTTATCGCCGATGCGGAAAAGCACGGTCTTTTCATCGGCGCCGTACCCCAGAACGACATGTCAGTCGAGGACCCTGTCAAGGAGGACCTCTTCACCCACGGTACTGCGGCAAGGGTGATGAAGACACTCGAGATGCCTGACGGTACGGTTACTGCCATTCTTCAGGGCATATCAAGGTTCAAACTCGAGGAGATAGTCGAATATGAACCATATATGCTCGGAAGGGTCAGCTATGTCCATGACAATATGGACGGTGCGGAACCGAACAAGATCAAGGCGATGACGGAAGCGATCAAGGAGAACGCCGTCAATGTGATGAGGATGGGCGGTCCTGCGCCGAAAGAGGCTATTGCAGCGCTCAGGAGCATCGAGGACTTCGAATTCCTCGTCAACTTCGTGGCCACATCGATAGAAACGGAGAACTACACCGAGAAGATAGAACTGCTTGCAGTGGACAACATACCCGCAAGGGCGATGAAACTCCTCAGATGTCTGGACACCCAGACCGAACTTCTGAAGATCAAGCAGGACATCAACGCGAAGGTAAAGCAGGAAATCGACCAGCAGCAGAGGGAGTACTACCTCAACAGTCAGCTCAAGACCATCCAGGAAGAACTCGGAATGGATGACATGGAGGACTTCGACAGGTTCCGCGCCCTCGCCGAGGAGAAACTCTGGCCTGCATCCGTCCAGGAAATCTTCGAAAAGGAACTCGCGAAGCTGGAGCGCTACAACCCTAGTTCTCCGGACTACAGCATACAGTATAACTATATACAGTTCATGCTCGACCTCCCTTGGGGTAAGATTTCACAGGACAACCTTGACCTCAGGCACGCCCGCGAGGTTCTCGACGAGGACCACTTCGGACTGGAGAAAGTCAAGGAGAGAATAATCGAGTATCTCGCAGTTCTCAAGCTCAAGGGAGATATGAAGTCGCCAATACTTTGCCTCTACGGCCCTCCGGGAGTAGGAAAGACCAGCCTCGGCAAATCGGTGGCCAGGGCCCTCGGCAGGAAGTACGTGCGCATTGCTCTCGGCGGAGCACACGACGAATCTGAAATCAGAGGCCACAGGAAAACTTACATCGGAGCCCTTCCGGGAAGAATTCTCAACGGAATCAACCGCGCAGGCACCTCCAATCCGGTGATAGTGCTCGACGAGATAGACAAGATAGGCAGTGACTTCAAGGGTGATCCATCATCCGCCCTGCTTGAGGCCCTGGACCCCGAGCAGAACGGAGCCTTCCACGACAACTACCTCGACATAGACTACGACCTTTCCAACGTGCTCTTCATAACGACGGCCAACAGCATCTCATCGATACAGCCGGCACTCAAGGACAGGATGGAGATGATAAACGTAAGCGGCTATCTTGCGGAGGAAAAGATGGAAATTGCCAAGAACTATCTGATTCCTAAGCAGATACAGGAGCACGGACTCCAGAAGTCCCAGCTCAGGATTGAGAAGCACGCCCTCAGGGAGATCATCGACAACTACACTCACGAATCCGGAGTCCGCGGTCTGGAGAAACAGATTGCTAAGATTGCCAGGGTGACAGCGAAGAAGATAGCTCTCGACGAGAAAACCCCGGAAATGGTCAAGAAGGCTGACCTCAAGGAATACCTGGGGCTGCCGACCAACTTCCACGACATACAGAAGGGCAACGAAGCTCCGGGAGTGGTGACGGGACTTGCATGGACTGAGATGGGCGGAGAAATACTCTTCGTGGAAAGCAGCATCAGCAAGGGCAAGGGAACTCTCACCATGACGGGCAACCTCGGAGACGTGATGAAGGAATCCGCGACGATCGCATACCAGTACATCAAGGCTCATCCGGAACTCACCGGCCTTGAGTATGAGGATTTTGCAGCCAGGGACGTTCACGTACACGTTCCGGAGGGAGCCACTCCCAAGGACGGTCCTTCGGCAGGAATCACTATGGTGACCTCAATGGTCTCTGCATTCCGCGGCCGCAAGATAAGAAGCGGAATCGCAATGACGGGAGAGATGACTCTCAGGGGCAGGGTTCTCCCTGTCGGAGGCATCAAGGAGAAGATTCTCGCAGCCAAGCGTTCCGGAGTCCACACCATCGTGATTTCCGAAGACAACCGCAAGGATGTGGAAGACATACAGCGCATTTATGTCGAAGGTCTCGACTTCCACTATGTCAAGAACATTGACGACGTGATCACATTCGTATTCTGAGAAGGAAACCATGGATGTCAGAATTGAGGAAAGCTGGAAGAAGGCCCTCGAACCCGAATTCGAAAAAGAGTACTTCAGGGAACTCTCGGCACGCATACACGCCGAGAGGGACAGAGGGTGTACAATCTATCCTCCGGGAAGGCTTATCTTCCACGCATTCGAACTGACTCCGACGGACAAGGTAAAGGTAGTGATTCTCGGCCAGGATCCCTACCACAATCCCGGCCAGGCAATGGGCCTCTCCTTCTCCGTTCCCGATGGAGTTCCCGCACCACCATCACTCAGGAACATCTTCAAGGAGATTGAAAGCGACCTGGGGATAAGGATGAGCGGGAAGCCCAATCTGGAAGGCTGGGCGAGGCAGGGAGTGCTCCTTCTCAACGCAATACTTACCGTACGCGCCTCAGAAGCCGCTTCTCATAGCGGAATGGGATGGGAGAAGTTTACCGATGCCGTGATTTCCTGGCTGTCCGCCAATCGTGAGGGCTTGGTATTCCTGCTCTGGGGCAACTTCGCAAGAAGCAAGAAGGCCCTCATTGACTGCAGCAGGCACACAGTACTCGAAGCGGCACACCCCTCTCCACTCGCGCGAGGCGCATTCTTCGGATGCCGCCACTTCAGCAAGGCCAATGAGGTACTGCGTAGCGAAGGCCTCGAACCTATCGACTGGCAATTGTAAAGTATTTCCTGAGAACCCTACCCTTCCTGTCAAAGCTGACAAGAAAAGGTGTTGACGAGAGGTCGAAACTGTCCGGCAGGGACGGGTCGGCCTCTGTCGCTTTCTGGAGGTCAACAAGAAGAATCTTCGACTTCCTGTGGGTTGCAATATAATCGGGAACCGCCTCAATCTCGGCACGGCAGTCGCCGCAGCCTTCCAGATGGAAAATCACGATTACCTCGTCCGCCTTAAGGCGCCTGAGCCGCCATTCCCTCTCCCTGTGCAGTCTGACAGCATCCCACCTGTCGTGGAGAACACCCGGAAGACACAGGTCCGGGACCGTTTCTCCCAGAGGAGTCTTGAGAGACACGGCCTCAAGAAGAAGGGCAAGACTGACCACCTTGAGGCTGTCGTCAGCCGTTTTCCATATATCCGGACGGTCAAGTATGTCCTTTCTTGCAAACTCGCCCCTTGCCATCCTGAATCCCTCTTCCTTACGGTTGGTCAGGTAATACAGAAGATCTCCGGTCATCTGCCGAAAGAGGGTCGTATCCTTGAGTTCCACAAGGGTTCTCTTCCCTATATGGTCGGCAACGGCCATCACGTCGGAGGCCTCTACCCCGTCGAAGGAAGAGAAGATATTGTCGTAGAGATTTGCCGATTCATCACTGCCGTATTCTAGTTCCGGGACCTTGAACATCGCTGAGAGCATACGGTCCAGAACGGTGGCGCTGAGCTGGCGTCCCACGACTGTGCCTTCCGCATCGACAAGGAACATGCGCGGGGTCTGCATGATCCCGTACTTGTTCAGACAGTCGGGATTGCTCCGCGACGCCCTCAGATTCCATATCGCCGTGCGGCTGAGGTCCATATCGAAATTGGATTCCACATATCCTGTCCATGCATCCTTGTCCAAGGCCAGGCAAATGAGATATACGTCCACGGGATAATCCGCATTCTCCAGTATGTTCCGGAGCATTATGCTTTCAATCCGGCACTTCGGGCAATCGACGTCATAGAAGAAGAGCACACAGGGCCGTCCGGACGAGCCCGGCTCGAGCTTGAACTCCCTATCCTCTGCGTCCTCAAGGACTATGGAACCGGCCTTTGCACCTATGAGGGAAGCCCTATTGAATTCGGCGAAAATCCTTGCCGCCAGCTCAGTCCCGGCCTCGGAGAAGGAGAGGGTGCCGTCCGCGAACCAACGGTCATAGATATGGACCGCAACGTTTTCAGAGCCCATTATCTTCGAATCATGGAAACGGTGGAACAGTTCCTCCGCAACTCTCTCCCTCAGGGACTTGTCCTTACAGCTGGAAATCAGGAAATCCACCTCCTCATCCTGCTGCGCGAGCGGAAGAGCCTGAATGGCAGGGACATACTCATCAAGCTTGGCAAGCAGCACGTCCGAAAGATGCGTTTCCAGCGAATCCTGGGCAAAGGCAGCAGAGAAAAAAGGCAGGGCAAGCAGCAGGACAAGACCGGCAAGAAAACGGCGCGCACTCATAGCTCTATTCCCTCCGGAAGGAAGGCGGACGCGTCGCCGTTGTGCTTGATGATGTCCCTTACGGCCGAACTGGATATATGGGCAAACTCCTGGCAGGTCGGGATTATGACCGTCTCTATCTCCGGCGCGAGCCTGCGGTTTGCGTCAGCGATGGAACGTTCGGTCTCGAAGTCAATCATATTCCTGACTCCTCTGACCATGTGCCTGATGCCCAGTTCCCTGCAGGTATCGACGGTAAGATTGTCATATTTGATTATCCTCACATTGTCCATCCCGGCCGTAGCCTGGCGGATAATGTCCAGCTTCTTCGCATCTGAGAAGAAACCTCTCTTGTCCTGGTTGATACCGACTGCGACAACAACCTCGTCGAACATCGTCAGAGCCCTCCTGAGTATGTTCAGATGACCAGCGGTAAAGGGATCGAAGGATCCCGGAAACAAAGCGACCTTCTTCATATTACGGTTTCATATCAGCTGCATAAGCGCGCCACTTGGCGATCAGCGCAGACATATCCTCCGGGAGGTCGGAATCGAACACTATGTGCTTGCCTGTACGCGGGTGGACAAATCCCAGAAGCTTCGCGTGAAGAGCCTGGCGCGGCATAATGCGGAAACAGTTCTCGATGAACTGACGGTATTTTGCATATATGGTGCCCTTCCTGATCTCGGACCCGTCATAACGTCCGTCATTGAAGAGCGGATGCCCAATGTAGTTGAAATGGACCCTGATCTGGTGGGTCCTGCCGGTTTCCAGCCTGCACTCCACTACGGTCACGAATCCGAAACGCTCCAAAACCTTGTAGTGGGTAACCGCGTGCTTGCCGGCAGACCCGTCAGGGAAGACCTTGAAACGCATCCTGTCGTTGGGGTCGCGGCCTATGTTGCCAACTATCGTACCCTCATCCTCCTTCAGGTTGCCCCAGACCACTGCCACATAGCGGCGGTCTATGGAATGGACGAAGAACTGGCGCGCAAGATTGAGCTGGGCTTCATCGTTCTTTGCAACCACAAGAAGACCGGAAGTGTCCTTGTCTATCCTGTGTACCAGGACTCCCATTCTCTCATCCTCGCCCTCCGGACCCTGGGAAATGCCGAGATGATGGGCAATGGCATTTACCAGCGTGCCCCGGAAATGGCCATGGCCCGGATGGACAACCATGCCGGCCGGCTTATTGATCACCAGCACATCATCATCCTCGTACACTATGTCGAGAGGAATGTCTTCAGGCAGTATTTCAAGCCCTCTCCTCTGATATGGCATCACGAAGGTCACGACATCACCCGGGCGCACTATACAGTTCGCCTTGGCGGTCTTTCCGTTGACCTTTATGTACTCGGATTTTATTGCAAGCTGAATCCTGTGGCGGGAGGTATACTCCATATGAGTCGCGAGGTACTTGTCCACGCGCATGGGCTCCTGCCCTGCCGCTATGTCGAAGCGGAAATGCTCGAACATCCCGTCATCGGTGTCGACGGAAGCGGGGAAGAGGTCCTCCTCTTCCGCAAAATCCTGCTGCATCATGAAGTCCTCAGTCATCGCGACGGCATTTTGTCCGGATCGACTGTAAGGTAAAGAGTCATTTCCCCACCTATCCTGGCAGCGCCGGAGGAATGTTCCGGAGTCTGGCGGAAAACGACGGCGTCGAGAGTGTCGGAATAGCTCTGGACGCTCCCGTCATATACCATTCTCCTGATATTCAGGGAATAGTCGTGAACAACATCCTCGGCGGCAAGGGTCTTCAACCCTATCACGTGCGGCACGATGGTCATATTGTCCTCGGGGTCGAGGCCGAGCACGAGGTCCACTCGCGTTTCACTCTCGAGCTGGGTACCCGGGCGCACGTCCGTCCCGCGGACCTGCTGCTTGAGCACATTGTTGGTTGCCATATCGCTCACATATATGAGCTTTCCTACCCTAAGCCCCCTTGAGACAATCTCAGCCTTGGCCTGCCGCATGGAGCAGCCGACTACGTTCGGCATCGTTACCTTCTTGGAATTCATCGCATTCACGACCAGAAGTATCCTGCGGCCCTCCTTCACACGGCTGCCGGCGGCGGGATCCTGTCTGTACACTGCACCCTTCTCCATACGTCGCACGAAGACGGAATCCGCCACTTCGACACGCACCTTCGAACGGGCAGCAAGGGCCGAAGCCTCCTGAAGCTTCATATTCGTAAAATCGGGGACTATGATTTCCTTGCCGTGTCTCGTGCCCACTCGCAGCGAAATGATGGCGGCGAGCAGCAGGGCAAGTACAAGACCAAGGGCAAGAAGCAGGTTCCTGACCACCCAGTTGGAGAGTATGCCTTTCTTATCCATTTTTCGGAGTATTATGTCAATGAATGATTTTCATCAGTGAAGAAACAAGGAACCACAGGCCGAATACCACCACGGCTACGCCTGTCGTCCTGTTGATCCAAAGAACCGCTGCCGGCTTGAATGCGCGGCGCAGCCGGGAGAGTATTCCCGAGAAAAGAGCCCAGTAGGATATGGACCCTGCAGCAACGGCCACGATGATGAAAACCACCTTGTATCCGTCAGTTGGGGACACATTTATTCCCAAGGCTGTAAAGAGGGCGAACATTATGAGTATGGCACCCGGATTCGAGTAGCCCATGGTAAGGGACTTGATGAAGTCCTTGGGTGACACCCTGTCCTGAAGATGATGCTCCTTGCGGTCAAGGGTGCGGAAAGGATTGGCCAGGGCCATCATCACGCCTATCGGAATCAGTATCATGCCTCCGACTGCCTGCACCTGGGTCCCGTAGACATCCAGGAGATGGCGGGCCATTCCTATGGCGAACACGCATACCGTAGCCCATGTAGAATCCACGACTGTCGCGCCAAGACCCGTGACGAATCCGGAGCGACGTCCCTTTGACACCGTGTTCTGAATCACGAGTATCGCCACCGGTCCGAAGGGGACCGATACGCAGAAACCCAGAACCAGGGCCTTTATGATGTCTACTGCTGTCATAAGCGTGGCTGCAAGCCTGCAAATTTACTACAAAAAACAATATCTTTGCGAAGATTTTGACTGCATATTAGGATATGAGCAAGAAGACCACCATATGGATGCTGCTGGGCATCTCGACCGTACTTATGTCGCTGCCCTTTCTGGTTCCCCACTGCGGATTCATGGCCCTTTTCGGGCTGGTGCCGCTCCTGTGCGCGGACAAGATATCTGACGACGCGGGACTGAAACATTTCTGGCTGAAAAGCTATCTCTTCTTCCTTGCATGGAATCTCATCACGACTTTCTGGGTCTGCAACGCCACTGTGGGAGGGGGCATTTTCGCCTCTGTCGCCAATGCGCTTCAGATGGCCGTCATTTTCGGGCTTTTCCGTCTGAGCAAGAGGAAGTTCAGGGGCACACTCCCCTACCTGTTCCTGATGTTCGCCTGGATAGCATGGGAAAGGTATTACCTCAACTCAGCACAGATTTCATGGCCCTGGCTCGTGCTCGGAAACGCCTTCGCCAGGAGCATAGGGAGCATACAGTGGTACGAATACACGGGCACCCTCGGCGGCTCGCTGTGGATATGGGCCTGCAACCTGTCCGTTTTCGGGATGATGACAGCCCTTGGAGACGGCAGATTCTTCACGCACTGGAACATCAAGGCACGGATAGCATCCGCGGTCGGGCTGCTGGTTCTCATCGCAGGGCCATTCTTCCTGTCTGCAATGATATGGAACCGTTATGAAGAAAGCGACGAAGCGCTGGAGTGTCTGATACTGCAGCCAAACTTCGACCCCTACCACAAATTCGAATTCCTGACACAGAAGCAGCAGGACAGCACCCTTGTGTCGATGATAGACGAGGCCCTGGAATCTGACGGGGAACTTCCCGACAGCTGCAGGGCACCGCTTCTGATAGTGGCCCCCGAGACATTCACTTCCAATGTCGTCACCAACGACATCACCTCCGGCAGAACATGGCAGACCTTCCTGTCCATGCTCCAGAACCACAGGAACGCCAATATCCTTTTCGGGGCATCCTCCCGCGAGTACATCTTCCGCAGGAACAGGCCATCCTACACTGCACGGCCGGCCGGCGACGGGGTATGGAGCGAAAGCCACAACTCCGCGCTCATCATGAACTGCACTGGGGAGACATCCATCTTCCACAAGAGCAAGCTGGTGGTGGCGGTGGAAATGACCCCATATCCCTCATTCTTCACCAAAATCGACGACAGACTCGGAGGAGTGATGGGCAGGTGCATAGGACAGGATGAAATCACCATACTGAATTTCCGTTCGGAGGATGAAAGCATTTGCATTCCCCTTGGATGTGCAATCTGCTACGAATCCATATATGGCGAATACTGCACCGGATACATACGCAAGGGAGCCAGAGCCCTCGTAGTGATTACCAACGACGCCTGGTGGGGCAACACTCCGGGATACAAGCAGCACTGCAGTTACTCCAGCCTGAGAGCCATAGAGACCAGAAGGGACATAGCAAGATGCGCCAATACGGGAATCTCCTGTTTCATAGACCAGAGGGGACGCATACTCGAAAAAAGCGACTGGTGGAAGAAGGAAACACTGAGAGGACAGATCAATCTCAACGACAGGCTGACCTTCTTCAGCATACACGGAGACATAGTCGGCAGGGTCAGCACCTTCTGTTTCCTGCTTCTTTTGCTGAGCCTCATCATCAGGTTCCTGACCCGCCGCTGACCGCATTTTCCGCTCGCTCGACATCCATGATTATCCCGCCGTCGGGACCCAGTCTGAGCGCGGCCGCGAATTCCCGTCCCGACTTGGTTCTGAATCCCCTTATCAGGGACGTGCGTCCATTGTCGAAGAGTTCCCTGAGGCATTCCTCGGACAGATGCACCCCGCAGAGGCTGCGCCAGAGCGTATGTCCGCACCCCGCACATTTGAGTACATTGTCGAACATCTTCATGCCTGAGGAGCAGCGGGGACAGCTGAAGACATCGGGACCGGCATCCCCCATCGCGGCAGAACGGAGGGTCGGGGCATCTATGGCCAGTATTTCCGAGGTGAGGGCCTGTACATATCTCCGTATGGACGCGTCGAAAGCCCTTGCTGAAACCTTCCCGTCCACTATGGCAGCAAGCGAGGTTTCCCATTTTCCTGTCATCTCGACATTGGCTATGTACTTGTCTTTCACCGCATCATATATGGCAAGCCCGATTTCTGTCGGAACGAGCGACTTCTTCTCCCTGACGACATAGCCACGCTTGAGTATGGTCTCAATTTCGCCCGCACGCGTCGCCGGCGTGCCTATGCCCACATCCTTGAGGACGGCTTTGAGGTCCTCGTCGTCCACCTCCTTCCCGGCGTGTTCCATAGCCTCGAGCAGGGAGGCCTCGGTATGAAGGGGTTTCGGCTTTGTCTTCCCCTCCGCCAGTTCTGCATCAAGCACCGGGGTCACATCCCCCTCCACAAATTCAGGCAGAGTCTGGCCATCTTCCCCTTCTTCGGAGCCAGCATCTCCCTGAACCTCCTTCCAGCCGGCTTTCACCATGACATTGCCTTTGGCAGAGAGTTCCACTCCCGCGCAGCCGAAATCCACGGTGGTGGATATCATCTCGCACTTCGCAGAGACTGACTCCAGAAGCCTCGCCACCACCAGAGAGTATATCTTCGCTTCGAGGTCCCCGAGGGCCGAAGGGAAGACCTCCGTAGGCAGCAGGGCGTGATGGTCGGTCACCTTCGTGGCATCGACGCTCCTGCGGTTGAGTTTCCTGCCCTTGAGCTTTCGCGCAGCATTACCGAAGACCGGATGGTTCTCCAGCCTCGCTATAAGGCCCGGCAAGGTTGCAAAGACATCCTCCGGCACAAAGCGCGAGCCGGTACGCGGATAGGTCAGGTATTTCTGTTCATACAGACGCTGGGCTATGTCCAGGGTGGTCTGGGCCGGGAGGTTGTACCTCCTGTTGGCCTCCTTCTGCAGGGAAGTCAGGTCATGGAGATAAGGAGGGTTGACCGACCTTGCCTTCTTCTCCACCTTCACAACGCCGAGTTCTCCCGATGAAGAAACCCCTTCCAAGGCCTTCTCAGCCTTGAGCCTGTCAGGAAAACGGTCCTTGGTGACGGCGACAAAAGGAATCCCGTCCTTCTCCGATGATATCTTTATGTTCCAGAAAGCCTGGGGAACGAAATTCCTGTTCTCGAGGTAGCGTCTGCATACCATCGCCAGCGTCGGCGTCTGGACTCTGCCGAGAGAACGCACCCCATGTCCCGCCACAATGGAAAGGGCCCTCGTCGCATTTATTCCCACAAGCCAGTCCGCTTCGCTGCGGGCCTTTCCGGCGGCGTATAGAGTATCGAATTCGCTGCTGTCGTGGAGATTGGCAAGTCCCTCGCGTATGGCGTTGTCAGTCAGGGATGAAATCCACAACCTCCGGACCGGCCTGGTACATCCCACATAAGCATATATGTATCTCTGTATGAGTTCTCCCTCACGGCCGGCATCGCCTGCGTTTATGATGTATTCGCAGGAGTTGAAAAGCTGTCTGATTACCTCGAGCTGGTGGACGCAACCGCTGTCCGGAACCTTCCTGCCGTCAGGCCCGGGCACAGACCCGGGCTCGAGGTAAAAACCGGACGGAAGTATGGGAAGGTTTTCCGGCCTCCACGGAACTTCCGAGGCCGGTGTAGAGATCTGTACAAGGTGGCCGAAGGCCCAGGTGACGCAGTAGCCGTTGCCGGACAGATATCCGTCCTCCCTGCGGTTCGCCCCCACTATCCGCGCAATTTCCCTTGCCACGGACGGTTTCTCTGCTATGATGACTACCATTTTTCCAAAAGCCTGTTCAAGAAAGTGTGCAAAATTAAGCAATCTTTTGGGTATCTTTGTACGAATGACCATCCCGTTGTCCGAAGAAGTCATGGAGAAACAGAGTGCTCTCGAAACAGACATACAGTTCCTGCCGGGCGTAGGCCCAAGGCGGGCCAGGATGCTGGCTCAGGAACTGGACATACACAGTTTCGGAGACCTCATCCGCCTTTATCCCTACAGATATGTGGACAGAAGCAGCCTGACAGACATTGCAGACATACGTTCAGATGCAGCAGCCGTCCAGGTCAGGGCAAGGGTCCGAAGCGCGGAGATGAAGGACAAGAGGCTGAGCGTAATCCTGGAAGACAGGACAGGCAGCATAGAAGCCGTCTTCTTCAAGGGCGTGAAGTGGATGTCCGGGAGGCTCCTGCCCGGCACCGAATGGATATTCTTCGGGAAACCCCAGCTTTTCAACGGACGCTTCAACTTTGTCCACCCCGAGGTCGACTCGCCGGAGAAAGCCATCAGCCAGGGTTCCGGCAAACTGACGGGCATCTATCCGAGCACGGAGAAACTGAAGAATGCGGGCATCACGGGGAAGGTGATGAACAGGCTTATGGCTTCAGCCCTGCAGGCCTGCCTTCCGGAAGTCGAAGAGAGCCTGCCTTCATACATACTCGGCGAAAAGGGTCTGCCGGACATCAGGACAGCCCTCAGGGACATACATTTCCCAACTGACCAGACACGTCTCGAAAGGGCTTCCTCAAGGCTCAAGTTCGAGGAACTCTTCTATCTCCAGCTGTCCCTTCTGAAACAGAAATACGTAAGGAGCAGGAATGCAAAGGGAATATGCATGCCGAGGGTCGGAGAGACCTTCAACAAATGCTACGAATCCCTCCCCTTCCCTCTGACGGGAGCCCAGAAAAGGGTGATACGGGAGATTCGCGAGGATATGCGCAGCGGTCACCAGATGAACCGTCTGCTTCAGGGGGATGTGGGCAGCGGAAAGACCATGGTCGCAGTTCTGAGCGCCCTCATTGCTGTCGGGAACGGATATCAGGCCTGCATAATGGCCCCGACCGAAGTCCTCGCGCAGCAGCATTTCCGCAATATTGGCAAATACCTCGAAGGCACCGGGGTCACTGTCTCCCTGCTTACGGGTAGCAGCCGCACGGCGCAGAGACGGGAAGTGCACGAAGGGCTTCTGAACGGGTCCATAAAAATAATTGTCGGCACCCACGCCCTTCTGGAAGACAATGTCCAGTTCAGCAATCTCGGGCTTGCCATCATTGACGAACAGCACCGTTTCGGTGTCGAGCAGCGCTCCCGGCTATGGAACAAGACAGGTTCAGGGATTCCGCCCCACGTGCTCGTAATGACCGCCACCCCTATTCCTAGAACCCTCGCCATGACTCTATACGGGGACCTGGACGTATCCGTGATAGACGAATTGCCTCCGGGGAGGAAACCCGTCAAGACCATACACATATTCGAGAACAGAAGGCTCGCCCTGAACAACTTCCTCAAGGACCAGATAGCCCTCGGAAGGCAGGTGTTCGTGGTCTATCCTCTGATTTCGGAGAGCGAAAAGATGGACTACAAGAACCTGGAGCAGGGATACGAAGACATCTGCAACGCCTTCCCCTACCCCAGATACAAGGTAGCATATGTACACGGAAAACAGACCAACGAGGACAAGAACATGTTCATGAAGGCCTTCTCCGACGGACGGGCCGACATCCTTGTCGCGACCTCTGTCATAGAGGTCGGCGTGGACGTTCCGAATGCCAGCGTGATGGTCATAGAGAGCGCCGAGCGCTTCGGACTTTCCCAGCTCCATCAGCTTCGGGGACGTGTCGGAAGGGGTTCAGAGAAATCCTATTGCATACTCGTCAGCGGTCAGAAGCTCAGCAGGGAGAGCAGCCGCAGGATAGAACTCATGTGCAGCACCGAGGACGGTTTCGTGCTTGCCGAGGAGGATATGAAGATGAGGGGGCCGGGAGACCTCGAGGGAACCCAGCAGAGCGGACTGCCAGTCCGCCTGGGCATAGCCTCACTTGCCAGGGACGGACTTCTGTTGTCCGAGGCGAGGAATTACGCCGACAGCATCCTTGCTTCCGACCCTGCTCTGGAAAAGGAGGAAAACGGCATACTCCTGAGGGAACTGCGCAAGGAAAAGTACGAAATGAAGGACTATAGCAGGATAAGCTGATATGATACAGGAACTTCTCCAGAAATATATTTGGCTGGTCCAGACCTTCATCCGGGCCGGAGAGAGAGGGCTGTCCCTGGAAGAACTGCTCGACAGGTGGGAATACCGCTGGGACAGTCCGTACAACAGAAGGAGCTTCAACAACCACCGGCAGGTCATAGAGGAACTCTTCGGAATACACATAGAATGTGACCGGCGCAGCAACAGGTACTTCATTGCTGCCGGCGGAGACCTGTCCGACGGCTCGGGAGCCACAGCCTGGCTCATAGACACATTCACGGTCAATAACCTGCTCAGCCGGAGCAAGGACCGACTTTCGGGCAGGGTTTCGGTAGAAGAAGTACCCTCAGGCCACAGACACCTCACGGACATTATGGAGGCAATGGAGGACAACCGCATATTGACCATAAGCTACGGGAAATACGGCAGCGACAGCAGTTCCGTCTTCACCGTACGTCCGTATGCGGTCAAGGAGGCAGCCAGACGCTGGTATCTCGTGGGATGGTGCGAAGAGCGCGAAGGACTCAGGGTTTACGGCCTGGACAGGGTTATGGACTTGAAAATCACAGACAGGAGTTTCGTCCTTCCCAAGGATTTCGACGTCGATTCGCTGTTCGCCACAAGCTACGGAGTCTATCTTATGGAGAATGCCAAGGCCGTCGAGATTGTTTTCAAGGCGGAACCCATCGAAGCGCGTTTCCTCGCAGACCTGCCGCTGCACCCCAGCCAGAAGGCGCTGAGAAAGGATGCCGACGGAACGACCTTCTCAATAAGGGTCAGCCCCAACCGTCATCTCATAATGGACCTAATGGCCCGTTCCGACAGGCTGGAAGTGCTTTCCCCAAAGGAAGTTCGCGACTCGATAAGGAACGAAGTTGACAAAATGAAAAAGATATATGGTGATTAAAACTGTCAGATGGATTGCCGGGCTGCTGTGCACGGTCGTCCTTACATTCGTATTCTACGCTATGCTGAAATTCATCACACGCGAAAAGGAAGGGCCGGAAGAGATTGGAGTACCGGAAGCATTTGCCGGGGACAGGATGAGCCCCGAACTGCTGCTGCGACTGGGCCGTCTCGGCGACCCTCAGATTTCCCCGGACGGAAAGACCGTTCTGTACGGAGTAAGTTTCACATCCATTGAGGAGAACCGCTCCTGCAGGAATTTGTGGACCTGCAGCGTGGAAGGAGGTCCCGCCGTACAGATCAGTCACGAAGGGAAATCCCTGAGCAATGCCCGATGGATAGATGACGGCAGGATAGCATATATCCGCGAAGGTCAGATATGGACAGCCAGGCTCAGGAGGGGAAAACTCAGCGGTGCCAGGCGCATAAGCGAGATTCCCGAAGGCATCAGCGAATTTTCCATTTCCCCTGACGGCAGGAGGATAATGTACATAAGCACGGTACCGGGTCCCGTCAAGACCCCGTCACGGGAGTGGGACGACCTCGACAAGGCCGAAGCCTTCGAAGCGGAATCGATGATGAACCGTCACTGGGACCATTGGGTAACCGAAATCCCCCATACCTTCATTGCCCCTTTCGACCCCGACAAGCCATGCTCGCTCACCCGCGGGAACAGGACTGACATACTTGGCGGCGAGGACGTTCCGTTCGAACTCCCGACCGAACCTTTCGGAGGCATGGAACAGCTCTGCTGGAGCCCTGACGGAAGCATGGTCGCATACTCATGCAGGAAACTCACAGGGCGCGAATACGCCTTCTCGACAAATACGGATATATACATATACCGAATAGCCGACTCCAGCACCGTAAGGATAAGCAACGGAGGAGGATACGACAGCGATCCTGTATGGTCGCCGGACGGAAGCCGCATTGCCTGGGTTTCGATGGAAAGGGATGGATATGAGGCTGACTGGCAAAGACTTATGGTTGCAGACCTGAGGTTCCCAGAGGGCAGGCCGGAAGTTGCCGGCGTCTGCTGCGCAAGCCGCTGTTTCAAGTACAATGTCTCCTCACCGGCCTGGGCATCCGACGGTTCCATCTGGTTCAACGCACTTACGGAAGGGCTTCAGGGCATATTCAGGGCGGAATCAGGAAGCTGGAAGATAAGCAGAATCACAGCTGAGGACGACTGGCACGACTACGGAACGCCTCTGTTCATCAGTGGGAACAGGCTCCTGAGCGTACGACAGAGCATGCTCCGTCCGTCCGAACTTGTCGCACTCGAACTTGAAGACGGGAAAGTCAGCGCAACCCGGCAGCTCACCGATGTCAACGGTCCCCTTCTGAACTCTCTGGAAGAACCTGTTATGGAAGCTCGCATGATCAGGACTGTTGACGGCAAAGATATGCTCACCTGGGTCATGTACCCGCCTCACTTCGACGAAAGCAAGACCTATCCTGCAATAGAGATACTTCTCGGAGGTCCTCAGGGCACGATAAGCCAGAGCTGGAGCTACCGCTGGTGCTACCGTCTGATGGCGGAGCAGGGATATGTAGTGGTCCTTCCTAACCGCAGGGGAACAACTGCCTTCGGACAGGAGTGGACTGAGCAGATCAGCGGAGACTACGGCGGGCTCAATATGCAGGACTACCTCAGCGCGGCAAAGGCCCTCAAGGCCGAACCCTACATAGGGAAGATGGCTGCCTGCGGAGCGAGCTACGGCGGTTACTCGGCATACTACCTCTGCGGCATTCACGGGGATGTCTATGACTGTTTCATAGCCCACGCCGGCATCTTCAACGAAGAGCACATGTACTACACCACGGAAGAGATGTGGTTCCCGAACTGGGACAACGGAGGACTCAGGGAATATGCGTATGAACCAGGACAGACAGGTCCGAAAGGCGACGGGCTTACATTCGGAGGAATGCTTCAGGCCGGATCGCCGTGGAGCAACTCTCCTGAAGCAGTCCGCCACTACACGCAGTTCTCGCCTCACAAGTTCGTCGGGAACTGGCACACTCCGCTGCTGGTGATGCACGGCGGAATGGACTTCAGGGTTCCGGTGGACGAGGGTATCGCGGCATTCAACTGCGCGCAGATGATGGGAGTTCCTTCCAAGATGGTGATATTCCCGGGAGAAAACCACTGGATACTCAAACCGCAGAACGCGCTCTACTGGCACAGGACCTACTTCTCCTGGCTTGACCGCTGGTGCCGTCCCGACGGAGACTGATACGCCGCTGTCAGCGGGACTGATACGGTCAGGTATGCTGCTTTCAGCGAAGCGGCCGGCCGCTGTCAGCGGGAAAGGCAGATATCGCAGCGCCCGCAGTCTTCCGCATCGTTTTCACCGAAATATCTGAGGAGGAATGCGCTACGGCAGGTATCCTCCTCAGTTACATATTGTATCATCGTGTCCGACCTTCGTTCGAACGAACCCAGAAGCATCGCGTGCCTCTGGGGGCTGAGGCAGACATTGCGGGGATGCAGATGGTTGTAGTTAAGATGAATGATATCTGACACCGCAGCGGGGATATAGCGTATCACATGGTTCAGCGAGAGCTGGTACAGCACGCAGCGGAGCTCCTTCACGTTCGTTCCCACCGATTCGGCAACATAGTCCTCTTCTATCGGTACGGGATAGGAGAAGATGCCTGTATACCTTCTCATCAGTATCTCCAGAACCTCACGCATCAGGGCACTCTGAAGCGGGACGTCGTACAGTTCCTGTCTGGAAACGGCAAACTGCACCCTCGTCGGGAGATCGACCTTCTCCGCCATGGTCCAATGGCCCTCCCTCTCTATGTACTTCAGCGCATGGAAAACCTCGGAACGGTTCTGTCTGTACTTCCGGCAGAATTCGTCAAGGTCGAAACGGAGTTCCCGGCCCATTCCGCTGTCATAGGGCACGCCGTAGGACGAGAGTACCGCGTGATAGACCTTCTCGACGTATGAAAGTTCCGGGAAGGAGGTCTTGCGTATCTGGTGGAGGCGCTGGATGTCGCGGGAATTCCAAAGCACAGCGGCATAGGATGGTTTCCCGTCCCTTCCTCCCCTTCCAGCTTCCTGAAAATAAGCCTCCGGACCGTCCGGGATGTCGAAATGGACCACAAAACGGACATCCGGCTTGTCTATGCCCATGCCGAATGCGTTGGTGCATACCATAACCCTCACCTCATCTCTTATCCACTCCTCCTGACGCTGCTCCCGGAGAGAGGCGGACAGGCCGGCGTGATAGAAGGAGGCACTGATGCCCTGTGAATTCAGGAAGACCGAAAGATCCTCGCAGCGCTTGCGGCTCCTGACATATACTATTCCTGTACCTCTTACCTGGCGGCATATCTCGAGCATCTTGCCCAGCTTGTCCTCGCAGTGCCTGACCACATAGGAGAGATTGTCACGTTTGAAACTGGTCCGCACGAGAACGAAATTCTCCCTTCCTTTTGTTCCGGGGGCCGAAAGACGGTCCATGATGTCTTCAGCGACCTCGGGCGTCGCAGTGGCTGTAAGCGCGATCACAGGCGCATCCACCCTCTCCCTGAGCATGCCGATATTGAGGTAGTCCGGTCTGAAATCATAGCCCCACTGGGAGATGCAATGGGCCTCATCCACAACTATGTAACTTATGTCGAGGATATCCAAATATGAACGGAATAGTTCCGTATTGAGGCGTTCGGGGGAAAGGTACAGGAACTTGTATCCGCCATAGGCGGCGTGGTTGAGCTCAAGGTCCACCTCGCGCCTTGTCATTCCCATATGGATTGCCAGGGCCTTTATGCCCTTTGCCTCGAGATTTCTCACCTGATCCTTCATCAGGGAAATCAGCGGAGTCACCACAAGCGCAATGCCCTCTGACATCAGTGCGGGGACCTGGAAACAAATAGATTTTCCGCCTCCGGTAGGCATCAGGGCAAGCACGTCCCTTCCCTCCAGGGCGGCCGAAATCACCTCTTCCTGTCGGGACCGGAAAGCATCGTATCCGAAGTACTCCTTCAGCACTTCCGTTGCACGGTTTTTGCAATCCATCTCAGGCTTTTTGATTGGCAAAAGTAAGAAATAATTGCTACTTTTGTGCGCTCCGGACGAAGTCCGGACTTTGACGGAATAAATTCCAAACTATATAGTGTATATGAACAACATCAATCTGAACAAGTACGGCATCAACGATGTCAAGGAAGTTCTCTACAACCCTTCCTACGAGGTACTTTACAACGAAGAGACCAGACCTGAGCTTAGCGGCTACGACAAGGGACAGGTAACTGAGCTCGGCGCCATCAACGTTATGACCGGTATCTATACCGGACGTTCCCCTAAGGACAAATATATCGTGATGGACGAGAACTCCAAGGACACAGTATGGTGGACTTCAGACGAGTACAAGAATGACAACCATCCCCTCTCAGAGGAGAACTGGCACACTCTCAAGGACATCGCGCTGAAGCAGCTTTCCGGCAAGAGGCTTTTTGTGGTTGACGGCTTCTGCGGAACTCACAAGGACACCAGGATGAAGATCCGCTTCATCATGGAGGTTGCATGGCAGGCTCACTTTGTCACCAACATGTTCATCCGTCCTCAGAACCAGGCCGAGTTCGATCAGGAGCCTGACTTCGTGGTTTACTGCGCAGCAAAGGCAAAGGTTGACAACTACAAGGAAATGGGACTCAACTCCGAGACTGCAGTCGCTTTCAACGTGACTTCCAAGGAGCAGGTCATACTCAACACCTGGTACGGCGGCGAGATGAAGAAGGGTATGTTCTCCATGATGAACTACTTCCTTCCTCTCAAGGGCATCGCTTCAATGCACTGCTCGGCGAACACCGATATGAACGGCGAGAACACCGCCATCTTCTTCGGTCTTTCCGGAACAGGCAAGACCACCCTTTCAACCGACCCTAAGCGTCTTCTCATCGGTGATGACGAGCACGGCTGGGACGATGAGGGAGTCTTCAACTTCGAAGGCGGCTGCTACGCAAAGGTCATCAAGCTCGACAAGGAGTCGGAGCCGGACATCTACAACGCAATACGTCGCGACGCCCTCCTCGAGAACGTAACCGTAGACGAGAACGGCGTTATCGACTTCAACGACAAGAGCGTTACGGAGAACACCCGCGTATCCTACCCTATCTACCACATCAACAAGATTGTACGCCCATACTCACAGGGTCCTGCCGCAAAGCAGGTAATCTTCCTCTCGGCAGATGCATTCGGAGTACTGCCTCCAGTATCCATCCTTACTCCTGAGCAGACCAAGTACTACTTCCTCTCAGGCTTCACCGCAAAGC
>JAEDEB010000087.1 GCA_016293535.1 Bacteroidales bacterium | reverse complement strand
TGATGGTGACTGGTACACATATAAGGCTCTTGACTTGGGTTGGGAGTTCACCAACAGAGTCAAGCTGACCAGCAAAGACGCAAAGATCATCATTGAGGATATGGACCTCACAGAGAATGGGCTAAAGCATTAGTGAGAAATTCATATATATATCATTGGCACAAGACTCAAGATGTAGATTCTACAGTTATGGAGTTTTGTGAGCTTGCAAAACACCTCATGCCTGATATTCAGCTTGACCCTTCTGCAATTAAGGATAAATGTTATAATGAAATATCCATTGAACTATACGGCAATGACAACGACATCATAGCCATTATTTCAATGTCATTTCTTTAAGATTTAAACTAATGCTATGCTAGAAGCCAAGAAGTATAATAGGAACAGGATTTTTATATTTGTTGTTTTTACCATCGCAACCTTGCTGATGTGCATATATACTACCCTTCATTATCTCTCACTAGGGTTTGATATAATTGATTTCAATTCTTATTACACCAAAGAAGTGGCTGATACAGTTGTTGGGATTCTAGAAAGAGAGCAGCACTCATATTTGCGTCTGGGAGTCTATTTCATCTTTCAATGGATGGCCGGCTTAATTATTTTTATCACCACTAAAAGAAAAAACTAAATTACCATTTAACGAGCAGCTCATCTAAGATTATGATAACAGAAGGACAGGTGAAGAAGTGGCTGATCAGAGCAGCATCCAGGTCCACACCGCGAAACGGGCAAACTTTCCCACCAGCATGAGCAGCAGGGTCCATACTGCCGGCGTCCTGTAGAAACCCAGGGCAATTACGAACACGTCCCCTATGAACGGGACCCAGCTCAGCAGTGCAATCCACACTCCCCACCTGTCGATTATGGGTTTCTGTTTCTCAAGTTTCTCCCGGCTGACCTTGAAGAGTTTCTCCACCCATTCCCACTTCGCGAGACGGCCCATGAAATAGGTCACCACTCCCCCGAGCCAGTTCCCCGCCGTACCTGCGAGCAGACAGGCGAGGGGCTCCTTCGTGGCAAAGAGGGCGCCGATATATAGGGCATCCGAACTGAAAGGAAAGACGGTTGCGGAAAGAAAGCAACCAAGAAAGAGGCCCCAGAGACCCAGTTGGGAAAGAGCTTCCATCACTCTGAAATTACCGGGTCGACCCTGTTGAAAGTACCGAAGACCTGCTCCGACGCTGCCCTGCATCCGCCCTTGCAGCGGTAATAAAGACGACAGTCCCCGCACTGCTGCGGAACCCCGGCATAACGGGATTTAATGCTCTCGTCCGAGAGTATGTCGGAGAGCCTCCTTTCCCAAACATTGCCCATCACGAAGGGTGAATGATTGCAGAAACGAACGTCTCCCCTGTAATTCACCGTCAGCGGCCTGTTGTCCAGTTCCGTACTGCAAGTCGAAAAACGGATTCCGGGATAGTCCACAGGATCCATCATGCATATTGGAGTGCATACTCCGCTGACAAAGTTCATCTGCGGATGGGACAAGGCGAAGCCGCTTGCCGTCCTGAACGCATTGCGCAGCCCCTCGACCCCGAGGGAAAGGGCTCTGCGGTTGGCAATGCCGTTGCCGCCGATGTTGAAGCGGTTGACCATAACGTTGCGTATGCCCATGGACCCGTACATCTCCAGGGTCTCCCCTACGGTCGCGGCATTTTCCGCGGTAAGTATGAGCACGGCGGCGAAATGGTCGGCGCCCAGACGGATCAGGGCCTGTTCCGCGGCTTTATGGGCACGGGTCCATGAACCCGCAACTCCCGTAAGGGCATCGTGGACGTCGGGGTTGCTGCTGAGCAGTGGAATCTGAAGCGCAGAGAGGCCTATGCTGGCGAAATTGACAATATCGTCTTCCGAAAGAAGGGTGCCGTTGGTCAGCACATTGACGGCCGAACCGCGGAAACGGCAGCGGAGAACGAGGTCGTGGAGATTGCTCAGAAGGGTGGGCTCTCCGCCGGAAAAGGAGATGGACCCGATGTCAGCCTGGCGGTAAATCCTGCGCAGGGTGCGCGCCGCCGCCCGGGCATCCGTGGGGCTGCTCCCCTGCGGGCGCCAATGGTTATAGCAGAATCTGCAGTTCTGGTTACAGGCTTCGGTGGTTTCGAAGACAAGGTGGCCCAGATTCAGTTTCCCGCCCATTATTCGAGTATGAGATACAATTCGGCAACGAGAGCGGGATCCATGCCTTCGGAATGTCCGTAAACCCTGATCAGAAAGTCTCCCCTGTATTCGGTCTCCTCTATCGTTACGGAGGTCAGACCGTCCACAAAAACGAGCTCGCCGCTTTGGAAGACCTTTTCTTCCTTGAGCTCCATCATTTCGTAGCTGAAGGAATCGAAGCCATCGGCGCCGTCGTTCAGGCTCATTGCCACCACGTCTCCCGGCTTCAGTTTTTCTCCGCTTGTCCTGTTGGTGAAATACACGTTCTCCGGCGCCGCGACATCATAGCAGGTGGGTTGGAATATGCCGCCCGCCCCATTGCAGGAAGCAAGGGAAAGCATGCTCGAAACACTGAGCAGAAGTCCCCCGAGGCGGAATTTCGCCCTGACCGCCTTCGCGCTGCGGCCTCCGGAAAGGAACACCCATAGAGAAACCGCGCCAAAGGCCGCAGCCAGGGCCGCATATACTATGATGTACTTGACTTTCATAAAATAACTGAATTCAAATTCCGCAAGTTGACAATTATCTGATATTGTGAGATTTGTGCGTCTTGCGAAAGCTCATGATATTTATCTATGAGAGGATGACCGCTGCAGGCCATCCTCTCTTGTTCTGAAATATGTCCCGCTGAAATATATTCAGCAGAAGCCACTACTCGTCCGAATCCTCGTCCTGGTAAGCCTTGAGGAGCTTCTCCTGAACATCTCCCGGAACCGGCTGGTAATCCGCAAACTCCATTGTGAAGGTTGCAGCACCGGATGTGATGGAGCTCAGGGTCGTCGAGTACTTGTAGAGCTCAGCCTGAGGAACACGAGCCTTGAGCACCGAGAATCCGCGGTCCGTACCCATACCCTCGATGATTGCACGGCGGTTCTGGAGGTCGGACATGCAGGCACCCATATACTCCGCAGGAGTCATCACCTGTACGTTGTAGATAGGCTCCATAATCTTTGGACCGGCGTTGCGGAATGCCTCCTTGAAGGCGTTGCGGCCTGCGATGATGAAGGCGATTTCCTTGGAATCAACCGGATGCATCTTACCGTCATATACGAATACGCGTATATCGCGTGCATACGAACCCGTGAGAGGTCCTTCCTCAAGCTTCTGCATGATACCCTTCTTGATTGCAGGCATGAAACCGGCATCGATGGCACCACCTACAACGCAGTTGTAGAACTCGAATTTTCCGCCCCAGTCGAGAACGGTCTCCTCCTTGCCTTTGACGTTGAGAACCTGCTCCTTGCCGTCAATCTTGAAGCGTGCAGTGGTCTCGACACCCTCAATGATAGGCTCAACGAGCAGATGTACCTCTCCGAACTGGCCGGCACCACCGGACTGCTTCTTGTGACGGTACTGGGCAGTGGCAACCTTAGTGATGGTCTCCCTGTAGGAAATCTTCGGAGCTGAGAGCTCGATTTCCACCTTGTTCTCGTTGCGGAGTCTCCACTTCACGAAATTGATGTGCTGCTCTCCCTGACCCTGGATAATGGTCTGACGGAGTTCCTTTGCGTATTCCACAACTATGGTAGGATCCTCTGCCGAAAGCTTGTTGAGTGCCTCGCCGAGCTTCTCGTCATCCTTCTGCTCCACAGCCTTGATTGCGAAACGGATCTTTGATGCAGGGAACTTGATGTGCTCGTATGAGCCTTCGAATCCCGGAACAGCGAGGGTTGCGTTGGTCTTTGCGGCGCGGAGTTTCACTGTACATCCTATATCGCCGGCCACGAGCTCGTTGACAGGCTCCTTCTTCTTTCCGGCCACGGCGTAGAGTGAAGAAAGGCGCTCCTTGTCAGCAGTTTCAGGATTCTCGAGATCCTGTCCGAGAGTGAGCTTTCCGGACATCACCTTGAAGTATGCAACCTCACCGAGGTGCTGCTCGAGAGCGGTCTTGTAGATGAAGAGGGAAGTCTTGCCGGCCGGGTCACAAGGAATCTCTTTCCCGTCCACTGTCTTTCCCGGCCTCTCTGAAGGAGCGGCGGCCACCTTGATGGTGAACTCCATAAGTCTCTTGACACCTATGCTCTTCTTTGCGGAAAGGCAGAAGACAGGATATGCCTCGCCCTGACGTATTCCTATACCGAGACCCTTGCGGATTTCGTCCTCGTCGAGGGTGCCCTGGTCGAAGAACTTCTCCATAAGGGAGTCGTCATACTCGGCAGCCTTCTCGATAAGGGCCTGACGGAGCTCCTCAGCCTCATCCTGAAGCTCTGCAGGAATCTCGAGGTCCTCCCTCTTTCCGTTCTCGTCGACGAAATGGTAGTATTTCATCTTGAGCACGTCGATGAATCCGTCGAAACCGGTGCCCGCATTGACAGGGAATTGGATGATGACAGGCTTGTTGCCGAAAGCGGCCTTGAGGGACTCGAGCGTGGTCTCCCAGACAGCCTTCTCACCGTCGAGCTGGTTGACCGCAAGGATGACTGGAACATTGTATTCCTCCGCATAACGCGCGAAGATTTCAGTGCCGACCTCGACTCCCTGCTGTGCATTGACGAGGAGGATTCCGGTGTCGCATACCTTGAATGCCGAAACGGCGCCTCCGACGAAGTCGTCGGAACCCGGAGCGTCGATTACGTTGAACTTCGTATCCATGAACTCCGTGTAAACAGGAGTCGCAAATACGGACTTCTGGTTCATCTGCTCATATTCGGTGCAGTCAGATACAGTGTTCTTCGCCTCGACAGTACCCTTGCGGTCAATCACCTTGCCCTCATAGAGCATGGCCTCTGCAAGCGTGGTCTTTCCTGACCTCGTACTACCGAGGAGGACGACATTACGGATGTTTTGGGTTGAATAAGTTTTCATTGTTATTTAATTAGTGTTTTTTCGTGGTTGACGCCGGATTTTCCGACGCAATATCGCAAATTTAAAAAAACACTCACAGAATAACAATGACTTCGGGGCACGAAAACACAACTTGCCTCCGAATTGGCAATCTTCTGAAGACTGCCCGGGAAACAGCGGAATGGCCGGCCCCGGATCCGGGGTTCAGTCCCGGCTGAGATTTCCTCGCCAGGAATCGACAATCTCAGCCCCTGAGCGGCCTATGTCCTCCTTCAGGGCCTTGTCCAGAATCTCGGCATCAAGGCCCAGGGCTCCGCAAATCCTGCGGAAATTCATCGAAGGGTCACGAAGTATGTCCCCCTGCTCTAGAGCAGCTGTGAAAATGTCGAACATCTGTTCAATTCCAATTTTGCTTTCTTCTTTCATACCGGTGCGTTATTGGGCAAAAATTGCCTTTAAAATTGACAAAAACAACCCCGTTTGTACAATTTGTTGTACAACGTAAAATTTATTATACACCAACTGCTTCGGGTCAGGAATACTTTTGTTGCAAAAGTATGAAAAATGGACAGAATGCAGATAGCCCACAGGCTTGTAAGGCTCAGAACAGGAAAAGATTTGTCGGTGACTGAAGTCGCAAACTTGCTGGAGATTACGCGTGCTACCGTTTACAGACTGGAAAGGGGGAATCTGGATTCTCTCATGAAATACCTCCCCGGACTCGCCCGGGCATACGGATGCAGCGAGGAATTCATACTTTTGGGATATGAACCGTCGGACGCAGGACTCAGCGTCAGTGACGTCCAGTCTGATTATCTGTCCAAGCTGGACTCCTACCGCGAGAACGAAGAGAGGATGTCCCGTGAAATCAGGGATCTCAAGGAGATGAACTCCGTAAAGGCCGAGCTCATCACCGCCCTGCAGGAGAACCTCATGCACGAGAGGGAAAAACTGGGGATGTTGAGCAAAAAAGCGAATGATTAACTTTGTGCCCATGCACAAGGAAATCCATCTTCTGAACCATATGCACGGGGACCTGCTCGAAGCGGGCTGCGACGAGGCCGGAAGGGGCCCTCTCGCCGGACCAGTCTTCGCTGCGGCCGTAATTCTGCCGGAAGATTTCCATCATCCCCTGCTCAACGACTCCAAGAAAATGACCGAACGATCGAGGGACCTGCTCCGCCGGGTGATCGAGGAGGAGGCCGTTTCCTACGCGGTGGAAGCCGTGGATGCGTCCGAAATCGACAGCATGAACATACTGAACGCATCGATTGCGGGAATGCAGCGCGCCGTACTCAGGCTCGACCCCGCTCCCGAATTCCTTCTCATAGACGGAAACCGTTTCCGCCCCTTCGGGAAATACCGCATCGGCGACTATGCAACCGTGGTGAAGGGTGACGGCAAGTACGCGCCCATCGCCGCAGCATCTGTGCTGGCGAAGACCTGGCGCGACGAGTATATGCGGAAAATAGCTCTGGAATATCCCGAATACGGATGGGACAGCAATATGGGCTATCCGACTCCGGCCCATATCGACGCAATACGGCGGTACGGAATGACTCCGTACCACCGTAGATCCTTTCATCCGAAGGAGCTTGAGCCGACCCTCTTCTGAACTCTTCTGAGCCGGACTCCTCCCTAAATCGATGTTTCGAATTCCTTGAGGAAGCGCAGGTCGTTCTCGAAATAGTTCCTCAGGTCCTTGACCTGCCACTTGAGCATCGCTATCCTCTCAACGCCCATTCCGAAGGCGAAGCCGCTGTACTTTCCGCTGTCTATGCCGGAAGCCTTGAGCACGTTGGGGTCAACCATTCCGCAACCCAGAATCTCAAGCCAGCCTGTTCCCTTGCAGACGTTGCAGCCCTTGCCCTTGCAGATGTTGCAGCTTACGTCCACCTCTGCGGAAGGCTCGGTGAACGGGAAATAGGACGGGCGCATCCTTATCCTCGTATCCGCTCCGAACATCTCGCGTGCAAAGAGAAGTATGGCCTGCTTCATGTCCGCGAAGCTGACGTTCTCGTCTATGTAAAGTCCTTCGACCTGATGGAAGATGCAGTGGGCGCGGGCCGAGATGGCCTCGTTGCGGAACAC
>JAEDEB010000086.1 GCA_016293535.1 Bacteroidales bacterium | reverse complement strand
AAACAAAATCACCGAAGATTGCATAACTTGCAGAACTGTATATAACACTCGGAACAATGAGCATTATAGGCAACATTCTCTGGTTCATTCTGGGCGGATTCCTTATCGCCCTCTATTATGCATTCTTCGGACTTCTTATGTGCATCACGATAGTGGGCATACCTTTCGGCATCCAGCTTTTCAAACTGGCAGGCCTTGCCCTCTGTCCTTTCGGAAGGGATGTCGAAGTGATGTCGGATTCCGGCTGCCTTCAGGTAGGTTTCAACATAATATGGATACTCACCGGATGGTGGGAGGTAGCTGTCTTCCATCTTACCATGGCAGTGCTCTGCGCAATCACCATCATAGGCATTCCTTTCGCCAAAGCCCACTGGCGCCTCCTGAAGATGAGTTTCCTCCCCTTCGGTTCCACCCGCGCCTGAGGTATATGGTAATAGCTGACAGGGCCGCTGACATCGAAGACGCATATACCCGTACTGGGTCCGCTCTGCGGACAGCGTCTGAGATGTCAGCGGCTCTGTAGCGTTACAGCGCCGCCTGACGCGGGCGGTCAACCGACGCTCTTTCTCTTGAAAATGAAGAGATTGCTTATAGTGAAGTTGACGATGCCGGAGACGCAGACTGCGAGAAGATTGCAAATCACAACGTCCCAGCCGGTAAACTTTCCTATGAGAGTCAGGATGCCCATCCTGACAAGGAAGATGAGCGAGCAGGAAAGATTGTATTCAAGATAAAGAATCAGCATTCGCCTGCAGACGGATCCGGGAGACCCATGCGACCTGTCCTTCCAAACATAGAAATAGGAAATCAGGAAGTTTACTGCAAGCGCGCACTGAAAGGAAATTACTGGGGAGACCACATACTCTCCCCAGTATCCTTTTGTAAATACATAGTCTGAAAGCAGCCACAGTACGAGAGTGTCAACCAGCGTTCCCACAATACTGGTACCCACAAACCTGACATACCTCATCAGCAGTTTCCTCAGTTCCATCCTGATTTACAGAAAACAGTTACCGTTACTCTTCGTCCTCCCGCTTCGGCATGGGGTCGATTTCAGCATAACCCCTGATATCGCTGAGAACCGTAGACAGATGGAGCGCCGCAAGAAGGGCAACGATTGCCAAACCTATGTAATCCAGAGCCCCGAACACGAACTCGTGTCCGAAAACGGTAAATGAATGTGAGAATTCCCTCAGCGGCCGGATAAGGGCGAACAGGGCATTGATGACTATCATTATGATCCTGAACTCTGTAGGTCCGAGCTTGGCATAGGTAAGCTTGAACTCGCTCTTGAGATGGGCATTTATGCTGACGTTGATGGTCATCAGCAGATAGATTATCAGGGCGAAGAGCGCGATTTCCAGATGCATGAGTCCGGAAAGTCCGACCCCGACGAAGATGAGCATCTCGTTGATGGTGTCGACCGTATGGTCAAGATAATAGCCGTAAACAGGCCTCTGAGTCTTGCGCACGCGGGCGAGAGTTCCGTCCAGGGAGTCTCCATACCAGTTGATTACAAAGCCAAGAGAGCTGAGCCACAGGAAATTGATGTTCCATGCTGAGAGAATGTATCCGACAGCGATGACAAGAGCACCAAAGGAACCGATAAGGGTCATCAGATCGGAGGTCATCCATTTGGGCTGACGCTCCGCAAGATATACAAGCACTTTCTTTTCAAGCGCGTTGAGGACAGAAGTCTGAATCCTCACGGCCTGCTTTCCATTCTTTTCCATATCAATACTGATTGTAAACCATATTTCTCAAAAAGCTTCTTAACTCTCCCAGGTCTTCAAAGGAAGACAGGCGCTCCGGCATTATGATTTCTCCAAGGGCAATCCTGGTCTGTTTTCCCCTCTTGTTGAAAACCTCCGCCGGAAGCCTTGCGAGCCTTACTCTCCAGTCTATCAGCCCGAGGGAATAATAGAAGTTCGAGTTGCGGTCAAGGAAATGGACAGGCACAACCGGCACATTCAAAATCTTTATCATCCGTATCACCGGCTCCTGCCATTCCCTGTCCCTGATACGGCGGTCCCTGAGACTGAGGTCGGAAACGGCGCCTGAGGGAAATATCCCCAAAGGATGTCCGGAGCGGATGTGTTTTACTGCATTTTTTATGCCCCTTACACTGTCAGCTGTAGGCGCTGTCCTTTCGGTTCCGGTAGGGGTTACGCAGATGAGGTTTTCGTCGAGGGCTTTTATGCGGGCCAGTATACTGTTGACGATAACCTTGAAATCCCGGCGTATGCTCCCGAACAGGTCAACGAGCATCAGACCGTCCAGGCTCCCGTAAGGGTGATTGCTGACCGTGATGAAAGGTCCCGCCGGAAGTCTGGAGAGAACCTCCCGGTTAAGTACTTCGTATCTGACGCCTATGTCCTCGAGGACGGCCCGTGCGAAATCAGGACCGAGACTGGCAGCATTCCTGTCATAGAGGTCATTGAGCTTGTCGACGGAAAGCAGTTTCATCAGAAAATGTCCGAAAGCATTGCCTGCACTTCCCTTGAACAGAGAACATGCATGCTCCATATCTTCGATAGTCAGTAACGGCATATTATTCAAGATTTTTGGAAAACATCTCAAAAAGATTGACGAGCTGCTCAGGGGTTTCCTTCTTTCCGTTTCTTATCCACACCTTGAGAATCGCCGCCATAAGAGCGGCAAGGCCCTCCTTTACATACTGCTGCTGAACCTCGTCGATATCGAAGTGTCCTATTGCCCTGAATTCCATCCTGTGCTTGACAAGAGCCCTCTCGAGCACGTCTCCCCTCCTGCTGGCAATGACACTGTAGAGAAGTTCGGATTCGTTCATCCATTCCCCGAAAATGAAGAGGACGAATTCCCTTGGCGTGGGAGACTTGCTCAGAACTGCCTTGAACTTCCTGTTCAGGTTCTCCGCGAAAAGATCACAGCCATAGCTGAGTATGTCGACAGTGGAATCGAAGAGACGGTAGACAGTGGACCTTCCCACACCGCTTGCGCGCTGAAGGTCGCTGAAGGTCACAGATGCAAAATTTTTTGTCTTCATACAAGAAAGAAGGGCCGACAGAATCTTGTCTGCCGACCTCTTCATTCTGATATCATCCTTGATATGGTACATTTTCCCTTAAATGATGTATCACTACCTGATAGCACAACACTTATGGGACAAATGTAGCAGAAATTTTCAAAGTTTCACACCCCGGTCCTGTCCAATCTCGAAATTGACAGCGCTGTCGCCTTTGGCATCCTTCCCGAACTCATAATCCTTCCCGGGCAGTATTGCGTTCAGGATAATTCCTACAATGGCAGCCACGGCGAGGCCGGAAAACTTAACGGAACCGATTCCGACGGTGCCTGGCCCATAGGCAATGCCTATCGCGAGAACGAGTATGAGGGCTGCTATGATGACATTGCGTGACTTGGTGAAATCCACCCTGTTCTCGACCACGTTGCGGACTCCCACAGCCGAAATCATTCCATACAATACCAGCGACACTCCGCCCACGGTGGCAACAGGCATGGTGCTGACCGCCGCAGCAAACTTAGGACAGAAGGAAAGAAGTATCGCAAGGAATGCTGCAATGCGTATTACCCGGGGATCGAAAACCTGCGTGATGTTGAGCACGCCTGTATTCTCGCCATAGGTTGTATTGGCCGGAGCTCCGAAAGCGGAGGCAAGGGCTGTTGCCAGACCGTCTCCCATCAGTGTGCGGTGAAGACCGGGGTCGCTGAGATAATCGCGTCCCGTAGTGGAGGAAATGGCGCACATGTCGCCTATATGCTCAACCATTGTGGCAAGCGAGATAGGCAGAATCGTGATTATGGCAGTGATTATGAGACTCCAGTCCGGAGACTTGAAAACGGCTATTGCTGTATTCTGCATACGGAAAGGAAGTCCTATCCAGGCCGCTTCCCTTACAGGGGTGAAATCCACCTTGCCGAGGCAGCAGGCAAGTATGTACGAGCCGATGACACCGAGGAGTATGGGGATGATCTTTATCATTCCCTTGCCCCAGATGTTGCAGACTATGATGATGAGTATGGCAGCGAGAGCTATCCACCAGTTGTCCATACAGCTGTTGATGGCTGAACCCGAAAGGGTGAGACCGATGGCAATGATGACAGGTCCCGTCACTATAGGAGGGAAGAAGCGCATCACCCTGCGGGTGCCGAAAACTGCGAAGAGGGCTGCAAGCACGAAATACATCAGACCTGCGCAGAACACGCCAATGCAGGCATAAGGAAGGGCCTGGGCCATAGTGAGACCGTATGGAGCCTCACCGGCAATCTGTACTACACCTGCATAACCGCCTATGAAGGCAAAGGAGGAACCGAGGAAGGCAGGAACCTTCATCTTGGTGAGAAGGTGGAAGATAATGGTGCCGAGTCCCGCGAAAAGAAGGGTCGCGGACATCGACAGTCCGGTAATCATCGGCACCAGTACCGTGGCACCGAACATTGCGAAAAGGTGCTGGAGGCCGAGCACGGCCATCTTCGGTGCGCCCAGGGTGCGGGCGTCAAACACTGCTTTGTCTGCCATAGGATTATTCCAGTTTCATTAACATTATATTCCTGTAACGGACCTCGTTTCCGTGGTCCTGGAGAAGTATGTGTCCCGAGTCGAGCTTGCCGAAGCCCTCCCTGTCGCGGAACTTGCTGTTCCTGACGTATTCATCGAACTCAGGGCTGAAGCGGTCATATTCGAGGACCTTTGTCCCGTTGAGCCAGTGGCTTACCATATTGTCCTGCACCACTATCCATGCCGTATTCCAGCCGTACTTTTCGTACTCGACATTCTCCTTGTCCGCAGGAATGAGGTCATACAGGGAAGCGAGGGTGCGGTTGCCGTTTACGCCGAGCTTCGCATCCGGGTGGAGTTCGTCGTCAAGTATCTGGTACTCACATCCTATAGCAGAGCCGGTGGAAGGGAAAAGTTCAGGGTTGACGAAATACTTGATTCCGCTGTTTGCCCCTGGAGTGAGTTTGAAATCGACTGAGAGCCAGAAATTTTCGAACATCTCGAACGTCATTATGTCTCCGCCGTTGGAAGACTCCCGGCCTCCGTTCTCCTCAACGCAGAGCTGGCCGTCCTCAACGAACCATCCCCATTGAGGGAAAGTCAGGCCAATGTCCTTTGCACTCGTCCAAGCCTCTGTGTCAGAGCCTTCCCAGAGAAGTACCCATCCGAGCTCCATCTGCTTTTCGCTAAGCTGGTTGGGAAGCTCACAAGGGATGAATGAATCGGGGTCGAAATGAGGCTCCGTCTTGCAGGAGCCAAAGCACAATGCAACACCGCAGAGAGCGGCAGCAATTCCTTTTGATGCTTTCATGCTATAAGAAATTAGAGTACATAATAATCTTCCCAGCCCTTGCGCGGAGGGATGCCTGTCAGGAGGGCATTTGCAAATGGATTGTCTATGATTTCGCCTGAAAGACGGTCGAACTTGAAGGTGGTGTTCAGGCGCTGGGCAATCACTCCGAGGTTCATTACCTGGCAAAGCACTCCGGCCTTCTCGAACGGCGACCTCGTCTTCTCGAGTCCCATACAGGACTTCAGGAAGTTCTCGTAATGATTCGAAGGGCTTGCAGGCACCTCAGGAAGCTTGTGCTCATCCTGAAGCTGCTTCTCCACCTCCTCCGGAATGATGTGCAGAGGAGCAGCGTGGGAGGAACCCTTGAAGATGTAATCCCTGCTGTAGATGATTTTACCC
The DNA here is from genome assembly GCA_016293535.1 of Bacteroidales bacterium. Taxonomy (GTDB): domain Bacteria; phylum Bacteroidota; class Bacteroidia; order Bacteroidales; family UBA932; genus Cryptobacteroides. The sequence continues at coordinate 1,379 of JAEDEB010000086.1, read as the reverse complement.
GGATTGAGTTTCTGCGGAACATAGGCCTTCCCGTCAACGGAAGGAATGTCTGCAAGTTCACTCGCGCCGTATCCTTCTGGGAGTTCCGGGAAATTGTCCACTCCGTCGTACCAGGTGAGTTCGCAGGCCGGCTTGTTTCCCCTGCGCGGGAAGCGGAAGCGTATGGTCGAACTCATAGGGAAGAAATAGTCGTTGTGGCCTTCAGCCTTGACCATTCCGACCTCTGTAGGAAGTCCCAGGTCGAGGAACTCGTGGGCCGTGTCGAAGATATGAGCTCCCCAGTCGCCGAGTGCGCCCATTCCGAAATCATACCAGCAGCGCCAGTTTCCCTCGTCGAAGAGCAGGGAGTAGTCGTGGTGCATGCACTGAGCCAGCCATACATCCCAGTCCATGGTCTGAGGCATCTGATCCGCCTCCGGGAAACGGCCTGTTGCCGGATCGAAGGAATGCCAGCGCCTCGGATTGTTCATATGGGCATCGATGCGGGTCACATCCTTGATTATACCGGCCTCGGTCCAGGCCTTCCACTGGAAATAGTTCTCCCCGGAATGGCCCTGGTTGCCCATCTGGGTAACCACCTCAGGATGGCGTTTGGCAGCCTCGATAAGGAGGGCGTTCTCGTGGAAGGTACGGCAGAGAGGTTTCTCGCAGTAGACGTGTATGCCTTCCTTGATGGCCCTCATGGCAATAGGAAAATGGGAGAAGTCAGGAGTGGAGATGAAGACAGCCTCTATGGACTTGCCCATCTCGTCGAACATCTTCCTGAAATCCTTGAACTGCCTTGCGCCCGGGTACATGCCCATAACCTCGAGGGTATGCGGCGCGCCCATATTGACGTCGCAGAGTGCAACGACATTCGCGAGTCCTGTCGCTTCTATGCACTTTGCATTTTCATTGCCCCTGTGGCCAACACCCACGAGGGCGACATTCACCTTTGTTCCCGGTGTCACAACCGCTGCAGCCACCGACTTGCCCGCGTTGACCGCATTCTTGCACGCATTCAGCGTGTTACCTACAGCAAACGCGGCCGTTGCAGCGCCTGCTGTCCTGAGAAAATTACGTCTGGTTATCATAGTTTATAGTGTAGTTTCCGTCCAGCACTCAGTCACCTCTGCAATCTCCGGGCAGGTATTCCCGTCGTATACGGGATCCTTACCAGCCTTCCTCTGGGCCCTGTAATCATCAAGCAGCCGCAGGGCGTATTTGCCGAGCAGCAGTATGGCTATGAGATTGCATACGGTCATTATGACCATGAAGAAATCGACCAGCGCCCAAACCACGTCGAGGGCAAGCAGCGAGCCCACAAAGACGAGCAGCGACAGGAGAACCCTATACGCCATAATCACCGATTTCGTATGTCTCGAGCCGTTGCAGAGGAA
>JAEDEB010000085.1 GCA_016293535.1 Bacteroidales bacterium | reverse complement strand
GAAACCTACAACAACGAATCAACCAAATACATTAGAAATGGCAGAAAGAATCACTCTTATCCAGTTTGTCGAGAAGTACTGCTCGAAGTACGAAGGCAACACATTCCTCCGCGAAAAGGTGGACGGTATATGGACTGAAACCACGTTTGGACAGACCAGAAAGGAAGCCTACAGGGTAGGTGCGGGACTTATGTCCATAGGACTTGAGAAAGGTGACAAGGTTGCCCTTCTTTCGGAAGGCCGCAATCTCTGGATTATCGGAGAACTCGGTCTCCTTTATGCTGGAGGCGTCAGCGTTCCCCTCTCCGTGGGTCTTTCGGAGGCAGAACTCCTTTTCAGGATTCAGCATTCGCAGGCAAGGTATATCATAGTTTCAAGAAACCACCTCCACAAGGTGCGCGCAATACTTGACCAGTGTCCGGATGTTGAGCGCGTCATCGTTCTCGATGACGTTCCCCTTCAGGATAAGGAAGTGTTTATCAATGACATAGCCAGCGCAGGCGATGCGTATCTGAAGGACAATGAAGAGACCTTCCTCGAGAGGGGAAGAAGCATACTCCCAGACGACTACGCCACCATCAGCTATACGTCCGGAACGACCGCTGATCCTAAAGGCATACTCCTGACCCACAGGAACTACACTGCAAACGTGGAGCAGGCTTCCACGGTCATCGGCATCCCTCAGGATTATGTGATGCTGATAGTGCTTCCTCTCGACCACTGCTTCGCCCACGTTGCGGGATTCTACATCATGATGTATTACGGCGCATCCATAGCAACCGTTCCTGCGGGTAAGGGCGGAATGGAGGCCCTCCGAAACATTCCGACCACTCTCAAGGAGGTTCGTCCACACATAATGCTCTCCGTTCCGGCCATCAGCAAGAACTTCAAGAAGGGAATCGAGTCCGGCATAAGAAAGAAGAGTCCTTTCGTGCAGAAGCTCTATCATTTCGCGCTCAGGAACGCAATCGCCTACAACAGGGAAGTATACAACAGGGGCGGAATCAATTTCTGGAGAAAACCGATCATGGCTCTTATGGACAAGCTCGTGTTCAAGAGCGTGCGCGAAGCTGCGTTCGGAGGCAGGATGAAGTTCTTCGTGGGCGGCGGCGCCCTTCTGGACATCGATCTCCAGAGGTATTACTGCGCAATCGGAGTTCCTATCTATCAGGGTTACGGCCTCAGCGAGGCTACCCCTATCATCTGCGCGAACTCTCCGGTCCGCTATGTGATGGGCTCGTCCGGACGCATCGTTCAGCCGCTCGAGTGCAAGATCTGCGATGCAGATGGCAAGACCCTGCCTGCCGGTGAGCTCGGTGAGATTGTGATAAAGGGCGAGAATGTGATGGCCGGCTACTGGCGCAATCCGAAGAGTACCGCCGAGACCCTCAGGGACGGCTGGCTTCACACCGGCGATATGGGCTATCTCTGGCCGGAGGATACGACAATGCTCTATGTCGTTGGCCGTTTCAAGGCTCTGCTCATCTCATCCGACGGTGAGAAGTATTCTCCTGAGCTGATGGAGGAGTCATATGTCGAGTCTTCCAAGTTTATCGACGGGGCAGTGCTTCACAACAACCAGAATCCTTACACCATACTTCTTATGGTTCCGAACAAGGATGCCCTCAGGGAGTATGTGAAGACGAAATTCCCTGCTCTCGACCTTGATTCCACAGAGGCAAAGACGAAGATGCTTGAGAAGCTTCAGGAGGAGGTCAACATGTTCCGCAAGGGCGGAAGCCACGCGGGACAGTTCCCTGACCGCTGGCTCCCTGCTGCAGTCTGCGTTCTTCCGGAACCGTTCACCCAGGCTAACGGACAGATGAACAGTACTTCCAAGGTCGTCCGCAGAAAGGTCGAGGAGGCTGCTGCAGCCCGTATGGATTTTGCCTACACTCCGGAAGGAAAGAACATTGTCAACGAAATGAATTTAAGTTCTCTTTAAAAATTTTGTTGGAATTTGTAATAAGTGCTTGCAAATAGAATAAAGATTGTTACCTTTGTATTGGACAAGCGAAACTTCGTTTTCGTGTCTATTTGTTAAGTTCGTTTTATATACGGGAACCGGTTCCTTGGGGAGGGAACCGGTTCTTTTTTGCAGTTCGTCCATCAGTGTCCGGTAAAAAGATTACGGCTGCGACCACGGGGACAAATCGTCTCCGTTACACCCAAATATGGTGGAAAGCGGCAAATTCCTTCTAAAAATTTGGTGGAAAACGGCAAAATGAAGAAATAAATTTGGTGGGGAATATATAACGATGTAATTTCGGTGAAAATTAAAGACATTATGGAAGATAAGATGACCCCATTCAGGAGAAAGATTTATGACACGATGCTCAAATGGAAGAAGGAACGTAACGGTGATAGCGCTCTGTTGATAGAAGGAGCCAGACGTGTCGGCAAATCCACAATAGCAGAAGAGTTCGGCCGTCGTGAATATAAGTCTTATATACTCATTGATTTCTCAAAGGTTTCTCAGGAGGTACATGATCTGTTCAAGGATGTTTCTGATCTTGATTATATTTTCATAAGGCTCCAATTCATTTTTCAGAAAACTCTTTATGAAAGGGACTCACTCATCATATTTGATGAGGTTCAGTTACAACCCCTTGCACGACAGGCCATAAAGCATCTTGTAAAAGACCATCGATATGACTACATCGAGACTGGTTCATTGATATCCGTAAAGTCAAAGAGCAAAAAGATTCTTATTCCAAGTGAGGAGACAAAAGTCAGCATGTATCCGATGGACTACGAGGAGTTCAAGTGGGCATTGGGAGACACGACTACAATCCCGCTGCTACGAACTGCTTTTGAGAAAAAGATGTCTTTAGGCCAGGCAGCACATCGTAAGTTGATGCGCGATTTCCGCATGTACATGTTGGTAGGAGGTATGCCACAGGCAGTCGCAGCGTACATAAAGACAAACAACTTTGCAGATGTTGATCTGGCTAAGAGAGATATCATATCACTCTATGAGGAGGATTTCATCAAATTGGATTCTTCAGGCAGAGCGAAGGCATTGTATGATGCAATACCTGCACAGTTAAGCCGTAATGCATCTCGTTATCAGGTCGGTTCTGCCATACCGGATGAAAAAGTCGACAGAGTTCTCGGGATTATCAATGATATGGCCGATTCGAAGACGACAAATGTTGCATATCATTCAAACGACCCGAATGTAGGACTTGCATTGACTAAGGAACTGGAATGCTTCAAGATGTATGCGTCCGATACCGGACTGTTCGTGACATTGGCTTTCAAGGATAACGTCGTTACTGAAAACCTCATTTATGAAAAGCTCTTAAATGATAAGCTCAGCACCAATCTTGGTTATGTGTATGAAAACATGGTGGCCCAGATGCTGACTGCAACCGGTAAGAATTTGTTCTATCATACCATTCCATATGCAGAAGGCAAGAAGTACTATGAAGTAGATTTTATCATTACAGACAAGTACAAGATTTCACCTATCGAGGTGAAGTCATCAGGATATAAAACGCATAAGTCTCTTGATCAGTTCTGCGCAAAGTACTCTGAGCGTATTATGAATAGATACGTCATATATACGAAAGACTACAAACGGGAGAACGGGGTAGAGTATATTCCAATCTATATGGTAATGTTCCTTTAAAAGTTACTCAGCGCCGGACACACATGCAGTTCGTCTGCAAATTCGGGCTGTCTGTCGGTTCGATTGAGCCGTACGTAGGGGAGGAACTGTCTGCTGGACCAGATGTTTCTGATTGATTTCTTACTTTTGTGAATAATCAGAAGAATTACAGGTAAGTAATCAACAGTAATCTGAGAAACAGCCAGTTTCAGATCTGTAGTGTTTTTCAAGATTGCCGAATCAGTGATGAAGATTTTCGATTTCTACAAAGTGAGCGACGCATCTGCGGAGAAACTCCCCCAGTCCGAGGCTGAAATGACTTACAGACGTCTCAGAAGCAGGACATTCTGGGGAGCGGCTGTGACTTACAGCTTGTATTATGTCTGCAGGATGGCCCTCAGCGTGGTCAAGCAGCCTCTTATCGACGAGGGAGTCCTCACGGCGGGAGAACTTGGAGTCATAGGCTCGGCAATGCTTCTGATATATGCCGTGGGCAAGTTCGTGAACGGATTCATTGCGGATTATTGCAACATCCGCAAGTTCATGGCGACGGGCATCATTTTCTCCGCCCTGATAAACCTCGTTCTCGGCGCCCTCGGCCTCCTTTCAGGCTTCATTGCAGTGCCTTCTTTCGTGATGATGCTCTCCTTCGCGCTGCTCTGGGGGAGCAATGGCTGGGCGCAGTCGATGGGGTCTCCTCCGGGAGTGATCAGCCTTTCGCGCTGGTTCCCAAAGTCCGAGAGGGGTACATGGTACAGCATTTTCTGCGCGACTCCTTATGTGGGAGAGTTCATCACCTTCAACGTCCTCGGCCTGCTTGTCGCCAGCCTTGGTTGGGCTAACTGCTTCATAATCAGTTCCATAATCGGCGCAGTCGGAGGTGTCGTGGCATTGATCTTCATGAGCGACACCCCCGAGAGCAAGGGACTTCCGTCCATTCAGGACCTGTCCAGCGAGAAGACAGTCGCGGATGACGAAAAGGAAGTGGGGATTCTCCACCGCGAACTTCTCCGCCATCCCGGAATTTGGGTCATAGCCCTTTCGAGTGCATTCATATATATAACCAAATATGCCATAACCGGATGGGGAGTCCTCTTTCTCCAGAAGGCCAAAGGTTTCGAACTCAGCTCGGCGACCCAGATAGTGGCGTGGTCGGCAGCCTTCGGGATTCTCGGCACCGTTGCTGCGGGCTGGCTTTCCGACAGGGTGTTCAAGGGTGACAGAATAATGCCGGCCATAATTTCCGGCGTTGTGGGCTTCCTTTCCCTCGGGGCCTTCCTCTTCCTCGGTGGCGGCTATGTGATGAACATACTTTATGTATCCCTGTTCTCTCTGGCGATAGGGGTGCTCTACTGTATAGTGGCAGGACTGATGGCTCTGGATTTCGTGCCTCGCAAGGCAACGGGGGCGGCTCTCGGCATAGTCGGGATTTCGAGCTATGTGGCGGCTTCGCTTCAGGATGTGACCAGCGGATACCTTATCCAGGGATTCCAGGGCGCGGACGGCTCCTATGATTTCCTTCCGGTGTCCGTCTTCTGGCTCGCCGCTGCGGCGCTCGCCTTTATCCTTCCCGTTCTTAACTGGAAATATCTGAAAAAACAATAAGTATGAAACTGGTATTCAGCATTGAGTATAAGACCCGCTGGGGAGAGGATCTCTTCCTGCGCAGCGGGGAGAAGTCCTATAACATGTCCTACGTCGCTGACGGGAAATGGTCTGTGAGCGTGGACAGGGACGAGTTCTTCTCAGGCAAGGCTTCTGTGGAGTATTATTATGAGGTAAGGACCGCCGGCGTGTCCACACGTCACGAGTGGAGGTTGCACACTCTCAAGGCCGCTGCCCCTGTGACAGGCGACACTATAGCCGTGAATGATTCCTGGTCCGACATTCCGGGCTGGAAGGGTGCCGGCACCGCGATTCCGGTATTTGCCCTGCGCTCCGCGAACGATTTCGGAACGGGCGAGTTCCTCGACCTCAAACTGATGGTGGACTGGGCTGAGAAGACGGGACAGAGCGTCATCCAGCTGCTCCCTATCAACGACACGACCATCACTGGCGACTGGATGGACTCGTACCCATACAACGCCAATTCGACCTTCGCCCTCCATCCGCAGTTCATCAACCTCGAAGCTGCGGGCGTGGTTCCCGACAAAAAGTTCAGGGACCTGAAGAAGAAACTCAACGGACTCGACAAGATAGATTATGTGAAGGTCAACAAGGCCAAGTCGGAGTATCTCCGTCAGGCTTTCGAGGCTACGGGCGCAAAGGTTCTCCGCAGAAAGTCCTTCAAGGAGTTCAAGAAAGCAAATGAGGAATGGCTCATCCCTTACGCCGCTTTCTGCGCCCTGCGCGATGAATATGGAACGGCGGATTTCTCGCAGTGGGGCGATATGGCCGAATTCACCAAAGCGAAACTCAACTGCTACTGCGAAGCCAACAGGAAGGCCATCGACTTCGTATGCTTTGTCCAGTACCATCTCGACCTCCAGCTCCGCGAGGTGAGGAACTATGCACACGAACACGGCGTCGTGCTCAAGGGCGACCTCCCTATCGGAATTTCACGCACCAGCGCCGATGCATGGCAGTTCCCGCACCTGTTCAACATGGACTCGCAGGCCGGTGCGCCGCCTGATGCCTTCTCTGCCGACGGACAGAACTGGGGCTTCCCTACCTATAATTGGGAGGAGATGGAGAAGGACGGTTTCGCATGGTGGAGGAATCGCCTTGCAAAGATGAACGAATATTTCGATGCATTCAGGATTGACCATATACTCGGTTTCTTCCGTATCTGGGAGATTCCTATTCCTCAGAAGAGCGGTCTGGAGGGTCATTTCACTCCGGCTCTGCCGTACTCCGGCGACGAACTCAGGAGCTGGGGCTACGGCAACAGGATGCACCTGTTCATCGAGGACCCGCACCGTCCGGGATGGTACCATCCGAGAATCGATGCCCAGAAGGAGCTCGGCGAACTCTATAACGATTTCTATTTCCGCCGTCACAATGCGTTCTGGAAGGAGATTGCGGTGAAGAGACTGTCCGCCCTGCTCGGTTCCACAAGCATGCTCGTCTGCGGCGAGGACCTCGGTATGATTCCGGCCTGCGTCCCGGAGGTGATGTCATCCATGAACATTCTTTCGCTCGAGATACAGAGGATGCCGAAGGATCCGAAACAGACTTTCGGAAATCCGGCGTGGTATCCGTACAACTGCGTGTGCACGACTTCGACCCACGATATGAACCCGATAAGGGCATGGTGGGAGGAGGACCGCGCCTTGAGCCAGCGATTCTACAACGAGGCTCTCGGCTTCCAGGGCCCTGCGCCTTATTTCTGTGAGGACTGGGTGTGCCGCCGCATACTCGAGCAGCATCTCCATTCGCCGGCCATGCTCGTCATCCTGCCTCTGCAGGACTGGCTGTCCATCAGCCCTGAACTCCGTCGCAAGGGCGATCCTGCCGACGAGAGAATCAACGTGCCGGCAATCTGCCCTTACTACTGGCG
>JAEDEB010000084.1 GCA_016293535.1 Bacteroidales bacterium | reverse complement strand
CTAGCTTGATAACCTGACTGTCAATTCCATCATTAGAATTAACGCTTCTCGAATTCTTAATCTGTTACAGATTTGTTTCGGTACTTGCTTGTACTTGTTCTTTCAGTCTTGTCAATGAACTCTTTTTTCTTTGCGCCATTTTTTGAGGCGCGGATTGCAAAGGTACGAACTTTTTCATTACCTGCAAATTTATTTTTCGTTTTTTTTGAACTTTCGCTCTCAAAACGCGCCCCGAACATAAGCCTGAATGATGGCTTTTTCCAAAGCGGGCACAAAGGTACGCTTTATTTCATTCCAAACAAATTTTTCTGAATCTTTTTTGCGAAAATTTTTGATTTCATCGCATTAGTGCCCCGGAACGTTTACCGGGCACTGATGATTGCATCGATTTCGAGACATTGGCTCCAACCGGAATTGCGGCGGCAGCAGGCTACAACCGACAGCAAACAGCAACTGCCGGCGGCAGTCAGAACGGACAGTATCCGCAGCCACATGACTGAAGAGGAAGGATATTGAACCTATAGCTGAGGTTTCAAGCTGCTGTGAACAGGGCTGCCGGGCTTGAAATATGGCCAGCCCTGCCTGTCCCAAAATATCTGCTGGAGAAACATATACCTGGCGCGCTTGCTCCCGCTCTCAAGATCGTGGCAATGGTAAAGCATGAAGTCGTTCCCTTTCCTGTCGGTGAAGATTTCACCGTTGTGACCCGGGCCTGCGAAGCGTGCACCCTCAGGACTGGAGAGAATCACGGTGGCGTATCCGTCTGTCATCCTGCGGCCGTCCTTTGCGAGGAACTCCCCCTCAAGGGTCCTGCTCCTTCCTACCTTGACGGAATATGACCCATCACCGTAATGACCGGAACTTACGAAGAGATACCAGTATCCCTTATGGAAATGGAGATACGCACCTTCGAAGACGCGGGAGCGCGATCTGTCGTCATTGATGTCGATTCCGGAAACATGGACATACTCCGCACCCGGAGCCACGGCCGTTCCATCATCCAGCAGCCGGACGCGATGTCCCTTGCCCACGCTGCCGAAAAACAGCCAGGTCTTCCCGGTAGCGGGATCTACCACGACCTCAGGGTCAATGGTGTCCTTGATTCCGGTTTCCTTGCTGTCGGTAATCTTGCCGACAAACTCGAACGGGCCATCGGGAGCCGCAGAAGAGAACGCCACAATGCGGCTGTCGACGTCTGCATTGTAGCAGGTAAGGTAAAGCATATAAGTGTCGCCTATCTTAACCACATCCGGAGCCCAGAACATCCTTCCCATCGACTTTGCAGCTTCCATCGCTTCAGGGCTCAGAGGAGCCTTTTTCAAGTCCGTCCAGTTGACGAGATCCTTGCTTGAAAAGATTGTACTGACCCCGGTGGCAACGGTATAGTATGTACCGTCTGCCTCCCATACGGTCGGGTCAGGCCAGTCCTGATTCAGAACCGGATTGACATAGAGCCTGTCAGCGGCCGTCCTGGAAGAGCCGCAGAATACTGCGGCCGCTGCCGCAAGGATATAAAGCACGAGTTTCATAGTCCTGCAAAAATATTACAAAAATCGGCAGCCCACAAGGACTGCCGATCTCATATCAGTCATTCCGACCGTAGCGGTAATTTCCGGAACATTACATCATTCCGCCCATTCCTGCACCTGCGCCTGCTGGGACAGCCGGCTCCTTCTCGGGAATGTCTGCAATTGCGCACTCGGTAGTCAGGAACATTCCTGCAACGGAAGCCGCGTTCTCAAGAGCCACACGGGCAACCTTGGTAGGATCGATGACACCCGCAGCGAACATATTCACATACTCGCCTGTACGCGCATTGTAACCGAAGTCACCCTTACCCTCGCGGATCTTGTTCACGATGACGCTGCCCTCGACACCTGCGTTTGCAGCTATCTGACGGAGAGGCTCCTCGATGGCCTTGGCCACGATATGGATACCCGTAGTCTCGTCCTCGTTCTCGCCGCGAAGGTCTGCAAGAGCCTCGGCTGCGCGGATATATGCTACTCCACCGCCTGGAACTATACCTTCCTCGACAGCGGCACTGGTAGCGCTGAGCGCATCCTCGACGCGGTCCTTCTTCTCCTTCATCTCGACCTCGGTCGCAGCGCCGACATAGAGCACGGCCACTCCGCCGGCGAGTTTGCCAAGACGCTCCTGGAGTTTCTCGCGGTCATAATCGGAAGTGGTGGTTTCAATCTGCTTGCGGATGAGCTCTGCGCGCTCATGGATTTCGTCCTGGTTGCCGCAACCGTTGACCACTGTGGTGTTGTCCTTGGTGATGACCACTTTCTCAGCCTTTCCGAGCATGTCCGGAGCTGCATTCTCAAGAGTGAAGCCCCTCTCCTCGGAGATTACGATTGCTCCCGTCAGGGTCGCGATATCCTGAAGCATCTCCTTTCTGCGGTCACCATAGCCCGGAGCCTTCACGGCAGCGACCTTGAGGGTTCCGCGGAGTTTGTTGACTACGAGAGTGGTGAGTGCCTCACCATCCACATCCTCGGCTATAATGAGCAGCGACCTTCCCTCCCTTGCGATAGGCTCGAGTATAGGCATAAGGTCCTTCATCGAAGAAATCTTCTTGTCTGTGATGAGAATGGAAGGTTCATCGAGAACCGACTCCATCTTGTCGCTGTTGGTCATGAAGTAAGGGGAGATATAGCCTCTGTCGAACTGCATACCTTCGACAACCTTCACCTCAGTCTCGGTACCCTTGGCCTCCTCGACAGTGATGACGCCGTCCTTCTTGACCTTGGACATGGCATCGGCGATGAGCTTGCCAATATATGAGTCATTGTTCGCGGAAATGGTACCTACCTGCTCCACCTTGGAGTAATCCTCTCCGACTTCCTGGCTCTGAGCCTGGAGACTGCTTACAACTGCGGCAACAGCCTTGTCGATACCGCGTTTCAGATCCATAGGGTTGGCACCGGCCGTCACGTTCTTCAGACCTACATTGATGATGGCCTGAGCGAGAACAGTCGCGGTCGTGGTACCGTCACCGGCCTGGTCGTTGGTCTTCGAAGCAACTTCCTTGACCATCTGCGCGCCCATATTGGCGAAACGGTTCTCGAGTTCCACCTCCTTTGCCACGGTAACTCCGTCCTTGGTTACGTGCGGAGCGCCGAATTTCTTGTCAATGATGACATTGCGTCCTTTTGGACCGAGAGTCACCTTAACTGCGTTTGCGAGTGCATCAACGCCCTCCTTCATCTGTGTGCGGGCGTCAGTGGTATATTTGATTTCCTTTGCCATGGTTTTGTTCTCCTATAATATATATATGGATTACAGAGTCGCGAGTATGTCGGACTGTTTCATGATGAGGTATTTCTTGCCCTCGTAGCTGACCTCGGTGCCGGAATACTTTCCGTAGAGAACCGTGTCACCTACCTTCACCTCCATAGGCTCATCCTTTTTGCCGGGGCCGGCAGCCACGACTGTTCCCTGCTGAGGTTTCTCCTTTGCGGTGTCAGGAATGTAAAGACCGCCCGCTGTCTTGGTCTCAGCCTCCTTAGGCTCGACCAGAACTCTGTCTGCTAATGGTTTGATCATTGTTTTATGTTTTTGATTCATTATGCATTCTGTCCGGAAGTCCATACTGCAGGACTCCTGCGGACGCCGTCCAAAAGTCAAATCAGATGCCAGAGGCGAAAAGATGACATTTTGTCAGTCCCAGGCAGACGCAGCGGGCCATTGGTGGCGGACAGGCGACGGCAGCAAGGCGGGCAATGGTCAGGAATACAGTCCGCCATTGACGGAAATGCATTCGCCCGTGATATAGGACGCATCGTCAGAGGCCAGGAAAGCCACCAGGGCCGCAACCTCTTCAGGCTCGCCGAAACGGTTCATAGGGATATTCCTCCTGAGTTCGGCCTCATCAAGTCCCGTGACCATATCGGTGCGCACGAAACCGGGAGCCACCGCATTGACGGTCACGCCCTTGCGTCCAACTTCCTGAGCCAGGGCCTTGGTCGCCGCAATAAGTCCGCCCTTTGCCGCCGAGTAGTTCGTCTGTCCCGGCATGCCCTTGAGTCCCGAAAGGGATGCGATATTTATGATGCGCCCGCGCTTGTGCAGAATCATAGCTTTGAGAAGAGCTGAAGTAACATTGTAGAAACCGTCTAAATTAGTACGGAGCACGGCGTTCCAATCTTCCCTGTCCATCCAGACCATCAGATTGTCCCTGCGTATGCCTGCATTGTTGACCAGGACCTCGATATAGTCCTGCGGATGGATCTCCTGCCAGTTGGAAAGGGCCTCTGACGTAGCCTCAGGATCGGAGACGTCGAATCTGAGCAGTTCACCGTCACCGCCGGCGTCCCTTACCGCCGCGAGGGTTTCCCGGGCCTTGTCTTCATTCGACACATAGTTGATTATCACCGTGTAGCCCAATGAGGCCAGTCTGAGGACAACAGCGCGTCCTATGCCGCGGCTGCCGCCGGTTACGAGTGCATATTTCATATTCCTAACTGATTTTCAATCTGTGACACTGTATAACAAGTCGATTCGGTCACCCCGGCGATGCCGTGAATTCCTACATTCTGACCTGCGAGGAAAAGGTTGCTGACGGGGGTTCTGGATGAAAGCATCGTCCTCATGATATCATTGCAGTCCTTCAGTATTCCGTAGGCTGAGCCTCCAGGGGTGCCCGTGTAGCGGAAATAGGTGTCCGGGGTGCTTGTATAAACGTCCTCTACACAGGATTTCAGCCACGGAAGCCGACGGGACACGAGGTCTATGCACTCCGAGGCTATGTGGTCCCTGTTCCCGGATATGCACCTTGTCATCAGATCCACACTGCGGTCACCGAAACTGACGCACACGGATTCGGTCACATCGGTACGCGGGCGCCAGAGATCCGCCGAGGAGGTATGTACATAGAGGGACCTCTTCGGAAGGGACGGAGCATCGTCGGAGAGCGCTATGTTCGCCGTGAATATGCCGGCGGTGTTCTTCAGTTCAGCGACGCGCTGCCTGTATGAACGGCGCATTCCCTCTCCCGCCATTTCGACGAGGACGGAAGGATGGACATCAGAAACCACGATATCCGCCGGGTATGACATAGCGTCCGAAGTCCTGACACTATGGACACGGCCCTCCGAAATATCCAGAGCCACCACCTTCCGGCCCGTAAGAATCCTGCCGCCGAGTTCACGTATCTGCGATGCCAGGGCCTCCGCCAGAAGGCTGCCGCCGCCACGGAGACGGTGGAGACTGCGCATGGACAGGTCGAAAATGCGGGCGAAAATGCCGAGAGGGAGACGGTCCGCATCCAGTTCCATCTTGAAAGAGGTACCGGAAATGACCTTCAGAAGCAGAGGATTGCCGATGCGAGAGCGCAGAAACTGCAGGGCAGGCAGTTCCAGAGTATGTACAAAATCCGCCCCCGAACGGTTCGAGACCTCCGCGATGTCGTCCAGACAGGCTGCAGCGACGTCTGCATCCGCAGGAAAATAGGACGCCAGGGCCTCCTTGCAGGCAGCATAGCCCGAAGGCAGGAAGAAGCTATCCTCACCTATCACAACCTCCTCACCTTCAAGCGCTTCCCAGGGCAGATCCATAAGTCCCCACTCCTCGAAGCGTTCCCTGATCCGTCCTCCTTCGCCGAGCCCTCCGACGAAATGGAGGCCCGTTTCAAAGATGTGGGATTTGCGGCGGAAGGATTGCAGGCAGCCTCCTATGTTGCGGGACTGTTCCAGCACAGTGACATCCATGCCTCGCCTGGCAAGGAGCAGACCGGAGAGAAGTCCCCCGAGACCGCTGCCTATGACTATTACACTCTCGGGCATTGTCAGAGATTGCGAATTATGAGTGTGGAATTGGTGCCCCCGAAACCGAAGGAGTTGGAGAGGAAGGTATCGAAACGCTTCTCTATGGTAAAGGACGGGATGAGCAGTCTGGCAGAATCCTCGTCCGGGTTCTCGAAGTTGATGTTTCCGGCGATGAAGTCGTTCTTCATCATCAGTATGGAATAGATGACCTCGCTGGCGCCGGCCATCCACATTTCATGTCCGGTCTGGCTCTTGGTGCTGGTCACCTCAATGCGACGGTCGCCGAATACGTTGAATATAGCCTTTGCCTCGTTTGTATCTCCGACGTGGGTCGAGGTCGCATGTGCATTTATGTATCCTATCTCAGCTATGTCGATGCCCGCATTGCGTATCGCCATCTCGAGGGAGCGCGAAGGACCCTGTACATTCGGGGAGGATATATGGTCTCCGTTGCTTGAAAAACCGTAACCCAGCACCTCGGCGATGATGGGCGCTCCCCTTCTGACTGCGGACTCATAGCTTTCGAGAATCAAGGTCGCGGCACCTCCGCCCGGCACAAGCCCGTCACGGTCGCGGTCGAAAGGGCGGCTCGCCTTCTGTGGCTCGTCCTCCCTCGTGGAGAATGCGGAAATCCCGTCAAAGGAGCCCACGGATATGGGGTTGATTTCCTGCGCTCCCCCGCAGACAACCATATCCTGGAGGCCATCGCGTATCAACAATGTCGCCAGCCCTATGGCGTGGGAGCCGCTGGCGCAGGCAGCTGATACCGTAAGGTTCATTCCCCTGAGATGGAATATGCATCCGAGGTTCATTGTCACGGTCGAGTTCATCGACTGGAAAATGGCACCGGACCCGCACATCGCAGTCCCGTTCTTTTCCATGATCGTGCGCCCGGCATTGTAAACCGGTTCGGCTGAGCTGTCGTTGCCGTAAAGAAGCCCGACCTCGTGCGAATCCAGCCATTCGGAATCCACCTTCGCCGCCGCGAGGGCGTCGCGGGTTGCGCAGTATGCATATTTCGCCTGTTCAGGCATATATACCCGCTGGTTTCTCGACAGTTCCTTCTTCAGGTCAGGCAATTCGACCATGGCTGTGAGCCCCGAACGGAAGCCCAGCTCCTTGCGCACCGGATCCAGAACTATGCCCGACCTGCCTGTATACAACGAATCCCTGACCTCATCAAGCGTTCTGCCGAGGCAGGAATAAATGCCCATTCCTGTTATGACGACTCTGTTACTCATTCAATTATCGATTTGGAGTATGCCATTGCAGACGAACCGACCGGGGCGGGAGCCTGCATCATTGCGCGGCGCACAAAGATAGGAATAATTCGGTCACCTGGACATTTGGGGTGATGGATTTCCTAGCAAAAGTTGAGGGTGGACAT
>JAEDEB010000083.1 GCA_016293535.1 Bacteroidales bacterium | reverse complement strand
TGCCATCAGTTTTGCCTCGAGCGGACTATGCCGCCTCACCGCTTCCCCGTCAGAGTTCCCGGAGGTCGAGGGTGAGGCCCTGAGGCAGCCTTGCGCTGAGGCAGGCGGATATCCAGTCTTCAGCATTGAGGGCATCGCCGCAACCGTCACCATTGAGCCTGTACTCCATTCTGAGGGCTGCAAGCCTGCTCATATCTATCTCCGGCTTCTTCTCAAGAAGGATTTCTGCGTGGGTGAGCGACGCTTCTGAAGCGTTTCCATGTCCGGTATTGATGGAGGTCCCGATTTCTTCGCGCAGGAAATTGCCCTCGCCATCGAGGAAATCAATTGACAGCTCAAGCCCGAGCGGAATTGTGTTCTCAACGTCGAGAACCAGCCCTATGGTCGCCATTTCCATGTAATCGGCCAATTCCTGACCGACTTCCAGGGTGTCGGCGAAGCAGAGACTGAAGTTTTCCCCGATTTCGAGCGGAAGGTTCAGGGAATAATTCATGCTCACGGCATATTCGGCGCTCGGATCGGCGACACAGTCCTTCTTCGGGTCCACTGCAGCGCGAATCGATATCTGCAGCGAATCCGGAATTACGCGGAGCAGGGGAGCGAGTTCTTCGGAGCCCAGACTTATGGACTTTACAACAGGAAGCGACGGGTCAGGGGTGCAGGGGAGTTCGATACCGTAAAGGCTGAGCTTTCCTTCGCAGGCCTTGCCAGACAACCACGGAACTATCTGCAGGTCAGCGGTCAGGGGGATGCCGGTGTTCCCGGTCAGTTCTATGCACAGTTCAGAATTCCTGAGGTCAAGGCAGGTGCCCTCGTTGCGGAACATCGGAGGTACGTCACCGAAGGATATGGACTCGGAATATTCGGCAGTCTGACTGCAGCGGGCGCGGATTCCGGAGATATGGACATTCCCGTCGGAAGCAGCGATGGCGACCTCGGCATTGATTGTCACCGCATCGGCAAGATTGTCCAGTTTGATGGATGGGGACTTTGCGCGAAGAGTTCCAGTCAGCGTGGCGGAGAATGTGGGAAGTGTTCCGGAACTGAGGTCTATATCCTTGATGGACAGGATATCCACAGGGTCGATGGAGAAATGCCCCTGTGCGTCCAGGCTGCCTTTCGCAACGATCTCAGACGGGCTTATGCACTCGGGCAGGGAGATGGTGAGATCGAGTTCGTATGCACCGGAATCAAGGTGGGGAAGTCCTGCGGCGTCTATGTTCAGTTCCAGGCGCGTGTCCTCGAGCGTGATTTCAGAAAGATACTCCACACCCGATGGGATAGACCCGGAGGAAAGAAGGTTGAAGTCGACTTTTCCGCTCATTTCAGCGCTGAGGTCGCTGCTCAGTACAAGGGTGCCCGCCTTGATGTCAGGGAAGCTTGCAGTCACCTCTACACTGGCCTCTTCGAGCTCTTTCAACTCACCGAGCGTTATCTTTGTCGGCGCTGTTATCACGGTGCCGGACATTTCGAAGACTCCGCTGACACAGCCGTCCTTGTCGGGGCTGATGTCGAAACGGCTGATACTCACTGTCACACGCTCTGGTATGGCGCCTTTGAAAACGAAGATGCCGGTGGTGGGGTCGAAACTGGCCGGCGCCGGGCTTATGGCGCTGATGTCCGAAACGTAAGCCCAGTCAGGAATGCGTACGGATATTCCGTTGTCAGAGGAACTGTATTCGAGCTTGTCCTTTGCCGGAAGGTCAAACTCTACCGTCAGCTCTGTCGAAGCTTTCGGAAAAATCGAATATTCGCCGAAACGGGACATGGCCTTGACGTTGATTGCAAAGGACTCTGACACATTGATTTCCGAGTACATCGAAGGCAGGTCGACCTCGAGTCGGGGGTTTTCCGGGAGCATATCCACGTCAGGAAGGGAACTGAAAGGGCTGAGTCTGCCGGAGCTGTACCAGTTGAAGCCCTTGATCGAAAGTGCGGACTCGTCTATTCCGAGATCCACCTCCTCCTTTGCGGCGAAACTGAGTCCATCCAGGGTCCTCAATGACGCAAGGTCCAGTTCTGCGAATCGGTCAGACAGGTCCATCTCACCTGAATAGGAAATGGCATACGAACCGTCCTCGTTCCCTTCGAGGAAACTGTCCATTCCGTAGCCGCCCATTGCGGCAAGTTGTTTTACGGTGACACGGCCTGTATGGCCGACAGGGAATTCTACGCCGCCTTCGAAGAGGGTGACAGTAAGGTCGAGGTTTTTGAGATTCTCGATGTCATAGCGGCTGTCATACTGACAGGAATTGAGCGCACACAGAACAATTATACAATCAATACCATATTTTCCGATCCTTCCGAGGGATTCGAGAGAAAACATAGCTATATGGTTTTGATTGCGCTAATATAGTAATCTTTGAACCAATCTTCGATCCATCAGTGGATTATCTTGTCGATTCTGATACGGAAAGTGCCGGCGGGAGCGGAGACCTCGGCTTCCTCGCCCGTTTTCCGCCCCATAAGCGCCTTTCCGATAGGAGACTGGCAGGAGAGTTTTCCTTCCTCGAGATTCATCTCGTGATGGCTTACGAGGGTATAGGTCATAGTCCTGCCGCTTTTCAGATTGGTGAATTCGACGGTGCTGAGCAGGGAAATCCTGTCGGTCGGCAGGGCGCTCCTGTCGATGACACGCGAGTGCTGGAGCACTTTCTGGAGGAAGCGTATGCGGCTGATTGCTCTTGCCTGGGCCCGTCTCGCTGCACGGTATTCGAAATTCTCGCTGAGGTCACCCTGGGCCCTGGCTTCGGAGAGTTCGTCCTTGATGCGCGGAAACTCTACATTGATAAGATTGTCAAGTTCCCGCGTCAGTTCGTCGTATCGTTCCTGTGACAGATATTCCATTTCCTCATTGTCTGATGTTTACTGCGTCAGATGTTTACTGCCCTGTCGTCAATCTCCGCCCCGACCTCAAGACCTTGGGAAGTCAGTTCACAGACATAATCGCAGATGATGTCATACACGAACTCGAAACTGTCCTGCCTTGAGATATACTCCCCGAGATGATAATGGTTCGAATTGACGAGATAGTCCAAAGTACATACCCTGTATGTCTTTTCAGGGTCTATGGCCTTGCCTCCGACTTTGACTTCGGCTACCTTCATGTCGCTTATTTTCAGCCTCACGGAGGAACTCAATGGCTGGCATGAGCTTGCCATATTGTCGAAGAACTCAAGCAGGGTCGAGCCTTTGATGTCTATGAGTGTCAGCTTGTTGTCAAATGGGAATACGGCGTAAATATCCTTCCTCATAACGTCTCCGGCAGATATTTCAGCGCGGAGTCCACCGTTGTTGCACACCGCAAGGTCGGGAACCACTCCGAAGATTTCCTCGCACTCGACTGCCAGGGCATCAGCCGCCCAGTTGCCCAGGGTCCCCTGCGGATAGCCTTTCCTGAGGGCCTCGGGGCAGTAGCCGAGAATCTCGTTCATACTTTCCTCCAACTCGTCAGAATATAAGGAAAGGATGCCTGCAAAGGCCGGGTCAATTCTATTGTCGAGGCGCGAATTCACCGGAATAAGCCTGTACGAATACCTGTCCCTGCCAGGGACTTTGGTGAAATCTATGGTCATGGACCCAAGATATATGCCCCGGCTTCCGGTCTGAACGATGGGGACTTCCTGTCCGTCGAGGTTGCTCACATAAAAGGGTTTGGTCAGGAATGTGTGACTGTGGCCCCCGATTATGACATCTATGTTCCTGGTGTTTGCGGCAACTCCGCCGTCATTGTACAGAACGCTGGTGTCGTCATTGAATCCAAGGTGGGACAACGCAATCACCATCTCTGCGCCCTCCTCCTTGAGCCTGGCAGCCGCTCCGTCAGCCACGTCAAGAGGCTGGGAATACACAACTCCTTCGCAGGCCAGAGGGTCTACAAGCCTGAAAAGTCGCGGCCCGAGGCCTATGAAACCGATTTTGTGACCGGCTCTTTCGATGATGACCGATTCGCAGACCTCTGACGAGAGGGGAGTTCCGCTGAAATCATAATTGCTGCTTACTGCAGTCACTTCATTGAGTGACAACATATAGCCAAGGCCGCCCATTTTCTTGTCGAACTCGTGGTTTCCTATAGTCTTGACGTCGTATCCGAGTTCCTTCTGAATCTTCATCTCGACCTCTCCGTCAAAGCAGGTGAAATACCAGGTCCCCTGTACGAAGTCACCGGCATCCGCAACGATGACGGCATTGTTCCGTGCAGTCCTTACGCTGTCTATCAGCACCTTGATTCTCGCCACGCCGCCTTTGTCGGCATTGTAGCTTGCGTCCATGCTCAGAGGCTCTATCTGGCTGTGGAGGTCGTTGGTGAATAATATTGCCAATTCCTCGGAACTCTCGACCTTGTCGCCATCCTCGGGGCCTTGAGGCTTTCCTCCCGTACTGCCGTCATTCAAATCCTGACGGCAGGATGACAGGCCGGCCGACAGGATGAATGACATTACAATGATTGCAAACTTTTTCATATCGGGCAAATATAGCAATAATGACCCGGAAAGATTTTAAAGATTACGTAGTAATTTCTTCAACGAGTTCCTCCAATCCTGTGCAGGAACTCTTCAGGAGAGAGAATGCTGGGGAAGCTGATTCCACAATTCAGGAGGGCTCTGTCCCTGGTGACAATAGCCCTGCATCCATTGGCTCTGGCGCAGCTGATTTGAAGCGCATCTTCAAAGTCGTTGATGTTCAGGGATAGAGCTTTGCAATATTGCTGATAATCCATCGGAAGGATACTGAAGAGCTTCGGGATGTCTGACGCCTGAAGTCCCGGTGCATACTTGCCGGAAACATACAGCACATTGATTGCAGTGAGGATGGAGATACATAGCTCATATAGTTAGGTAAAATTATAAAAGTTACACCGCGGCGCGAACGCCGTAGTGTAACTTTTATAAAATTAAAGAACTATTGTTATAAGTATTACTTAGCGGCGGCGCAAACGGATCATGTCGAGGGCCGCGCTGTTGGTAAGAATGTTCATATTGCAATTCTCCGGCTGATAGACAATGCGGAAAGTATGTTCCCCGGCGCTCAGGTCTGCCTCGAGCGGATTGGTCAGGCGCCATACATCGAAAGCACCGCTTCCGCAATGAGGCATCACCACAGCTCCCAGTCGGGTTCCGTCGACATAGAGGGTGCGGATTGCACACTTGTTCTCCGTATTGATCGGACCGTTGGCATTGCCATAGATGAAGTCAATCAGGTAGCGACCCTCTTCCGGAACGCTCGCCGTGAACGAGATGTCGGTATTCCTGTCCAAGGCAAGATCGACATACCCTTCCCCGTGATAGCCGCAATATGGGCCCGATTCCATCTCACCGCTTTCGATGTCCTGCAGAATGCTTGTCCCAAAATAGCTTACAGGCTCGCTTGCAAAGGACTCATAACCGTTCTCACCTACAGCAATCACCTGATACTCACCGTCTGACACAGGCTCGAAACTGCAAGATGCCGCCCCATCCGCACAGCCTTGTACGACTGACACCTCAGCACCGTTGCAAAGCAGCCTGTAAGAAACCGCATTCTCGACCGTATCCCATACAAGTGATGTCGAACCGACTCCATCGGAAGTCCCGGAGGTCTGCAAACGTGCTGTCGGGGTGAGAGGGGAGTAGGCATTGTCCTTCATATTGACAGTGGACTTGTCCATGTGTCCGTTCAGGACAATGCGGACCTGGTGGTGTCCGCTTCCATCGGCGCTGAGGAAAGGTTCAGTCTTGAGTCCGTCGATGGTGAATGAGCGGATGCCGTCACCGTATCCTTCGAGAGTGATGTCGTATATGGCCCCTCTGTAGCGGAAACCTGCGAGTTTTCTTTCACCCGAGAGTTCCTTCGGAACAAATGGAGAGAAGTGCAGACCCTCAGGCTGGAAATCTATGCCGAAGAGTACGGTATATACAATTCCGAGGTTGCCGGCTAGGCTCCAGAGCTGACGGGAAGAGTTGATGGCCGTGCCCTGCCAGCGGCCGTCATAGATGACCATATTCTCCTTGTTGGTCAGGCAGAAGGCGGCAAGACGCGAAATCGTTGCAATGGAATGCATCACACCGGCGGAATTGCCCGCCTTCTTGCAGGCGTTCATCCAGTATGCCTGTACGAACGGCCACATTGCATCGTTGTGGTAAGGAGGCATATCTGCGATGTTCGGGAAGAAGCAGGATGTACCATAGTCCTGGCACGGTACTGAAGAGCAGATTGAGGCAGCCTGTTGCTCTGATGCAACGCACCAGAGGATGGCCAGGGCCTCTCCGAGGGTTTCGCTGCGAGGTGATGCGCTCATATTGGAGCGTCCGTAGAGGAACTGGGCGTAGTATCCCTTGTCCTGCATCCAGAGGTATTTGTTGACGCCTTCGCGGATACCCTCTGCAATGGCGCTGTAGCGGGCGGCATCCTCAGCGGTTCCGAACATGGACTCCAGTTCTGCAAGAATGCTGAACGCACGGTAATGTACGCACTCGGTGCCGAGATTCTCGCTGCTGTAGATGTCTACCGGAGTCATCCAGCGAGGGTATTCCTGTTCCCTCCAGTCGAGATAGCTGGATTCGCCCCTGAACATCCCTGTATGAGAGTCGAGGCTGACGAGAAGGTCGTCCTCAAGGCTGCGCTTGATGATAGGGTATATATATTCAAGCCAATCCCTGTCTCCGGTCACCTTGTAGATTTCCCAGGCAGCCACAGCCCAGATGTTCCTGTCTGTGGAGCAGGGCCAGCTTCCGCCCGTACCCGTGTCCTGGATGATGCGTCCGAGTCCATCCACCTTGCGGACAAGGCTGTTGATGGATGCCTGAGTCTGGAGATGCGACACTCCGAGAAGTATGCTGTAGCTGACGTCGCGTGTCCATACTCCGCTCCATTCCTTGCCTGTACGAAGGGTCGAGTCCGGCTCCACGGCAATGGACACTTCTTCGAGGGCGAGGTTGAACAGAGCCTCTTCCATCCTGGTCGGTGCCGTGTACGTCGGATATTGGGACAGGTCGCGGCTGCGGGTCCATCTGCCTTCCGGAAACTCGGCGCCGGGATAATTGGAAACGATTGTGTATGAATCTGGTGCATAGGCCTTTATGCTGCCGTCATTGAGGGATATGGTGTCCCCCTGCCAGGTAAAACTCTCGTTCTGATAGATGATTCCTGGGGTATGGCTACAGCCAAAAGCAATCAGTAAAAATGGGAACAGAAGTGATTTCTTAGTCATATCTATTGTCAATTTTATGCAAAACCCGGACGGCTGGCATATTTGCCTTTGCCATCCGGGCGAAAAAAACTAATAAGTGATCTTT
>JAEDEB010000021.1 GCA_016293535.1 Bacteroidales bacterium | reverse complement strand
GATCCGTTTGGGGCTCGAACCCAAGACCCCAACATTAAAAGTGTTGTGCTCTACCTACTGAGCTAACGAATCAATCCGTTCCCCAGTGAGATTCATTTCTCAAACGGGACTGCAAAGGTATACTATAATTCGAACAATTCAAAGAATTTTTCAACTTTTTTCTCAGCCACCAGCCCCGGAACCGCGTCTGTTCCAGAGACAGAGACAAGCAGTACTCAACGGTGCCTCAGGGCCAGCTCATGTTCGAGGTCCGCGAGGGAACAGCCCATCTGCTCAAGCAGGACAAGGAGGTGATAGACCAGGTCGGAAGCCTCGTATATGAAACGGTCCCTGTTGCCGTCCACAGCCTCAATGACGGATTCAGTGGCCTCCTCACCTACTTTCTGCGCGATTTTCTTTACACCCTTGACAAAAAGCCTTGTCGTATAGGAACCCTCGGGCATCTGAGCATGCCTCTTCTGTATCACATCCTGAAGAATACCGACAAAACCCTCATCATCAGGAGTGTCGAAGCAGCTTGTCGTGCCTCTGTGACAGACAGGTCCCTCCGGGATTGCCTTTATCAGCAGAGTGTCGTTGTCACAGTCCGCAAACATCTCCACCACATTGAGGAAATTCCCCGACGTCTCACCCTTTGTCCACAGAGTCTGACGCCCCCTCGACCAGAAAGTGACCCTACCCTCGGAAACGGTCTTTGCGAAAGCCTCCTCATTCATATAACCGAGCATCAGAACCTTCAGACTTCGCGCATCCTGCACTATCACCGGCAGGAGACCGTCCGCTGTCTTCGAAAGCTCGAAATCCTTAAAGCATTTATCAAACTTCATAGCCAATATCCAATATTAATAACCAATAACCAATAGCCTGTATTAATAGCCAATATTCTGTATTACAATATATTATGATTTCAATCCAACAAAACTTCCAGGTTACACCTGACCGGAACGCCGTAAGCGGACAGAGCCTTCTTGAGAACAGGAACAGCAATCTCCCCATAGTGGAAAACACTCGCCGCAAGAGCCGCATCCGCGCGTCCCGAACTCAGCACATCCCTGAAGTCCTCTATCTTTCCGGCGCCGCCGGAAGCAATGACGGGGATGCTGAGAATCTCCGCCAGCCGTGCATAAGTTTCACAAGCGTAACCGTTCTTGACGCCGTCGTGGTCCATAGACGTGAAAAGAATTTCACCGGCTCCCCTATCCTGGGCCTCGCGTGCCCATGAAAAGAGTTCGACTTCAGTCATCACCGAACCGCCGTGGGTCGAACACAACCAGCGCCCATCGACCTGCTTCGCATCTATTGCGCAGACCACGAACTGACTGCCATACTTCGAAGCAATCCTGTCGATGAGAGAGGGATTCCTCAATGCGGCGCTGTTGACCGAGATTTTGTCAGCCCCTGCATCCAGCAGGCGCGAGGCATCATCCAGTTCCGAAATGCCTCCACCTACGGTAAAAGGAATGTTTATGACCGACGAAATACGCTCAACCAGATCCACGAAGGTCCTGCGTCCCGTCTGCGTAGCGCTTATATCGAGATACACGAGTTCGTCGGCCCCATCACAGGAATAGCGCATCCCCATCTCCACAGCATCGCCCACTTCGCGCAAACCGTTGAAGTTGATTCCTTTCACAACCTGTCCATCCTTGACGTCCAGACATGGAATAATCCTTTTCGCAAGCATAGTCAAACAGTTTTCATCTTAAGAAAGCACCGATCTCATCAAGAGTGATCCTGTGTTCATACAGCGCCTTGCCTACAATAACCTTACGCAAGCCGGCCGCATCGAGGTCTCTGATGTCGTCCATACACCCGACGCCCCCGCTGACAGTGATATCCACCGACGGAAAACGGGACTGAAGAGAGCAATAAAATCCGCAATCAGGGCCCTGGAGCATACCGTCGCGGCCAACATCCGTCACTATCGCCTGACTGAGCCCCAGCCTGAGGAAACGCTCCAGCAGAGCCTCGAGGGTCAGCGGCGCAGTCTCGAGCCAGCCCTTTACCGCAACAAGTCCGTTCTTGACATCAGCTCCGAGAACCATGCGCTCCGTGCCGAAATGGCCGAGCCATGATTCGAAGAGAGAGGGTTGAAGAGCGGCCACGGTACCGACCACGGCCTGGGTGGCGCCGGCGGCGAACACCGAGTCGAGAGCCTGACGGTCTGCTATGCCGCCACCCCATTCAATCTCCATGTCAACATTCGAAGCAATACGTTCCAAAACATTGAGGTTCAACGGCTTCGATTCTTTCGCCCCATCCAGGTCCACGACGTGGATACGCCGCACCCCGGAATCCGCGAAAGCCTTCGCCATCTCCCACGGCAGGGCGTCATAGACCTTGCTTCGCCCGTAATCGCCCTGCGACAGGCGCACGCAGCGCCCGCCTATGATATCTATCGCCGGAATAATCTGTATCATTATTATAGTTCAATTTACCTGGACAACAAATCAAAGCTCCACAAAGTTGCGCAGTATCCTGCTGCCTATGTCACCGCTTTTCTCCGGATGGAACTGGGTACCGTAAAAATTTTCGTACTTCAGGGCAGCGCTGAACATCCTCTCCCCGTGGGTACAAGTCGCAATCGTATCCGGGCAGAGATCGGGTGCATACGAATGGACGAAATAAACATACTCGCCGCCGTCGAAGCCGCGGAACAATTTGCCTTCGAGGTTGTGGATGGAGTTCCATCCCATATGGGGAACCTTCGCCCGGGGGTCGTCGGCAAAGCGGCGGACGTGGGAGTCAAAAATGCCCATGCATTCGACCCCGCCCTCTTCGCTGTCCCTGCACATTATCTGCATCCCTACACAGATCCCGAGTACGGGCCGGCGCAGGCTCTTTATCACAGGGACAAGTCCCCTTTCGCGAAGCTGCATCATCGCATCGGCTGCATTGCCGACGCCTGGAAGTATGAGCTTGTCAGCAGCGACGAGGACGGAAGGTTCATCGCTCAGCACATATTCGCAACCGAGTCTTTCAAGGGCATTCTCCACCGAACGGAGATTGCCGGTATTGTAATCCACTATAGCTATCATAATACACCTTTGCTCGAAGGAAGAGCATAACTGAAAACATCCCTTCTCACCGCCTGGCGAAGGGCGCGGGCGAAGGCCTTGAAAACACTCTCCGCAAGGTGGTGGTTATTCTCGCCCCTTGCCTGGATATAAAGATTGCAGCGCAGCGAATCGGAAAGCGACTTGAAGAAATGACGGAACATCTCAGTCGGCACATCCCCTACGTACTCGCGGGTGAACTCCACATCCCAGACCAGTTCGCTGCGTCCGCCGAAGTCGAGCAGACACATAGCCCTGCACTCGTCCATAGGAAGCACGAATCCATACCTTTCCACTCCCCTCTTGTCGCCCAGGGCCTCGAGCAGCGCCGATCCGAGCGCAATGCCCACGTCCTCCATCGTGTGGTGTTCATCGACCTCAAGGTCTCCCTTGCAGCTCAGTTCGAGGGAAATACCGCCGTGATGTACGAGTTGGTCGAGCATGTGGTCGAAGAACTTGAGTCCCGTATCCACGACCGACTGTCCTCTGCCGTCGAGGTCCACTCTGACGCTGATATCCGTTTCTGACGTCGTGCGGCTCAAGGAACTGCAACGTACGCTGGAGCGCACCATCTCCGCTGCCCTGCGCCAGCTCCCCTTCGGATCCGACGGGTCTATGGATATGAACCCGGCACCGAGATTCTCCGCGAGCTGACGGTCCGTATCGCGATCGCCTATGACGAAACTCGATGCGAGGTCATAGTCCCCTGCGAGGTATTTTCCGAACATTCCGACACCGGGTTTACGGGTGCATTTACCCTCGTCCGCAAAGCTCCTGTCGATAAGCTGGTCGTCGAAGATGACATCCTCGCCTTCGAGAGTCCGCAGCATCTTTTCGTGCGGAGCCCTGAAATCCTTCTCCGGGAACGACGCTGTTCCGAGTCCGTCCTGATTGCTTGCGAGAACGAGTTCATAACCCAGTCCCGTCATCGCCCTGAGACCTGAAATGGCGCCGGGCACGAACTCGAGGAGTTCGAGCGAATCGACCTGCTCGGTAATCGGCGGTTCGATGATGATGGTTCCGTCCCTGTCGACGAAAATCGCTTTCTTCATACTGACATTATTAAACTTGGTCCGAATGATTATAAAGTTGAATATTCCGAAAGGGCATCCAGCAGAGAAACATTCTCCTGAGGAAGACCTACGGTGATACGGAGACAGCCTTCGCAGCCCCTCACACGGTTGCGGTTGCGCACAATGATTCCGCGTTCCAGAAGGAAGGAATACAGGTCGTCAGCATCCCTGACCTTGACCAGCAGGAAGTTAGCCTCGCTCGGGTACACCTTCTCCACGAAAGGGAACTCGGCAAGCCTTGCCTCCAGCAGGGTCCTCTGAGCGATTATGGCGGAAACCTTATCGGCCACAGGCTCGTCCAATGCCTTCAGGGCGGTCTCCTGCGCAAGCACGTTTATGTTGTAGGGGTACTTCACCATGGACATAAGCCTTATGACATACTCGTCGGCAAAGGCAAGCCCAAGCCTCAGGCCCGCCATCCCCCAGGCTTTGGAGAAGGTCTGGAGCACGACGATATTCGGATACTCAGCAAAGCGGCCGACAAGACTCGGCTCCGAACTGAAGTCCGCATAGGCCTCGTCCACCACGACAATTCCCCGGAAGCGCGACGCTATCCCCAGAAGCTGCTCCACCGGGAAGGCATTCCCGCTCGGATTGTTGGGAGAGCACAGGAAAATGACCTTTGTACGGGCATCGCAGCAGGAGAGCAGCTTCTCCGTGTCGAGGCCGAAATCATCAGCCAGGGGGCAGGAACGCAGTTCAATGCCGTTGGTCGCTGCGGAGACTGAGTACATCCCGTAGCTCGGCTCTATGGACACGACATTGTCGATACCCGGATTGCAGAAGACGCGCAGCACAAGGTCTATCGCCTCATCGCTGCCGTTGCCGAGGAAAATATTCTCCGCAGCAACACCCTTCATTACGGCAATCTTGGCCTTCAGGGCCTTTTGGTGTGGGTCCGGATAGCGGTTGTAAGCAGAAGGATATGGGCTCTCATTGGCATCGAGGAAGATACCTATGGACCCCTGGAATTCGTCTCTCGCAGTCGAGTATGGGCACAAGGACCTGATGTTCGGGCGCACCAGATCTTCCAGTTCGGAGGCGGTGGCGGGCGACGCGGCAGCGGGATCGGGCGAAGCGGAGGCGAGACGGACGCGGACCGCGTCGGCATGGGCCTGCAGCCCCTCGGCCTCAGCCATTTCCACAATCACCGGCCCCAGTTCCCCAAGACCTTCGCGCGAAATCTCCTGTATAGTCATCTTGCGAAGGAAACTGTCTATATTAACCCCGCTGAAGGACCTCGCCCAGCCGCAGGTAGGAAGAGTATGGTTGGTCCCGGAAGCATAGTCGCCTGCGCTCTCAGGGGTATAATTCCCGACGAAGACGCTGCCGGCCGTCGTTATGGACCCGACAATGTCCCACGGATCCGACATCGACACGATGAGATGTTCGGGTGCATAGGCATTCGCGAAATCCACTATGGACCCGCGGTCAGGGAGAACAACGCAGCGGCTCTTCGAAAGGGACGCATCCACGAAGCCGGAACGCTCGAGAAGGGCTGAACGGCTCCGGACCTCGGCAATCACGCTTTCGGCAACGGCGGGGTCGTCGCAAACGAGCATCACCTGGCTGTCTCGGCCATGCTCGGCCTGCGAGAGAAGGTCAGCGGCAACGAAGGCCGGCACTGCAGTGCTGTCGGCAAGGACCATGACCTCGGACGGACCCGCAGGCATATCCACGGCAACCTTGCGGGAGGACACATACTGTTTGGCTGCTGTGACATAGCGGTTTCCGGGACCGAAAATCTTATCCACCGCCGGTACGCTCTCCGTACCATAGGCCATTGCAGCTATAGCCTGCGCTCCTCCAATGCGGAAAATCCTGTCCACTCCGCAATAGTCAGCAGCATAGAGCACAGCCGGAGAAACCCTGCCGTCCTTTCCGCAAGGGGTGCAGAGTATGAGTTCGCCGCATCCGGCAAGACGAGCCGGCACTGCGAGCATCAGCACCGTGGAAAACAGGGGCGCAGTTCCCCCGGGAATATACAGGCCCACCCTCGACAGAGGAACAGGACGTTGTATGCACCTGACTCCCGGAGCGGTTTCAACGCATATCTCCGCCGGTTTCTGCGCGCTGTGAAAAGCTCTTACGTTAGCGGCCGCACGCGCAATCGCTTCCTTGAGGGCGTCGCTGACCAGCTCCGCCGCCTCAGCTATCTCGTCTGCGCCGATTTCAAGTACGGGCGGGCATACGCCGTCGATTTCCGTGGATATGGACCTGAGTTCCCTGTCACCGCCATCGCGCACACGGCCGATTATGCCGGCTACGCGGGCTTCGACCTCGGGATCCGTTTCGGACGGCCTTTCGCATATACCCGGCCATAGGGAACGGCCGGGATTGACTAAAATATCCATAAAAGCTTGTCAAAGAATGATTTTATCCACATTGAGCACAAGTATGCCCTCCGCACCTATGGCCTTGAGTTGGCGGACCTTGTCCCAGAGCTCATCCTTATCGACCACGGAGTGGAGTGAGGACCAGCCCGGTGCCGCAAGAGGCATGACCGTAGGGCTCCTCATTGACGGAAGTATCTTCACGGCCTCCGGAACTGCCGCTGACGGGAGGTTCATAAGTATGTACTTCTTGCCCTTGCTAGCCTTCGCGGAACGTATCCTGAAAAGCATCTCGTCAAGCACCTCCCTGTCCTCTTCCGAAAGATTGCCGGCAGAGACGAGCACGGCCTCGGATTCGAAAACCCTCTCGACCTCCACAAGGCCGTTGGAAACCAGGGTGCTTCCTGAAGACACTATGTCGAAGATTGCGTCAGCTATGCCTGCAGCCGGAGCGATTTCGACCGAACCTGTTATGACCTCTATTTCCGCGGATATTCCCCTGCTGTCGAGAAACTCCCTGAGGATGCGGGGATAGGAAGTGGCTATCTTCTTGCCAGCGAACCAAGCGAGTCCGGGATAGTCCACAGACTTGGGGATGGCGAGAGAAATGCGACAGCCCCCGAACCCGAGCTTTTCGACCAGATCGAGCGGGTAGGCCTTCTCCGCAACCTCATTCAGGCCCACGATACCGAGGGTTGCAGTACCGTTTGCCACCAACTGCGGAATGTCATCGTCACGCATGTGCAGAACCTCGATGGGAAAATTGCGTGACCTCGAGAGGAACTTCCTCTTTGCATCGTCGATTTTGATTCCTATGGAATCGAGGAGTGCAACGGTTTCCTCATTAAGGCGTCCCTTGGACTGGATCGCTATCCTTATCATAGTTTACAATTAATTATAAAACAATGGAGACTTACCATCATCGGCAAGTCTCCATCAGAAGTTTTAACCTAATAAGGCACAGAAAGACTCACCAACCCGTCTAGAGATGGTGGTGATGATGTCTTGCTGATGCCAGAACTTTTTTCATACCGAATGCGAAAATATCGATTTGATTTCAGAATTGCAACAGGGAACCGTGATTTTTTGTCAAAACACGGACTAATGACTTGCGGCTCTACGGGCGGACGAAGAGTTGGACGAAGTCCTCATCATCCACCGCAACCCACTCCATTTCCTTTGCAGTCAGGCGGGTAATGGCATAATCGTGGGACCAGAAACCGGCATCATGGTCATAGACTCCTGAAATCACGGTCCCATATACCTCGTCTGCCGCAAGGTCGAAGCGACCGGTAATTTCACGGGGAGATTCAGGAAACGCGTCCATATTCTGGGTAATCGTGAAGGTCGCATCGTTGCGAACCAGAGTCATATTGAAGTATGTACCCTCCGCAAGAGGGCTGCCGTTCCACAGCGAAAGCACCCACTCGCCTGATATATTGTTCCTGTTTACCTCAAGATTCTCATCCTGAACATGAGGCTTGCTGCAGGAAAAAGCGGCTGCGAGGCAGAGAGTGACAAGTACGGACTTAATATTTCTCATAACATTCATTTGATTTTCAATATGATGCGGGATTCGGAAGGTCTTCCTCCCGTTCCCTTGACAATTACAGGGTATTCACCGCGGGCCTTTTCGTCCGGGCCGATTTCCATCACTATGCGCCCGGTCTCCCCTGCCTCAATCTGACCCGGCACGACGCTGACAGAGACAGGAAAGGGCACGAAAGCGGTCTCTGCAGAAATCCTCAACGGGGCTGAGCCGGGGTTGAAGCATCGTATGCTTACAGTCTCCTGCCTGCCGGAGAGTTCCACTTCCCTTCGGGCCAGCAGCAGCGAGCCACAGCGGAAAGGATACTCCCTGAGGGGATTGCCGCTCTCAGCCACCTCCGCCCTGACGGTCAGGACAGCTGCCGGATGGTCCTCCGAGGCTTCAGTATAGACGAAGATACGCCTTTCGAACTTTCCCGGATGGCCTTCCGGACTGTATATGGCCGTAATGACCGACTCCTCACCCGGAAGCAGTTTCGGGTCCGGGATATCCGTACGAAGGCAACTGCAGCTCGAGACCATCCTTGTGATGGACACTGCTCTCTCCGAAGCGTTTCTCAGGGGGAAAGCAATGCACACGGGGGCCGAATCCTCCTTCAGGGATGGAGCGTCAACGACGGTTCTTTCGAAGACCAGGGCAGCGGAATCCGCAGAAAGCTGCGGAGAGAAAACCTCCTCGAGCCTTTCCCGGGGCACTATCCTAATCTGGGCCGACAGAGCCGCAGACACAAGAATGAAAAGCGATATGAGTCCTCCCTTCTTCACAGGAATAAGATGTACGTCAGCACATTAGCACTAAAGCCATCCGCCGGAAGGAGCGTCGTCCCTTACCGTTATCACGAAAGAGCGGGACTCGTTTCCCACACTGATGACAGCGGATGTCTGTCCCTTCGCAAGTCCCCTGACTTTCAACAGCCCGTTCTCGACGCTTGCCGAAGCGACTGAAGCATCGCTGACGCTTACGCTTGCGCCGGCAACAGTGTCAAAATAGGTCGAGAGAGTCAGCACCGTCTCCTTGTCCACGTCGACGAGCACATTGGGGAATGTCATAGGAACGCCCGCGCCCTCGATGGCCTTGAGAAAGGCATAGGCGTTGACCTGGCCGTTGCCCATCTTGCCCCTGTACAGGGAAAGGTCCATGGACTTGTAATGGTTGAGGCCGAGATCGGCCACATACTTGCAGTAATATTTCGGCTCATCGGTATTCCAGTACTGCTCCAGAGGAGTCGCGCTCGAATAGAGAAGGTCTATGATTTCCGAAGCCTTGAAATGGCGATGGAGTCTGGCAGCATACGAAAGGCCGAGGGCAACAACACCGGAAACATGAGGACAGGCCATCGACGTTCCCTCCATATAGCCGTAACCTGTCGGAGTCACGTTGAAAGGCAGGGCAGAAAGAACGCAGCCTATGGCACCGCGGTCGGAGCCCTCGCCGTAATCGAAATAATAGTCCTGGTCGCCGCCTGGTGCGGAAATGTTAGTTCCACGTCCATAATTGGAGTACACGGCCGGGGTAAAGTCGCCTGCTGTCGCGGCAACGGATACGAAATCCTTGTATGCACCCGGATAACCCGTAGCAGGGGCGCTCTCGTTGCCACCGGCGAAGACTGCGATTCCTCCCTCTATCACACCATCGGGAGAACCGGCGTTGTGTATGAAATAGTCGAGGGCCTTGCGCTCGAGGGCATTGTCTGTCATCCACTCCTCGTCAGTGCTGTACATAGGCTGCCAGTCGTATGCATTCGCGGCGCCTGAATTGTATCCCCAGCTGCACTGGAGCACAACTGCACCGTTGTCTGCGGCATACTTGATGGCTCTCACCTCGTCGAGGACGGTACCGCTCTTGTTGCCGCAGAAAATCTGGCAGCTCATAAGACGAACGCCTCTGGAACTGCCGTCGCCGCCCGCAATGGAACTGATGCCCGTGCCATTGTTGTTGACAGCACCAATGACACCGGCGACGTGACAGCCGTGTCCGCTCTCGTGAGCATCCGAAGTAGTTATTATCGGAGTGCCGAGCGCAAAATTGTAACCGTAAACGTCTCCCACATAACCGTTTCCGTCATTATCCTCGCGCGAGCGCCATATCTCATCCTCATTCACCCACATCGCATCCTTGAGGTCGGGATGGGTATAGTCTATACCCTCGTCGAGCACAGCAACGATGATGGAAGGGTCGCCTGTACAGAGTTCCCAGGCCTTCTCCACATTGACATCCGCACCGCTGACGAACTTGGTCGGACGGAGATTTCCGTCATTGACCAGATGCCACTGGTAAGGAAGACACTCGTCATCGAATACAGGTGTCTTGCCTGAACGGGTCAAGGGAAGGGCGGCTGCGGGGTTGAACGCCACGGACTTGCCGGAATAGGCTTTCTTGATACGGCGGTTGCAATTCACGGCCCTCACCTCTCCCAGACGCGAAAGTTCCGAATAAACGCGCTCCAAAGGAACATCCTCACCGAAGGAAAGCCTGTACCACAGATGAAGGCCTTCCTTGCGAGCTTTCTCCTCCGTCCTGCTGTCCTCAGGGAAAACCCTTTCAATCTCGTAGTTGCCCGCAATGGCAAGAACCTCCTCGACGGAAGGAATGGCGCATCTTGTCAGGACATTGGACGGACCGCTCTTGGTAAGGCCCGATGTCTCGAGTATCGATACCACCTTCTCGTCAAAGCAGACCAGGACCTCGCCCCTGACCACATCCTCGCCGAAAACCGGCTCGGCAGGCTTCAGCTGGGGCGTGCCCACATTATCCTTGACGCAGGAAACCAGGGCGAGAGCCGCAAGAATCGCTATGCTTGTCTTCTTCATATCAGTCTGTCCTTATTCTTTGTTGAGATTCTTCGGATTGTACTTCTTGTTGACGTACTCCGCGTAATAGTAATCGAGATTTGCCGGCTCGTTGGTAAATCCGCAGGCATTACCCAGGGCATCCCTTCCATCCTGAGGGAACACCAGAGCGTCAGGGACCCAGAGATCCAGACAAGGGTGGTAGAGCAGCCACTCCGGAAGTTCTCCGCTGAGGCGGTTGAGGTTCATGGTCAGAAGGGTCGTGTGCGGAAGTACCTTTGGCAGTCCTATCAGACGGGCCGGAAGCGTATCGCAGGCATTCACCTCCTCTGCAGTCCATTTCGGGAAGTCAGGATCGTCCTCGAGGTCAGGAATCGTGCCCTGAAGGTAGTTCACCGAGAACACGAGTGTATCCAGCTCGCTCCAGCGGAGGAACCTCTTCGGGAAACTCCGCTTGCCCTGCTCATCGGTATCGGATTCGTCGATCAGACCGCCGAGATCCTTTTTTGTCGCGATGGAAAGGTCGGAAAAGAGATGACGCTGGTTGGCGTTCATTATGAGACTATGCAGCTTAGGAAAATTCTCCCTTGAAAGTATCTCCGGGACGGTAGCGAAGTTGTTTCCCGAGATGTCGAGAAATTCCAGTTCCTTGAGGTCGGTCAGCCTGTCCGGCAGGGATACGAGTCCATAGGCGGAGATACCGAGCCTCTTGAGCTGGGTAAGCTCGCAGATATGCTCTCCGGCATCAAGACTCTTGAGGAAGGTGTTCGAGTTTCCGAAGAAAATGAGTTCCTCGGCAGCCGTGAGGTACTTGACCTGATAAGGCAGCCCCTCCTCAGTCTCGAAGAGATAGAACTTGGCAGAGCGCACACGACCCTTGTTCGGTCCTGATTTCCATACCTTTACGCCGCTCCAGTACTCCATCTTCTCGGAGGTGTCGTACGAAGCCATGCAGTTCATCACCCTGCTGATGGCAATCAAGGCCAGGGAATCGCCCTTGACACCGATTTCTATCGCTTCAGCCGCGTCCTGCCTAATATTGAGCTGACTATTGCCCTCGGCGGAGACTGAAGTATCCTCGGGAAGAAAGCGGACCTGGACATCACGCGGGGCCTGGTCATAGTTGAGCTCCCAGTCGAATCGTACCTTCACCTTGCGCGGGCGCGCTCCCCTGTCCAGTACAAGTTCAGGAATACTGCAGCTGAGCCACCTGCGGGCTTCGGAAGGTATCTCGACGGTAAAAGGAAGATTGGCCTCCACCTCGACGTCGAAACTCCGCTGCCCGTAAGGGGCGAAATTGGCAAGGCTATGGTCGCTCTCAGCCGATGAGACCATGTATTCGAACCCTTCCTGAGTCACCTTGATATCCTTCCTTTCGCCGGTAGAGAGCATTTCCACCCTTATGATACCTTCACGCGGAGTGACGGTAAGGGAGGAATCCACCATTATTGTGCATACCGTGGATCCGTTTCCGTTGGCAGGGCTCACCGCCAGCCAAGGCTCCTGGGTTCTTACCACCCAAGGCTGGGGAGAATCGAGTCTGAAGGCCACATTGCCTCCAACGGCTCCTATCTCTATAGTGTCCTTGTCCGTCCCGAACTGCGGAGCAGCCTCATCCACGCAGGAAACAAGTCCTGCGGCAAGGAGAGCAAGCGCCGCGAGAGCCGATATTCTGTTGTATTCAATCATCATCAGTCGAGTTCTATATATTCACAGTTGCGTATCTCCTGCGACTTGTCGTATATGAGATAATATACTTTGTTGGCGTACGCGGAGCAGATGTCGCTCGCGTCGAAAACAATGTTAGGGTTGTCGCTGATGTCGAGGAAATATATCAATGTGGAAATCGTGTCGTCTATCTTTCCGAGGTTGTTGGAACCGAGGTAGAGTCCTCTGAGGCCCTTGTGTTTATATACTCCGGTCGGCCACTCGCTGAGGCAGCGGTTACCTGCGGCATTCCTCTGCCCGCGCACGCCGAGAACCGTGAGGTTAGCGCAGTCGAGCGGGCCGAAAGGGAACTTCGGCAGGCGGTTGTAAGAGAGGTCCACCCCATACAGATAAGGGACGTTGGTTGCAATCAGTTCCTCGGACACCGAAGTGAGATGGTTGTAGGAAAGATCCAGGGACTGGATGTTCACAACCTTCTCGCCCGTGAAGCATCCCTC
Source organism: Bacteroidales bacterium (assembly GCA_016293535.1). Taxonomy (GTDB): domain Bacteria; phylum Bacteroidota; class Bacteroidia; order Bacteroidales; family UBA932; genus Cryptobacteroides. Next base: position 22,297 of record JAEDEB010000021.1, on the reverse strand, counting down.
CTCGAAGCTTTCGAGGGAGCAGCCTCTCATCGCAAAGTTGGATATGACAGAGCCTGACTCCGCAAAGCAGGCAGGGAACTCTGTAAGTTCTTCATTGTTGTTGAGGGTAAGGGTGGAGACATTGATGCCCTTATAGCCCTTGCCCGCATTCTGGACTCCCGAGATATGGTTGAACGAGAAATCCACCGAGCCCATAATGTATATGGACTTGGCTGAGAAAATGTCAGGGAGTTCAGTGAAAAGATTGTTGCTGACGCTGAAAGTCTCCACGTCATCCATCCTGCAGAAAATCCCGTTTTCGTCCACAGGGAAGGAAGACAGACGGTTATTGTTCAGATAGAGCTGAACGGGGCCGACTTCGGCGCCGAAAGGAGCTGTGATGGTCTCGATGCGGTTGTCGGAGAGGTCGAGCAGACCTATCTTCTTCATACGCGAAACCGCCTCACCGTCAAGGACCTTCATATTGCCCTTGTTGAGATAGATTATCTGTATGAGTTCCGCCGCAGGACCATTGGAGATGAGGTCGATGATCTTCTCAGGCTCGCCGTCGGCCAGCTGCGGATTGTTGCCCATATTGAGCACCTCGAGGACAGGCAATTTGCCTATGACCTCAGGACAGGTCACCATGCGCGGGCAATTGTAGATCTCAAGTTCGAGCAGAGACTCGAGGGAGGCCATTTCCTCCGGCAGTCCGGAGAGTTCGCCGTTGGCGATGTAGAGACGCTCGAGTTTTGTCAATTTGCCGATTTCTGCAGGGATGGACCTGAGACCGTTGCAGAGCTTTGCAGGGGTCATGTCCATAGGCTTGATTTCCTCAGCCTTTTCCATCGCAAGGATTTCCGCCTCGGTATAGCGGTCATAGAGAGCTATCTCCGGAATACTGATGGAATGTTCCTTGAGAGCCCTTGCCACCGGCTCGGACAGCTGGTGGAGAGGATGCAGCAGGGATAGGAACTCCTTGTGTCTTTCAAGCCTTTCCGCCTTGCTGCCGCTGCGGTCAAGCGTAGGGTCATATTCAACGATGTTCAGGTCGTTGTGAGAGCCCAGATAGAGTTCCACAAGTTCGGTAAGCTGACCGATTTCCGGGGAAAGGTCTCCCCGGAAACCGAAGTCGCTTATGTTTATGAGAGCGACCCGCCCGTTGGAATGCAGCTGCACTCCCGGCTGTTCTCCCCAAAGGTCAGGGGACTTGTTGAAGTCCCAGTTGGCACCGCGGGGCCAGTCTTCACCAAAATAATACCAGTTCGGGCCGTCGAGGGACTCCCATATCTCCTTGAGGGCAAGGTAGTCCTTGAGATACTCGGCAGCCTCGTTCAAAGTCACAGGCACCTCCACATCGACAGTCTCGTTGTCCGAAAGTTCGAAAGCGGTCTCCTCAATAGGAGAGGCCAGTTCGAGCAGGTCACCGGACTCGTCGTAGAGAGTGTAGTTCTCCACTACGTAACTGCCGGCCCTGAGGCTTACGAGAGTGTCGCAGCTCAGACTCGAAGTCCTGTACCCGTCCTCGACTTCATCCTTGTCGTAGAAATGGAGGGAGAACTTGGTCTTCAGGCCCTTGATGGAGGTACGGACACCCGTATCGGCATTCTTCAGTCCAAGATCCGCCTTCGCGATCTCGTCGAAGGTGTATTCCCTCGCGGCTGCCTTTGTGCCGGAAGGGAAGAACTTGCTGAAACTGAAGCGGACCTTTCCTCTCGGGGTGACATCGGCAGTCAGGTCGTGAACGGTAAGGCCCCCCTCGACCACGTCGAACTCACCCGCCGAAGATCCCTTGTACACGTCGTTGTCGAGCTTGTCGAAAACCGTGTATGCCATCACGCGGTAACGTCCGGCAAGAAGCTTGAGCTTTGCGCTGCGTACACCGAATTCAGCCGACTCAGGGTTCGAAGCAGTAAGGGTCAGGGTCTGGCTGATCTGGACGTCACCGTACTCAAGCATCACCATCACCTTGGAAGCTTCGCTGAGATAATCGAGGCCGGAAGCCCTGGTGTAAGAAGCCTCCTTGTATACTTTGAACTGGACATAGCCGTAGCCGCCGTCCCTGAGGTCCGGAACTTCCTCACGGACACAGGATACGGACACGGCGGTCACGGCGACGGCCATTAAAACAGATTTGAATATCTTGGAGAAAAACATTATCGGATGCCAGTTAGCAATCTTTTAGTAATATGAAGGAATTCAGACTACTCCGCAGTACAAACGAGAACGCAGGAGGGCATTCCCATCGAATCGTTCCAGAGGAACCAGTCGGACTCCCCTTTTTTCGTCATATTCACATACATCTGTGACGTACCATCCATCTCGTAGGTAAGCCAATAGTCGGCGGAAACAGGGTAATTGTTCCAAGCAGCCTCTCCGAAAGGCTCGCCCGGCACGTTGAGCAGCGCCATCTGCGGTTCGCCCGTAAACCTGAGTTCGTATACGTTGTCAGAGGAGAGACCGTAATGTTCGCCCAGAATGGCAGAGAGCAGTTCACCCGAATACTTCGAGAGTGTCGCGCCACTGACATAGTCAGGATATGCGAAACTGAACGGAGCTGCAGCGGAAGAAGGGTCGTAAGTGAGGAGCAGCAGAGCATAGTTGAGATTATTGGCATCCTTGAACACGATAAACCATTGCGTCTTCGAGGTGACGGATTTGCTGATATAAACGGTGAAGGTATTGTCCATTCCGCCTTCAAGGTAGATATTCTCCGTATCCTCAGGAGTGCTTCCGCTTGCCATATCGAGCAGATAAGTCTTTATCGCCGCAGGAGCCTGCGCAAGCTTGATGACAGGGTTGGCTGCGGAAACCGTCGCCTCGTATATTTCTTTTGTACCATACTCTGAACTGAAGAATCCGTACAAATCGTTGCTTTCACTCATCTTTTCAGCCGTACCGTCGACAAGGGTCACCATCGCTGCCGAAGGATCGGTGGACTGGCCCTCGTTGTAGGTGAAGTCTATGACAGCGAAGGTGTCACCGTTCTCGTCAATGAAGAGCACAAAGCACTCCGGAATAGTCTCTTCTCCTGACACCGGGCTGTAGCTGCTCATATCTACGTTGAGCTTGAACCTCTTGTCATTGAACCAGGTATCGGCCCAGAAGTTTTCGCCGGCATCCTGGAGGTCATAGTTCAGGAGCTTGACAGAAGCAATCTTTCTATCGGCAAGTATCTGGGCATCAGACCACTCGTGATTATAGACGAGTGAGAATATCGCAGCATTCTCATAATCGTACTTGAGCCATGAATCAGGAGTTGCGGTCAGGCTTGCCATATAATTGTCATAGTCCGGATCAAGACTAAGGACTCCGGTGTCACCGGTGGAACTGCCGCTCTTGCCAAGCTGAGAGATGCGGCCTGCGCAATATGGCTGAATCTCGGGAAGGAATGCGCAGATATCGGAAGCCGAATCGCAGAGAAGGTCCGGAGTCAGTCCCGACTTGGAGGCAGGGAGCACGAGAATGTCGGCAAGTCTCTGGTCTGTTGACGTGTTGGCGTTTACAGAAATGGAAAAAGTATAGTTCTTGAGATACCCCTCACCATCGACACCGGTTTGCTGAACATTCACCCAGTCGGCGAAATCAATGTCGTGATACTGACCGTCAAAGCCGAGGGCCTTTACGGCAAAGCCTTCTGCAGCAAGAATCTTGAGATAGGCAACGCCGTCATAGTATTCCTCACCCATAGGGCTCTTCACCTGACCTTCAGCATTGAATTCCGTCGCATTGATGCTGAATTCCACCCTGTCGGCAAAAGCGCCGAGCTTGACCTCGAACGTCTCGAAAGCCTCAGTGTTGTCAGCATCCACAAGCTTGATTTCAGCTACGGCTCCCTTTGCGTTCTCGGCAGAAAGCTTTGCGCTCAGAACAAGCTCGGTATCACCGGCAACGCCCTCATTTACCGAGCACTCCACCCATTCAGGAGCGGAGATATTCCAGTCGAAATTGGTCTGGACCTTTACAGGAAGAGTATATTCAACCTCCTCCGGGAAGCTGATGAAACTGAGTTCCTGACCTTCCAGGATGTCGTTGTAGACAAATTTGCCATCCACCTTCCTGAAAGCGGTCTCGAAAGCCTCAGCAACCTTCACAATGAGGGTCCTGTTAATCATAAGACGGTCAATCTGAGCGATTTCCCTGGTCTCACCGCCCATAGTGAGCTTGATGACACAAGTCCTGTTGTTGTCAAGTTCCTCCTCTTCGGAGAATTTCACGGTTACGACCTGTTCTCCGGCAGTACCCTTGACCTTCGAGGCCTTGGAGCCGTTGTCGTCAATCCAGAAATAAGTGAGGACACCCTCACCTTCCGCCTCAAGTTCCCAGTCGAGATTCGCCGTAAAGGCGATATCTACCGACTCGCCAGCGAGGACAGTCCTCTGCAGCTTCTCCGCAGGGAACTCTGGATCAGGCTGCACAGCGGGTTTCTCGCAGGATGCAGCCATCAGGGAGATACCCGCTGTCAAGGCTGCTAGCTTAAATAATCTGTACTTCATCTGAGTAGTTTGATTAGGGGCCGAAAGCCCGGTTAATATATATTGGTAAGTTCGTTCATCAGTGTGCCATTCCCTCATTCATCAGTGTGCCATTCCCTCGCGCATCAGTCTCTCCGCCTCTTCGTCGCTGACCCATTCCATCACGGTATAGAAATTTCCGACCGTGCCGACAGCGGTGTTGAGATTGCGCACGTACATACGGGTCCATACATACAGATAGTTCCCGCAAGGATAGAAATACGAAGGAGCGAGCTGGCTGCTTTCCACCAGTATCCTGTCGTCTCCGTGGACCATGCCGAAGAATGAGCCCTCGTCGCTCATCACCTGATCGGAAGGCACCGTCACCGTCGGCGAGAGAGGGTCGGAATCATCGAATCTCATCTCTATGTCATACCCGGAGAGCATCCAGTCGTGGCAGACAATGGTATTCTTCTCAGTCGGATGGAGAGTCGAACGCACCAGCCTCTGGTATGAACCGTAAGGGTTGTAGGACTGGAGGAAAGTGGAAGAGAGCACGCACCAGCCGGTGAAGCCGTTGATGTCGAACGGGCAGCTCTTCATCAGCTCCACCCTCGTCTTGCGGCCGTACAAGGGCATTTCAAGAGCATCCGGCATCACGAGCGAGAGCGTGAACGAAAGGGACTCTGACGCTCCGATATGGTCATAAATGCCGTGGACACGGACATATGCACAATTCTCACCCGCCTTTATGGTTATCGTATTCGACTCGAGACGGTAGTGGTAGGTCTCGACGGCATCGCTCTCCGCATCGACGATCTCGACGCCGAAGGTCCTGTCGTAGCTGCGGGTGACCGTCGAAACAACCGGCACGCTTATGAACTCGACATCCTGCTGCACGGGATAGAGCTTCGCGGTATCCGCAAACATCACGTACTCGGCATCGTCGTAAACGGTATAATGCTCCCTGCAGGAGACGGCTAGCACCGCCATGACGCTGGCCACGGCAATGACATTCATCATCTTTCTCATCTTTCTCATCTGTTGCTTTCGTTAGGCTGGATTTCGGATCCCGGAGCCTCAAGTTCATTGCGCGGTATAGGCCATACGAAGAAAGGATCATCGGCAGCGACCTTGAGGGAACCGCCCTCCTCGACGCATGATGTCTGAGGCGTTCGCTCGAAGCCCTTGTGCCAGCGCTTGAGGTCCTGGAGACGGAAACCTTCCATATACAGTTCCCTGACACGCTCGGCGGAAATCACGTCCAGCCATTCGGACTCGGAAACCGAGACGTTTCCGCCCGTGGAGAAACGGCTCTTCCTGAGAGTTGTCAGGTCGGCACCTGCCTTCGCGTAGCTGCCCTTCCTGCAATATGCCTCGGCTCTGATGAGATACTGCTCGGCAAGCCTCAGTATCTTCGGCATGCTGACGTGGTATATTTTGAGCGAGATGAGGGCCTCGTTTCCGAAATACTTTATCAGCAGAGGGCAGGAAAGCTTGTGGCTGTACCCTGTCTGACCGGTACTGAAATAGCAGGAATACCTCTGGTCTCCGCTCTGATAGAGATTCAGAGCCGTCTGTGAAGGCACGAAGTCAGGGTAATAGTAATAATAGTCACGGGTAAAACCGAGGAATACCGAACCGATTGCGGAACCGTAGGAGGTCGAGGTGTAACCCAGTTTGAAGATATTCTCGTACGAAGCGTCATTGGTCCAGAGATACTTCAGAAGGGTCTGGGTGCTGCTGTAATTGGAATGGCAGTCGGCAAGACGGTAGGCTCCGCACTCGATGACCTCTGTGGAATGCTCTATCGCAGCATCCCAGTCCTGCATATAAAGCGCCACCCTTGCCCACAGGGCGTGGACGGCTCCGTTCTTGGCATATACGGCATCGTAGGCATTGTCTTCAGGATCCAGAAGGGCTTCAGCCTTTTCCAGGTCGGATATCACAAGAGCATAGGAGTCCTTCAGGTTCGCACGCCTGGACGGCTTGGTCCCGAAATAGCTCGTCGCGAGCACTACGCCCAGATCCTCCTCGGCTGTTTCCGGTTCGTAGGGCTTGCAGAACAGTTTTATGAGCTCGCTGTATGCGAGAGCCCGGCAGAAATAAGTCTCGCCCGTGAGAGCATCGAGCTGGAGAATCGCGGTGTCGTCAGTAAGACTCTCCTTGAGAGCCCCTACACGGTCGAGATAATAGTTGCACTGTCCTATCGCCATGTACAGTCCGGCATAGACGGCCTCGATATCGGCGTTGCCCGGGAGTATGTCCCACTGCCAGAGATTGACGTAGGTGTTGGAGTTGCCCTGAACCGCGTGCACCAGGTCTGCCTGTATGTCCGGACAAAGGGTGAGACGGCCGCTGTAGAGGCTGCCGCTCTTGAAGGTGTTGTAGATGCCGTTGACAATTTCCTCGGCATCCGTCACCGTTTCCATTCCCCTGTCCACAGGCACATAGTCCCCGGGGACCTTGTCCAGACAGGAGCTCAGCATCAGGAGTGAGAAGAATATTGCCGCTTTCGCTGATATGTGTTTCATCATGATTTCCATTAGAACATAAGGTCTATACCGAAGGTGAACTGGCGGGACATAGGATACTGCGCCGCGTAGATGTTGCTGACTCCCTCCGGGTCGAGTCCGCTGAACGGAGTGATTGTGAAGAGGTTCTGGGCCTGGGCATAGATGCGAACCTTAGGGAAGGCGTAGGAGAGCATCAGATTCTTCAGGCGGAGGAAGGATGCGTTCTCGAGCAGACGGCTGTCGAACTCTGTGAACACTCCGTGTCTCGGAATGTCCGTGACGTCACCCGGCTGTTTCCACCTATCCAGAAGCCTTCGGGACTGATTGTAAGTCGCAAAGCGGCCGTTGGACTCGTCGAAGTAGCGGTCATTGTTGACCATATAACGCTCTGCAACCCAGCTGAACTGAGCGCTGAGGCTCAATCCCTTCCAGGAGAACACGGTCCCGAATCCGCCCTGCCACGGAGCATTGCAGCTCTTGCCGAGCATGACCCTGTCGCTGTCCCGCAGCTCGTTGGTGATATTGCCGTCCTTGTCATACCAGAGGGCATCGCCGTTCGCCGGATTGACGCCTGCATAGCGGTTCATATAGAACTCGCCCAGAGGATGGCCGACCACGAGCTTGGTGTTCGTATTCGAGTTCTCATACTCGTCCACACCGTTGTAGAGCGAGGTTATGCGGTTGAGATTGTATCCGAAATTGAAATTGAAATTCCAGGAGAAATCCTTCGCACGGATGAGGGTCGCGGAGAGATTGAGTTCCACTCCCGTATTGACCATCGCTCCCACGTTCTCCCATCGGTAACCGTAGCCGTTGGACTGTGCATAGGAAAGAGGCACGGCCATCAGCATATCCGTCGTATACTTCACATAGTATTCAAGATCCACGTCGAGACGGTTCCAGAACCCTGCGTGGAGACCGAGGTTGGTCGTCCAGCAGTTCTCCCAGCTGAGTTCCTCGTTGCCCGGCTGAATCGGGCGCATGGCAGTGTCACCCACATAATTGCCGTTTCCTCCGAGGAGTTCCAGATGTTCATAGTTCGGAATCGAGGAGTTTCCGGCGGTTCCGGAACTCAGAGACAGCTGCGCATTGGTGAGCCAGTCCCTCGATGATGCCGCGAAATCCTCGTTTCTGATGTTCCACATAAATCCGGCGGCGCCGAACAGACCCCAGCGGTTGTTCTTTCCGAAACGCGACGAGCCGTCGGTACGCAGGGACGCCTCCACATAGTATCTGTCGGAGAAACTGTATTCACCCCTGCCGAAGAAGGATACGCGTCCATAATCCTGGTCCGCGAAGCTCGACCACGAAGTAACCCTCGTCGCAAAGGCCACGTCGGTGAGGTAGGAATTCGTCTGCCCCTTGCCCGTCACGGAGAAGCCCTCCGTGTGGTAGTTCTCACCCTCCTGGCCCAGCATGAAGGTAAAGTCGTGGATGGAATCAATATTGAAACGGTAGGTCAAAGTATTGGAAATCTGGAGATTGAGCACGTCGGAAGAGGACCTCGATGCCGTGCCCTCGCCCAGGTTCGGAAGATAATCCGGGAATGACTGGCCCAGACCTGTGGTATGGGAGAAATCCGCGGAAAGCTGAGTGCGGAACACGAGATTCTTGTAGAGTTCGGCCTCGGCAAAACCCATCACCATTGCCTTGTACTTCTTGTACCTGACAGGATTGTTGGCTATCCACTCGAGAGGATTCTGACCCTGACCCTTCCATGACCCGTCGTTGATGGAGGCGAGAGAGCCATCCTCCCTGTACGGGTTCCAGTACGGGAGCATGAAACGGGCTGCAGAGATAGGCGTGACAAGAGTGTAACTGCCCTCGTCCGCCTGCCTGATGTTCTGATAGTTGAACATAGCGTTCACACCGATTCTCACCCTCTTGCCGAGCTTCTGCTCGAGGTTCGTCCTGAACGAGTAGCGCTCGAAGCCGGAGGACGGCGCGATACCCTCCTGATTGTAATATCCTCCGGAAACGAAATAATTGGTCTTGTCCGTTGCGCCTGAAACGGAGAGTTCATAATTGTGAAGCAGCGCCGCCTTCTTGTACACAGCATCGAGCCAGTTCACATCGGTCTGCGAAAGGATGTCGTAGTTCTGCCCATCGGACATTCCCGTCTCGATTTCATACTGAATCCTCTCCGCCGTGTTCATCAGGTCCCACTTTCCGTAGGCTATTGACGAGACACCGAACTGGGCCTTGAGGCTGACATTCGCCTTCTCCATATTGCGGCCACGTCTGGTCGTAATCACGATAACGCCGTTGGAGGCACGCGCACCGTAGATTGACGTGGACGAAGCGTCCTTGAGCACGGACATGCTCTCGATGTCGGCAGGGTTGATGGTATTGAAATCCGATGCGGAAATGGCCATTCCGTCGAGTATGTACAGCGGGGCCGTTCCGGAATTGATGGAATTGGTACCGCGTATGACCATCGTTGCGGATGCGCTCGGTTCGCCCGTCGAAGAGAGGACGGTCAATCCAGCAACCTGTCCCTGGAGAGCCTGGTCGAAAGCCGGTGCAGGAGTATTCTCTATCCTGTCGGCCTTAACGGTCGATACGGAACCCGCAACGGTCCCCTTCTTCCTCACGCCGTACGCAATCACGACCGCATCCTCCAGCTTGAGGCTCTCTGTCTCCATGACGACATTCAGTTCCAGCGACTCCGCAACCGGAACGGTATGCCTGACATCCTCGAAACCGATACAGCTGTAAGTCAGCTGCGTACCGGATTCCGCCACTATCTCGTACTTTCCGTCGAGGTCGGTAATGGCACCATTCCCGCCGGAATCCATCACTGCAGCCCCTATGAGGGGGAGTCCGTCATCCGCGGAAGTAATTACACCACTAACCTTTACCTTTGTCTGCCCGAGGGCAGCTGCTGAGCCGGCCAGAAGAAGCAGCACGGCAAGACATCTCCTGATTCTTATCATCAAAATAATCTCGGTTTCACTCCACATAAAAGGTTCCGTATCCTCTGAAAGGAAACGGAACCGTAGTCAAACTACCCTGCAAAGGTAGCAATAAAATTCAAATCTACATCACCTACATACTCACGTAATAAAGTCTGTAAGTCTTTTCCAATACCAGGTTCGAGCCTTCATAATCCTTTCTCACAGCCATTTTCAACTGATTCGAACTGTTGAAAGTATAAGTCATCTTGAAGGAAACCGGGGATGCAACCCCTGCGTGCGAGGCCGTCATCCCGGAAATGAGATGGAGACAGCCGGGAAGGCCCTTTGCGAACCATACCGGGAACTCGCAGTTCATCAGGAAAACGTTGAAGTTGCAGTCATCGTACTTGTCGGAATATGTGTACTCGACCTTAAGTTCGTTGGAGTTGGAGACATTGGTATTCACTTGAGTGTCCACTAACGTACTTACAGACATCCTGACCGACCTGACGTCCCTTGAAACCACCTCATACTCTTCTGAATACTTCACATCGGCAGAATAATAAGAGCCAGCCGCATAGTTGTCCGAAACCTCAGTCGAGAGAACGGTACCGTCCCCGTCATAGGCAGTGGTGAAGGTCCATGCGCCTTTCCAGTTTCCAGTGTAGCTTACACTCCGCGAGTCCGCATCTATCACCGCCGTGGTGCTTCTCTCCGCAGCAAGAGGATAATAGATGCCGCTTATCTCGACCTTGCTGTCATCCTTGTAGGAGTACTTCAGATCGAGCAGTTTGTTTCCGCCGACAAGATCTCTCTTGATAAGAGAAGTCAGTCTGGAGTAGTCGTCATACTTGAACTCGTAGGTTTCAATGATGGAACCTCCGCTTACCACCTCAACCTTCGAAAGCCTGTCAGTCTCCATCTTCCACAACGAAGTCGAAGGGTTGTCATTCCCGCCGTCTCCGCTTCCTTCGCCACTCCTGTCTGCACAGGAAGGAGACACCGTCATTACCGAAGCTAGCAGCAAGCCCATCAATATTGCATTTGTCATCTTACTCATCATTATATTCTTTGAAATCACTTTACTGACTGTCCCGGATTCACTTTACAAGCACTATGTGCTCGCCATTGTCCATAAGCAGGGTACATGGATACTTGTTTGAAGTGCTTCCGAGAGCTCCCGCATCGGAATAAAGGTACTTGTAGGACACCCTTCCGTCAATTGTATGGTGGAACTCGTTCTCGTGAATGCTGAGATAGAACTGCTGGGCGTTGTCAGGATTCGACGCGCCGCTGATCTGCCAGAAAAGGGTCGTCAGACCCTGGAAAATCGGAGCGACCACCACGTCAGCCATAGCATAATTCGCAAGCTGGGGTTCGTTCTCGTGGTGGGAATTGTCGCCCACATGGATAATGCGCCAGCCATCTATGTCTATATGGTACAGAAGACAAGGCTCCTCACCCTGGGCAGACATCACCGCTGCCGTATTGGCGACTCCTCCGAGCAAAGTCTTGGTTGCCTGTGTAGTGCCCCAGATGACTTCGGTGCCCTTGTTTGTTCCGAAAATATTCTTCGGCATCACGACCGGCTTGCCCAGATTGAGCATTGCGGTGACAAGCGAATTGTCATAATGGTCGCCGTGGGCGTGGGTAATATAGAGCACGTCAAGGGCGGAAGCCAGTTCGCTTACACCTTCGGAAGTGCCGAACGCCCCGCTGTAGCAGATGTCGATTCCGATGCAGGCATTCTTTGTCCTGAACACGACTCCGGAACTGTAGAGCTTGTTTATCTGAAGTTCCTTGCCGGTAGGACGCGGGGAAGCGAGAAAGGCCAGGAAGTGCTTGCGTTTCTCGTTGAGCCACTGCTCGTTCGCATAATTGAAAGCTGTCCTCTGTTCTGCAGGAGGATAGACAGCGTCAGTGGTGAGGGAGACCTCATGCATAGGGTAATCCCTCAGATGGAGCAGCGCCTTGCGTATGCGCGCATACTTGTCGTTATCCAATGCACGCGGATGCGAGGCTGCAGGGCCGTAGATACTTTCCGCCATATTGCAGAAACGGTGGACCAGTCCAAGCCATGCATAAGGACTGGATGAGAAGCTGGCCTCACAGTCGACAAGAAGCTGCTGGGCCATGAAATAGAGCGGCTCTCCGACAAGTTCCGTCTGCATCGTCTTCATGTAATTCTTGAAAGAAGTGAAGAGCGTGCTGTTGTCAGAGGCATCCCATCCGTAAGTACCGGCAAGGGCTTCCGTCCCCACAAGGACGGAAGCCACGGCCGCTAAAAGAGTTCGTCTGATATTCACTTTGTGATTCTCCTACTTGTTGTTCGTTACAAAGTTGGCATTGTTGGTAGAACAGATGTCACCGCCACGGCCGGACCAGGTCTTCGCGCGCTTGGCCTCGATGCAGCGAACATACACTTTACCCGGGCGGCCTGCGATAGCCACGAGATAGCCGTTGGCAAAGTTGAATGCACCCTGATACTGCTCCAGAGCAGGGTCATCAGTAAGCTTTTCGACCTTGAGTTCCGAACCTTCACGGGTTCCGCGATAGAAGCTCTGGGTGCCAGCCCTGTGGAAGAAGTAGACGTGTCCTTCCGTATCTGCTGCGACGTTCGTGAAGTTCAAGGTGTTGACACCTCCAATTTCCACATAGGTGGATGTCAGGTCTTCAGGATTGGTGAGGCAGACCTGTGCCTTGGCTGAGACATTGGCAGTCTGGCAGAGATATCCGTCAGGAAGCACGCAGAAAGAGTTGCAGGTAGCCTGTCTGCCTTCAATGGCACGGATGCCGCCTGAGTGGGTTTCGGTGTTGACGAGCGTAAGGTCTATTTCAAGGCAGGAAGTGCCACCGGAGAAATAGAGTTTCTTCTGGTCTGATGAAACAGCTCCCGAAGTGATGTCAGTAGTGCCGACATTTGCGGCAACATAGCCATTGTCAATGAACTTGCCATCCTTGAACTGGGCGAAAGTAACCTTTCCACTGAGATAAATTCCGAGATTGTCTTCGCCATAGACAACAAACTGTACTCCCGCCGCTGTTCCGATATTCAACTCGTCCAATTTGTTGCCCGATGCAGCGTCAAGGGCAACAAGCCCTGTGGATATATGCGCGAAGATGACGTCACCGCTGTTGCTTACTGCAGGCCCGCAGCCCTTCATTATCGGTGCGTTGTTGCTGGCAGCAGCTGAAGGATCGGTATATTTCCATAACACAGAGCCTTCAGGACTGATGCAGAAGATGGAAGTGTTGGAGCAGGCGATGACATTTCCGCTAATCGGGTTTACGCAGAACTGTCCTCCGTTGCTCGCCCAGTTGTTCTCCATTATGTCGACATTCCACTTAAACTCGCCCTTCACGAGGTCAACGGCAAATAGGCGTCTCTGTCCTTCAAGGCTGACGAAATAAACCGTATTTCCGTCAGGGCTGAAGACTGGAGCAGAATTCTTGGACCAGTGAACTGCACTCACGTTGGTAGGAAGCGGAAGCACGCATAAGTATTCATCCACGTTGACGGTGAACGGATCGGAAAGTGAGACTCCGTCGATTTCGGCGCTTACCACGACAGTCTTCTCTCCACCGCCGGCAAAAGTGACTTCCACGGATGTGCCTTCGTAAGTCTTGCCCTCGATAGTCCACTTCACACCGGCAGCAGATGGATATGCATCGGCATTGAACTCGAAACCTGTCTTCCTTCCGGCTATCACCCTGTCAGTCTTCTCTTTGTAGAGTTTGGCAGAGCTCTTTACATAGAAGGTCTGAGAAGCGGTGAATCCGCCGTCCTCGGTAGTAACCGTAATTGTAACGGAGCCGGTAGCGGACGACGAGAAGCTGACGAGACCGTTCTCATCCACTGTCGCCTTGCCGGTATCGGAAGAAGACCAGCTTACTTTCTTGTTGCTTGCGTTATCCGGTGCAATGACTGCTGCAAGCTGCTTCGTGCTGCCCTGGTCGACAGCGATTGCACCTTCGACAGCATCCTTTATGGACACGGATTCAACGTCGAATACCGGAATCACCACGGTAACCGGACACTTTGCAACATACCCGTCAACGGTCAGGGTGATGTTGGTCGAGCCCTCAGCCACTGCGGTGACAACGCCCTTCTTGCTGACTGTGGCTACAGTCTCATCCTCGGATCCCCAGGCAAAGGAATCGTACATATAATTGGAAGGAAGAATATCGAAAGACATGGTCTGGATGTCACCGACGTTCATAAATAGCTCTGAAGGGGTCAGTTCGACTCCCTTTATCTTTTCACTGCTCCCTTCATCAAAGGGGCTGTTGCAGGAAAAGAGCACTGCCGCCGAAGCGGCAAGTGCTGAAAGTATGCTTATGAAATTCCTTTTCATTATTGAATATGCTTATTTTCCTTTATCAGAAGTTTACTCATCCTCAGGCTTGAAGCCCTCCTCGTAGAAGATGATATTGTCGAGTTTGAGGGTAATATCACCCGTGAGGCTTCCCTGATAGATTCTGAACCAGTTGACAGCCGAAAGGTCTATGTCCCCTCCTACCTTGTTCGCTGTGGACAACTTGAGGTCGAGAGTGTTCCAGCCGGTTTCAAGCTTGTCGATCTCGGAGAATCTCCAGCTGAGTTCGTTATTGTCAGCCTTTCCGCTGGAAGATATCTCTATCTGTCCGCCGGAGCCTGCATTGAACTTGTCGGCGTCGTCAACATAGAGTCTGAACTGAAGGTAACCGTTGTCAACCGTTACCGGAGCGGCGAAGGAGGTAGGATAAGGGAACTGGAAGAACACCACCTTAGAAGCGTCTCCGCTTGCAACAAGGGATGCACGACCTTCCTTCTTGTCCTTTTCATCTATCGAAAGCGTGACAGCCGACTGATAGAAATCCTGTACTTCATCGCAGTTGTCGAGAGTATTCAGGTAAACGATACGGATTTCGTCAAGCTTCATCGTAGTACCTCCTGCGTCGGCGCCGTGGTAAATTCTGAAGTAGTTGATCCTGGACATGTCGAATTCACCGTTGGACTTTGCGGCCTTTGCAAACGGGAGATAAAGCATGTTCCAACCGTCCTGGAGTTCGAACTTGTCGAAGGTCCATGCGATTTCCTGTACGTCCGCAGCGCCGCCGGAAGTAAGTTCGATCTGTCCGGCGTTGGTACGAGGCAGATTCGCCGCCTTGTCGACATAGAGGCGGAGCCTCAGATATGCGCCAGCGAAAGGAATGCTGCTTGCATCGACCGATGTAGCGTATACCTTCCTGAAGAACTGGCTGACACCAGCCGCTGTCGAATGGGCTGTAATGGCGCCTGAACCGTACATATAGTCCTTGGTATCCACGGACATATCATCGAGTTTCCGTACCCATCCGTCGTTGAGGTCGTCGCAGTTGTCGATGAGTATGCCCGGTTCCTTGACCTCCTCGCGGAAGCCCTTGTGGATGCCCAGACGAACTGCAGGGCTATAGTTGTACTTGGCCTCCGGCTCGGTCGAGAGGGCTCCTACCCTGAAGTAGTATTCACCGCCTTCCTCGAGAGCCTCCGATGACATCTTGAGCAGGTAGGTCTGCTCATGGTTCACCGCATTGTTGATATCTATCTTGCAGGAATTGTCACCCGAGTTGTTCATACTCTTGGAGACGTTCTTGTTGGAGTCGCAGAAAAGGCGCACGTCCTTGACGTTGGTTGCGGCATCGAGCCTGAAGCTTGCGATTACCTGATGCTTTGCCGTATCGACAACGATGGAGTCGAGTTCCACGCGGCAATAAGGTATTGCCTTGATGTTGAACTTGGTAGGTCCATTGACCTTGACCTCGGTCGTGTCAATCGGGAAGAAGTTCGCACGCGCAGTGGAAAGACGGTAAGTACCCTTGAAGATATTCTTCTCGCAGTAAGTTCCGTCAGTCTTGAAGTTCAGCTTGCGTACCGACGCATCCTGTGACCAGCTAACTTCGATGATGTCGATCTGCGAGCCTTCCGCTCCTATGTCCTGGAGAATGACCTCGCCGGTCTCGGCGTCGATGACCTGACCGTAGAGGGATGCATCCGGACCGTCATAGTTGTCGACAGCGCAGGAAGTGAGCGCCGCAGCGGCAACGGCGAAAGCCGCAATATATCTTGATGTCCTTTTCATATTGTTCAATGACATTGATGTTGTTTGAGTTATGCCCCGTTTCATTTACCACTGAGGGTTCTGAACGAGACCGTTGGAAGCGATGCCCGGAATACTCTTGTAATAACGCTTCGTGGTAACTGTAACATTGTTGGTCTTCGCGCAGTACTCCCTGACGAAAATGTACTTGTGGGTACGGAGGTCGAAGATAGGAGTGAGGGAACCGCGACGGTAGTTGCTAAATATCTTGTGGTATTCGCGACGGCGTACAAGATCCCAGGTGCGGGCGTTCTCGAGGCAGAGTTCGCAGCGGCGCTCGCGGAGCACGTTCTGGAGAGTAGGGGCGATTCTGTCCATGTGGCCGGCCCTTCTCCTTGTTGCGTTCAGGCAGTCAGTGGCCATCTGCTCGTCACCGATGCCGCTCTCGGCATAAACCTCAGCATAATTGAGGAGTATCTCCGCATAGCGAAGGTCGATGAAGTCCTCGGTGGACTGGTTCCAGTCTGCACCCTTTGCCACATATTCAGGATCGAGACCCTTCTTGAAGCCGAAGCCGGTGCGGGTGTTGTTTCCTCCGTTGAGGCTGAATCCCGAGAAGAGGCTCTGGGCATTTCCGCCGAAAGGATAGAAGACATTGCCTTCCGCATCCTTGTAAGGAGTGTCGATCTTGGTTCCCACGTCATTGACGAGCTTGCCGTCGGTAGTGATGAGACCGCCCTGAATCACGATGGTCTTGCCCTTCCAGGTGGAGTTAGGGAGAATTGTGACTGCGGAAAGACGGGCATCCTTGTCAGCGAACATGTCGAGAGGGTTGTCGAACTCACGGTACTTCCTGCTTGCCTGCCAGCCGAGATAGTCGTACGCGTCACCTTCATAGGTCACGAACTTGCCGGAGCCGCCAGGGTTGGAATAGTACTCGAAGTTCTCGGCGAACTCGAGGGTAGGGTTGGAACGTCCCGGATGTGGCCATGCACCGGCAGTCTGGGCCGGATTGAGCCAGTTGTCGATATTGTGGCCGAAGTTTACGCCTACCTGCTGGTAACCCCTTATGAACATGCACTCACTGAGAGCCTCGTTAGGCTTGACGAAAAGCTCGGCAAAGTTCTTCGAAGCCTCCTCCGGAGTGTCTGGAGTAGCCTGGTAAAGCGAGAACTTTTCAGACTCGATTATCTGGCGGCAGGCATCCGAGCAGGCTGTATAATAGCGCTCCACGTCCTGAGGGGTGAAGCCTCCGACCAGAGCCTGGTCGACTGCCGGGCCGCTGAGAGGAGCCTGATCCCAGTACTTTGCAACAGATGCAGCGTGGAGGGCAGCCCTTGCCTTGTAGCCAAGAGCGGACCACTTGTTGGCACGGCGCGCCTGGCCGTCGCCGTCACCCAGATACTCGCTCGCCTTGTCGAAGCATTCCAGGACATAGTCCCAGGTCTCCACCTCGGTGCTGCGAGGGATGTAGAGCGAACTAGAGTCGGTAGCGGTGCCGAGCTTGTCGATGATAGGGACTCCGCCATACCTTTTGGCAAGCGCGAAATAAATGTGACCGCGTACGAACCAGGCCTCTCCAAGGAGGGTATTCTTCGTCTCTTCGGAAGCATTCTTGAGATCCTCGATATATCCGAAGAACGAGTTCACGTTGTTGTTGAGTTGATAACCCTTGGTCCACCAGTCGTACTCGCTGTCACCGCCGGCATCCTGATGCTGGGAACCGATGCAGTCATCGGTCTTGTTCCAAGCGTATGCACCGTTGTTGTTGACTGAACCGTAGTTGTAGAGGAAACCCTGAGCAGGGGCGAAAGCATAGTCCTCTATAGGGAGCTGGCTGTAGAGATTGGCCAGGAAGGCCTCAATACCGCCCTCGGATGCGAATATCGCGTCCGGAGTAATCTTGTCAGTAGGATCGACGTCGAGGAAAGAGCAGGAGGCAGTCATCACAAGTGCGGCGCAGCCTGAAAGTATTGATTTGATAGTCTTCATTTCCCGCGTGTTTTAGAAATTGAGGTTGATACCGACGTTCCATGTCCTCGAGAGAGGATATACCCATCCGGTATTTGCAGATCCGGCCGTAACCTCAGGGTCGTAGGCCTTCGCGTACTTGTTGCAGAGAGTCAGAAGGTTGTTTCCGCTGACGAAGAGCCTTATCTTCTCGATTTTGGCCTTGCGGAGAGCCTGCTGATTGAAAGTGTATCCGATTTCCACGTTCTTGAGTCGGACATAGGAGCAGTCCATATAGGAAGCAGTGCTCTGATACTGGTTGAGGTAAGGGGCGAAAGTATTGGTCCTCACTGAAGGGAGGGAACCCTTTACCCACGGGCTCGAAGCATCATAAGGATCTTCGTGGTGCCAGCTATCCAAGTAATAGGTAGGAATGTTGGACTCCTGCCAGAACGGGGTCGTATAGGTCAGGTCGTGGTAGGTCTTGAAACCGGCAGCACCCTGGAGCAGGATGTTGTAGTCCAGACCGCGCCAGCTTCCGCTGAGGGTGAGACCGAAGTTCCAGTGAGGGCTTGCGCCGTTGGAGAGGGAAATAGGACGCATGTCGTCGCCGTCGATGACACCGTCACCGTTGACATCCTCGTACTTCCAGTCTCCAGGCTGGACATACTGCTGTCCCCTCGAAACGCTGTAAAGCGCGTAGTTGTCGATTTCCTCCTGACTTTCGAACTGCCCTATCACGTGGTAAACCCAGGCAATGTCCGAATAGCGGTTTGTCATGTTGTTGCGGTAGTTGGACCAGGAGTTGAGGTAATTCGCTCCCTCGAGGTAGCGGTTCATCGTACGGGCCCAGGTCACGTTTCCGCTGATGCTGAAGAAATAGTCATCCACGCGGTCCTGATAACCGACGGCAAGGTCGAAACCGTGGGTACGGTTGCTGTTGAGGTTCTCCTGCGGGAAGGTCGCTCCGAAGGTATTCGGCAGGGAGACGCTCCTGTATGCAAGAATGCCTGTCTTGTCCCTGCGGAAGATGTCAGCCGTGACGGAAATCCTGTTGTCGAGGAAACTCAGGTCTACACCTATGTCCGCAATGGTGTTCTTGGTCCATGTCATTGTCTCGTTTACGAGTGCAGGGGTTGCAACACCTGTCGTGGTCTTGCCCTCTGAGAACTCATACCATCCTCCGCCGGAGGTCGAGAATCCTGCGATATACTGGAAAGGATCTCCCGTATCATAGCCGATCTGTCCGAGGGATGCACGGATCTTGAGGTTTGAAAGCCAGTCGGAAGCGCCCTTCATCCAGTTCTCCTCGGAAATTCTCCAACCCAGGGACACTACAGGGAAGAAACCCCAGCGTACCTTAGGAGAATAGCGGTATGAACCGTCATAACGGGCTGCAAGCTCGATGAGATAACGTCCGCGGTAATCGTAATTGAGACGGCCGACGAAGGACATGTTGCGGGTCTTGATTTCGTTTCCGGCAGCCTTCGCATCGTTGTTGCTGGCGTAGTCGAGCTGGTCGTTGGAATAGAAATCGTAGAACTTCTCTATGGAATCATAGTCGTTGTCCGAAGCCCTTGTTTCGAATATGAACTGTGCACCGAAGTTGTGGGCATCCGCAAAGAGCTTGTTGTACTTGGCCTGGACCTGGGTCGTTATGTAACTGATATTGTTGTATGACGAAGTGATCTTCGCGATAGGATTCCAGTCCTCGCCGACATAGGTTTCATTGGCCTCGTCATAGGTGTACATCGTCCAGTTCTTCTTCAGGGTTTTGCCGTGAGTAAGGCGCTTGTCATAAGCGACTGTTCCAGAAAGGGTGAAGTCCCTGCAGAAAGTAGGATTCCATTCGAGATTGAAGGTCGTATTGACCGAAGTGTGCCTTGTACGGTTGTAGCCGGTATTCTCAGAGTATGAGAGAGCAACAGGGTTGTAGGACTGGCCATCCTTGACACTGTTGTACATAGTCTCTTCAGGGTCGGCATAAACCGGCTTGTAAGGAAGCGAGTTCACGGTTCCTCTCCAGATGTTGAAGAAATTCGAAGTAGGAGACTCGCTTTCGTCAATGTATCCGGACACCTTCACGGCAGCCTTGAGGCCGTCAGTGAGCTTCGCGGTCACGTTCGAACGGAAGTTCCACTTGTTGTAATAGAGGTCACCGGACTTGAGAAGACCGTTGTCCGCAGTGTAGTTGACATTGAAATAGTACTGCACCCTTTCGCTGCCGCCGTCTGCGGAAACGCTGTACTCCTGACGGATTGCATTCTTCTTGAACACCTCGTCATACCAGTTGGTTCCGGTATACTCCCCTGACTTCCATTTTTCGAGTTCCTCAGGAGTGATGAACGGTTCCATGCCGGAATTGATGTTCGCGGCGTTGCGGAGATAGAAATAGGTGTATGCATCAGCCATCTCCACCTGATCTGTAGGAGAGGAGAAACCGACGTTCGCATTGAACTGGAAACGGGCGCGGCCTACGTCGTTGCCCTTCTTTGTGGTGACGATTATGACACCGTTGGCAGCATTGAGACCGTAGATAGCCGCGGACGCATCCTTGAGGACGGAAATGCTCTCGATGTCCTCGGAGTTGAGACGGTTGAAATCTGCCGCTGTACGGTTGATACCGTCAATTACATAGAGAGGCGCACCGAAACCGCGCACATTGATGTTGTTGTCGTAACTGCCGGGAGTACCGGAATTGTTACGGATGTTAAGACCGGCAACCTTACCCTGGAGTTTGGTCACAAGGTCATTGGTAGTCGTTGCGGAGATGGCCTTCTCGCTGATGACCGCAATGGCACCGGTGAGGTTGGCCTTCTTCTGAGTACCGTAACCGACCACGACAGACTCGTCAAGACTCTGCATGTCGGACATCAGGGTGACGTTCTGGGTTACCGAGTTCGCGGTGAAACTGAAGGCGACAAAGCCTATGCAACTCACCGAAACCTTTGATCCTTTAGGCACCTCGATACTGTAGGCACCGTTCTCGTCAGTCATGGCATTGTAGAAGGAGTTGGACTCCACCACGAGGATTGCCCCCGGGACTGGATTTCCACCCTCATCCACAACCTTTCCCTGAACGATAACGTTGCCGTCACCGGCAACAACCTGCGCAGCAGAAGCGGTGAGAGGCATGGCCATCAGGACCAGGCCTGCCAGAATTCCGCTCCACTGCTTGAAGTAGGAAAAGATCTTCATAATGAATGGTGTTGGTTTGTAGTTTATAGTGGGTTTTGCAGTTTTCAAAAGCATCGTGCTGGAAATCAAGTTGTTAAACGATTAACCTATCCAACTTTAAAAAAATGCCGACATGGACAACTGTCGAACAGTTTTCAGATAAACCGATTAACCAAAAATCTCGCATAAACTCATTTTTCCGATACAAATGTAAGTTCAATTTCATAAAATCCAAAAACTTCTGTAAAATTATTTTCATTCGGGTTAACGATAACCAGCCAGGGCCAAAGAAGGCAAAAATGGGCATTTAATGGGTTTTAAGCGGGAATTTTAATACGTTAACAACGATTAATCAGTATTGGAATTAATCCATGATAACCCGATAGATAATACAAAATAACCCGGAAAACGCCTGATAAAAAATTACATTCTCCTCTCCCCCTCCACCTGGTTTTCAACTTATTTTTGCCATCGTCAAGATCAACCGGTGGCGTGCGCACGTAGCGGGCGACACAAGCAAGGACATTGGGAGCCAGAGTCGGGCGTGGGCAAAAATTCAAGGGTCAGAAATCTTTTATAAGATTTTCTGACAGCGGCTCGCTGAAAAAGAGTAACTTTGTGAGATATATCAAATTAATGACCTGGTAACTGACTGTAAGTGCATGAAGGAAGGAGAATCCATAGAGTGGTATGTTCTGACCATGCGTTATCTGCGGGCGACAGCTGTTGCGCAGGAGATGAGTGAGGAGGGAGTCGAGTGCTTTGTGCCACCAAAGATAACCAACATGCTTTTCGTACATTCCACACGCTCCAGGATCGATTTCTTCCGCACGTACAGAAAGACGGGACAACTGATGACCTACATGCGTTCCAGAATGGACTCCCAGCCCCTGGTGGTTCCCGACATGGACATGCGGTATTTCATGATGATATGTGACGGATGCGACGCACCGATTATCATGGAGGAGCGCCCGAAAGTCAAGCTGGGCGACAGGGTGAGGGTAATATCCGGGCCTCTTACCGGCATCGAAGGCAACGTGGTAAGAATCAGCAAGTCAAAGAGGGTCCTCATATCGGTGGGTGACTTTGTCTGGGTTGCGACCGGTTATATACCGCCGGATATGCTGAAGGTCATTTGATGATGTGTTCTCAGATAAGGAGGAATTGATGGGAAAGGAGAGAAAACATATCTGCGACGTGCTGTAAACTGGTGCTGTATAGTCAAAGAACCGTGCGTCTTCCTTTCTGACCGCATAGCGGCCAGA
>JAEDEB010000082.1 GCA_016293535.1 Bacteroidales bacterium | reverse complement strand
GCAGGATGCCGTAAGGACATAGTTCCTGGGCCTGAGCCTGAACCTGAACCGCTCCAGCATGCCTTCACCAAGGATTCGATGGCGGAAAGGATAGATGACTACCTTGTGAACAGCTATTCCTGCAGCGTGGAACGGGTCAGCGCAGGCAAAACGGAGATATGCATCAGCGGGGTTTGCCGCGGGTCCGGAAACTTCAGACTTGTTGAAATCGAGCCGTATGATGACGTCTCGGAATACCTCATCTACCCCCGCCGGCATATTCTCCAGACAGATAATGGCCATTTCAGCCTCACGCTTCCGAGGCGGGAGGAAAGAGATGGCATAAACTATGACAGGGCTCTTTCAAAATGGGCCGTGATACTTTCCTCTCCGGAAAAGGATGAACTCGTGTCCTCAGCCAGGTATGCCGATGAAATCACAGCGGTACGAAGCGCCTCCGAGACTCCGCTGAAAACCAAGAAGGGCCTCGGTGCGGGATTCGGAAACCTCTATATCAACGACCTCAGCGAGCTCGCGATAGGAAGCATCACGATGAACCTGTCCCTCGATGACTTCTTTTCTGCTGAAGCTTTGCAGGGCTGGACCGAATACCCTTACAACGGAAGGCTTTACCATATCAACTTGTCAAGGGTTTCGGACATCGACCGCATGACAAGAGCCGCAAGTTCGAGGGGCGTAGTAGTGGCAGCCATCATTCTTGTCCCATCGACTTCCCCTCTTGCAGACCCGGAATGCAACGGCGGCCATTACGCAATGCCGGACATGACCTCGGCCGAGGCCGTGAACCGATATGCGGCGGCGCTGGAGTTTCTCGCCGAACGCTATTCCAGCGGTGTCCATGGGCGTATAAATCACTGGATTATGCACAATGAGGTGTCGGCGGCAAAGGAATGGACCAATATGGGGGAACAGCCGGCAGCTAGGTGCTTCGACAGATATGTGAAATCCATGCGCCTGTGCTACAACATTGTGCGTCAATATGACAGGAATGCGTCAGTTATGGTTTCCCTCACCCATTCCTGGACAAGAGCTGAGAACGGTCACTCTGCGGAGTATTGTTCGAAGAGCCTTCTGGAACGCCTCGTACGGTATTCTGAACTGGAGGGCGATTTCAGATGGGGAGTTGCATATCACCCTTACCCTGTGGACCTTGCCGACCCTCTTTTCTGGAAGGAAGGTTCCCTCGACTGTAAATATGCCACATTCGGTCCGGATGCCGGCTATGTCACCTTCTACAATCCGGAAGTCATAAATGCCTGGATTCTTGACCGGAGTCATTATTACCTCAACGAAAGCAAAAGGCTGCTGTTCTTTTCGGAGCAGGGAACCAATACGAGATCATACAGCAATGAGGATATGGAAAACCAGGCGGCCGGTGCTGCATGGTTCTGGAAGAAAATCAAGGACCTGGAAGGCGTAGACGCGGCACAATGGCATGCGCACAGTGACAATAGGGAGGAATTCGGTCTTCGCCTGGGGCTGAGAAATTACGATGATTATGGACCGAAACCGTCCTGGTATGTCTGGAAAGCTGCAGATACCGATGAGGAAGAGGCTGTATTCAGCAGCTATCTTCCAATTCTCGGTCTCCAGTCCTGGGATGCCCTGATCAGGGAATTGAATTAGTCAACAGCGATATATGTGCATCAGTTTGTCAATCTGCCTGCTTTCGGGAATGTTGTCTTTCGGGAACATTCCTTCCTCCGGCAGCCACGGTGATATCAGCCTTGGAAGTTCACGTTACAGGGTCTTAAGCGCCCCGGAGTGGGTGGACGTCTCTCTTGACAGGAAGAAATTGTCGGTATGCGTGGAAGCCAACAGGGCCGATTCCGTAAGGGAGGGAACAATTGTCCTGTCAGGCCCCGGAGGGGAAAGGAGCATAGTCCTGCGACAGGATGCCGGTCCTCACAGCAGTTTCTCCGGCATCAATTACGGCAACGGCCTTCCGGCAACGGACGCTCTTGGCCGCTCCCTGCCGTCAGCCTCGGAAACCGGAGGCCCGAGGGAGAGGTATGTCGGGCTGTTCTATTGGATATGGCATACTTACCACTCATACAATGATCCTATGATTCCGTCGGACATCATAAGGGAGCATCCGGAAGCGGCATGTGACTATGACCACCCGGCCTGGTCGACCAAGTACCATACATTTTATTGGGGCGAACCGCTGATGGGATTCTACAGGGATACTGACGAATGGGTGCTCCTGCGCCATGCCCAGATGCTTGCGGATGCAGGCGTCGATGTCATCATATTCGACTCGACCAACGCGTGTCTTACCTGGGACGAGTCTTGGCCAACCCTCTGCGAAGTGTTCACCAAGGCAAGGCAGAAGGGCATAAATACGCCGCAGATAGCCTTCATGCTGCCTTTCCGCCCTACGGATATGAGTTACATATCGCTGGTCAACCTCTATGAGAAGTTGTATAAGCCCGGAAAGTATTCGGACCTCTTCTTTATCTGGGACGGCAAACCACTCATAATGGCATATCCTTCCATACTGGACAAAGCGCGCAAGGACGGAAAAGTCCCGGAGATAAATTCTGAGATAAGGGATTATTTCACCTTCCGTCTGCCCCAGGCTTCCTACAACAAGGCTCCGAAAAAGAAAGACCAATGGGGGTGGCTGAAGATATATCCGCAGAATGAGTTCGGCGACAGAGACGGACGTCCTGAACAGATGACCGTGGGCGTGGCTCAGAACTGGACTGCGGAAACCGGTCTGAGCGCCATGAATGCTCCGGGAGTTTTCGGCAGGAGTTACTCCGCGGCGAGTGGATTTTCCGACAATCCTGGCGACGTGGACAGGGGAATCAACTTCCAGGAGCAATGGGACTATGCAATTTCCAGAGACCCGTCGTTCATATTCATAACGGGATGGAACGAGTGGATAATGGGAAGGTATAGGGAGTGGCAGGGTCAGCCGAATGCTTTCCCCGACCAGTTCGACCAGGAACACAGTCGTGACATCGAACCTATGAAGGGCGGTCACGGAGACAACTACTATTATCAGATGGTCAGCAACATAAGGCGTTTCAAGGGTATGCCGGAAGCCGCCGAGGAAACTGCGGATGCGCAGATAAGGATAGACGGAGACTTTTCCGACTGGTGGAACGTGTCCGGGGAATTCCGTGACCCTGAAGGAGATACCATAAAGCGTGAGCACAAGGGTTGGGGAAATCTGACCTACAGGGACACAAGCGGGAGAAATGACATCGTCCTTGCGAAAGTCGCCGAGGATGTACGGAACTTGTATTTCTATGTATGCTGTGCCGACGTAATCAGCCCGAGCACTGACAAGGCATGGATGAGGCTGTTCATCGATCTAGACCGGGATTGGAACAGTGGATGGAACGGATACGATTTTCTCGTCAACAGAACAGGCCCGGTGAACGGTCGTGCGGTACTTGAGAAATGCGCCGGAGGATGGAACTGGACAGAAGCGGGGAATCTTAAGTTTTCCTGCAGAGGCCGGGAGATGGAGATAGCCATTCCCAAGAGAATCCTCGGCATTAAGGGGAAAAAGACGTCCCTTCGGTTCAAATGGGCAGACAATCTTCAGAATGACGGGGATGTGTCTGATTTTCTGATAAGCGGGGACTCCGCCCCTATGGGAAGATACAATTTCGAATACGGTAAGTAATCTACAAATTGCCAAATGAGAATGGACGGAATGAAGTCAGGGTTTGCCGTAATCCTCCTTCTGGTTTCTGCAGTGGTCTGCAGGGCTGAGAGTTTTGTCGAGGATATCCCGGACATGCACGTAAACGCAATGGTTCAGGATGTAAGGGGATATATATGGATAGGAACGGAGAACGGACTGTTCAGATTCAACGGCCGCAACTATTCAAAATACTACGGCAGAGACGACGTTGAGGACGATCTTCCATCCAACAGAGTCGTTTCCCTCGCCCTGGACAGGAGGGGAAGAGTGTGGATAGCAACGGATGCTGGGATGTGCATATACGACGAGAACGGCGACCGCATACATACGGTACCCTCCGCGGGACCATGCACCCAGGTTATTTCATGCAGAGATGGTATTGCGTGCTGCGGTGGACATGGCCTGACCCTTTTCGACGACGCCACGACAAAGGAAATATTCAGAAAGAGTTCAGAGCTTCATGACATCAGCATACTGTGCGAGGACAAAGATGCTTTCTGGGGCGGTTCCTCAGCCGGAGATATGCTCATACGGTACAACTCATCTTTGGAACCGACCCGCACAGTTGTCCTTCCGGATACGACTTCCTTTCTCGCGATGGCTGCTGCGCCGGACTCAAGCTTGTGGATAGGATGCAGGGACGGGTTGATAATACTCAGGGACGGAGAGTTTTCCCCTGTGCCTGAACAACTCGGCGAAATCATCGAGGACAGCCCCGTTACGGGATTGATTGCCACTGCGGAAAGCATATATGTCTGCATTACCCTGAAGGGTATAGTAAAATATGATTTTGCCGACGGAGCCATAACCAAGGGCATACAGACCAGAGTCATTGTCAACAGAATGAGCGATGTCAGTTGCGGACTCTTCGACAGGGAAGGCAGGCTGTGGATAGGTACAAGAGACAGGGGCATAGGAAACGAGTATCTCGTAAGGAAGAATTTCAACATCTCCCAGTCTTTACGTGACCTCACTGCAGGGAAATACATCAA
Source organism: Bacteroidales bacterium (assembly GCA_016293535.1). Classification (GTDB taxonomy): domain Bacteria; phylum Bacteroidota; class Bacteroidia; order Bacteroidales; family UBA932; genus Cryptobacteroides. Next base: position 3,029 of record JAEDEB010000082.1, on the reverse strand, counting down.
CTGCGCCGCTGCCTCTTCCGACGGAAACACGATATGGTTGGGGAGCATATTCAAGGGCATACTTGGATATGACGTCAAGGCGAAGTCGGGACAGTGGTATGACTACAACAAGAGCGGAGTTCCTTTGGGGATCGATGCGAAAGGAGTGAGTGCAATGATGTGCACTGATGACGGCAGGCTGTGGTATAGCGCAGAGGGCCGGACTTATGTCTGCACGACATCCGGAAACCGCATCACCGAAAGGGAACTTGTTTCCGAGGATGCCGCCGTCACTGTTTTCTGCGAAGGGCGTGACGGCACTGTCTGGGGAGGCTCGAAGGACGGCCTCTACTGTTGGAAGAATCACGGAAACCAGAGTTTGCTGCTGCAAGGCCAGGCTATTCAGGATATGGCCTTGTCTAATGATGGCAGACTGCTCGTATCTGCCGGGAAAGGAACTCTGCTGAGTGTGGGGAGTGACGGAACGGTTGATAATTTCGCCCTGCCTGAGGAACTCGGTGAGGTTTCAGCCAACTGCATACATTGCTCTGAGTCAGGAGATTTGTGGCTGGGAACATTCAAGAATGAAATCATCCGTATCGGCGCAGACTCCCTGCAGAGATACAGGCTTGAGGACATTCAGGGACCGACATCCATATCCTCCATCACAGAGGATATGCGTGGGAATATATGGGTAAGCACAAACCACGGTCTTTGCGCAGTCACCAGGCAATATGACCACCCTGTATTCTTTACTGGAAACGAGTTGGAAACTGTTCAGCATTTCACTGCCCACAGTCTGAAATCCTGCGGGCCTTACATTGTTTGCGGAGGAAATACAGGAGCCCTTCTGTTTCGTCCTGAGCGCATACTCAACAAGCTTGCGCCCAATCCACCGACCGTGGTGTTCTCGGAACTTCTTGTCAACAATGAGCCGCTTGCCGAAGGCAGACGCAGGCGCCTGCTGGACGGTCCGCTTGATGATGCCGGGCAACTTGTGCTGCCGCACAGGTTCAACAACTTTGAGCTTGTACTCGATGCTATCAACTTCAATCCTTCCATAAACGGCCGTCTGTTCTACAGATTATCCGGAAAAAGGCAGAAGGGAGTATGGACCGAGTGCGGAAGGACGGGCAGAATTCCTTTCTTCGGGCTCCCTTCCGGAACATATACGCTTGAAATCCTTTCTGGGAACGATGAAGGTTTTTTCAGCAAGAATCCGAGAACGCTCAACATCAAGGTCAAAACTCCTTTCCTGCTCTCTGTATGGATGATAATGCTGTATCTGTGCATGCTTGCGCTATCCATCTGGGTGGTTTTCGCTTTTCTTTCAAGAAGAATGCAGGAAAGGCTGAGGCTTGAGAATGTGGAGATGAAGCTGAATTTCTTCGGAAATATCTCACACGAGCTGAGAACATATCTTACCCTCATTTACAGCCCTGTCAATATGATATCGAAGGCTGAGACAACCGAAGAGCGGGAGAAACTTATAAATCTTATCAACCACAACACCACCAAACTCATAGAACTGGTGGACCAGCTGCTGGTTCTCAACAGGATAGAGAGCAGCGCGTTGCCTCTCAACGTATCCCTTCAGAGCCCCGACGAACTGATTTCCTTCTCAGTATCCCTTTTCGAGGCATCGGCAAGAAGAAAGGGTGTGGAATTGACATGTGAGTGCTCCATTGATTCATCCCTAAGGATTCTCCTGGATGCGGACAAACTCAGCAAGATACTCAGCAACCTGCTTTCCAATGCCATCAAATACACCCTCTCCGGAGGACATATACTTCTTACGGCAAGCATTGAAAAGGAACTGGACAAATCGCTCTCAGAGGCAGTTTCTTCAGACTCGTATCTGGTAATTAGCGTTAAGGATGACGGAATCGGGATGAAACCGGGCGAGATATCCGGAATATTCGACAGATATACCAGACTCGAAAATGCAGAGTTCGTATCGACAGGCAGCGGTATCGGTCTCCATTACACAAGCCAGCTGGTCAAGATGCACAAGGGTGCAATCGCCGCAAAACTCAATCCCGATAGAGGAATGACCTTCAGCATCGCCATACCGACGGATGTGGAGCTCTACAGCGGTTCCGTATCCCCATCTTCCCCTGGAGTAGTAAACGGGCTGCCATCGGAAGCATTCGATATGGACAACGGTCTGGCAGAGGAAAAGGAAGATACACAGTTGATTGAAAAGGCTACAGGGCTGCGCGTAAGCATACTCCTGGTTGAAGACAATGTTCTTCTCAGGGAGTTCGTCAAGTCAATATTGTGCCCAAGCTACGATGTGCACGTTGCTGCCGACGGGGCTGAGGCGTTGGATTTGGTTGAGGACCTGCTGCCTGATCTGGTCATAACGGATGTCATGATGCCGAGGTTGGACGGTCTGTCCCTCAGCAGAAGAATCAAGGACAACCCAGCCCTTTCGCATATTCCTGTCATTATGCTCACGGCAAAGACTGATGAGAAGGATAAACTGGAGGGATATGCAAACGGAGCCGACGTTTACCTTACCAAGCCGTTCAATTCGGATGTGCTCCTCTCAGTGATTGCAAACATCATAAGTTCAAGGGACAAGTTCCGGGAGAAGATACTTGAGGCATCTTCCGAAGGGGAGATAGAAGAGGGTGCCCCTGTAGGAGAAAAGGACCGCCAGTTCCTTGGGGCCCTCATCCAGTACATAGACAGGAATCTTTCTAACGGCAATGTGGATATTCTCTCCCTTTCCGGAGAGATGTGCATGAGCCGGTCGAGTCTGTTCCGCAAGTTGCGCTCACTCACGGGAATGACTCCGAATTCGTTCGTGAACAGTTACAGGCTCAACAAGGCGGCCGGATTGCTCAGGAACGGCGACTACAGGGTAAGCGAGGTTTGTGACATGCTTGGTTTCAAATCTGCTTCCTATTTCGCCAAAGCTTTCAAGCAGCAGTTCGGGGTTTCCCCATCCGAATACCTCAACTCAAAGCAGAAGTGAGTAATAGGCATCTCTGCGGAGGTCAGTGAACCTCGCTGAAGTAGCGGATGAACTGGGTGCGCATCAG
>JAEDEB010000081.1 GCA_016293535.1 Bacteroidales bacterium | reverse complement strand
CGACCTGATGGAAGATGCAGTGGGCGCGGGCCGAGATGGCCTCGTTGCGGAACACCCTGCCGGGGCAGACGACACGGATAGGCAGCTTCATGGTTTCCATGCATCTTACCTGAACGCAAGAGGTATGGGTACGGAGCAGTATGGGGTTGCGCTGGGAGTTGTCGGTCACGAAGAAGGTGTCCTGCATCTCGCGAGCAGGGTGTTCAGGAGGGAAGTTGAGAGCCTCGAACACGTGCCAGTCGTCCTCGACCTCCGGGCCTTCGGCCACGTCGTAGCCGAACTTGCGGAAGATGCCGATTATTTCCTCACGGACTATGCTGACAGGATGGCGGGAACCCAGAAGTTCCTCATCGCCCGGGGCCGTAAGGTCGGTTGCGGAGGATGACGCAGCCGAGGCGGAAGCCTCTGCCAGACTCTTTAGTTCCTCTATCCTTGCGGCGGCAGCGTTCTTGAGCTGGTTCAGTTTCTGTCCGAACTCCCTCTTCTGTTCCGGAGCTATCGTCCTGAACTCTTCGAAGAGTCTTGTTATTTCACCCTTCTTTCCGAGCAGGCGCACTCTCGCCTCCTCGATTTCCTGCATCTTGCGGCACTTGAGGTCGGCGACCTCGGCCAGAAGTGATTCTATTCTTTCTTTCATTGTTTTCCGTTTGAAGGAACGGCAAAGATACCGTTTTTAAACATAAAGTGCTTCAGATTACTTGGCAATTGCAAAAAAGAGCTAACGGCGGTTAAGCTTGGCATAGCGCTTCTGGCGGGCTGCAATGGCCCTTGCCGCACCCTGCTTGAGATAGCGGTTCCACTGCTCATCCGTAAATATCCTGCGGTAGGACTCGTCAATCTTTTCCATCCACTTGTCCTGAACCCCCTGATAGATGTCGGAATTGGAAATCTTGGATGAACGCAACTCCTCGATTTCCCTGTTCAGGGCCGGATAGTCGTGTTTGAGTGTCGAATCGACGCGGAAGGCCTGCCAGTCTTCGAGGTCGAGAAGGCGCTGGAGCCTGTCGGCTTCGAGTTCGCAGCTTTCGAGTATGTCGGGAGCCTTCCTGTCATCCTGGGCCGCAGCGCCGGTGGCGCAAAGAAGCAGAACTGCGGTCAGAAGGACCGGACGGAAGGAAATGTGAAGCGGAAAGGCATTCATAAGATGATGAAGATTTTTTCTTTGTAGATTTGCAAAGATATGAAACCGAACATGAAAAATTCCAAACGAGTGAAATTTTTTGCCGCGGCCATTATTGCCATTGCGGCAGCAGGCCACGACAGTCTGGCATGCACAAACGTGCTGATAACCCGGGGAGCAAGCGCCGACGGGAGTTGCATGATTTCCTATGCGGCGGACTCCCATCAGCTTTTCGGCGAACTCTATTTCCGCCCAGCCGCCGACTGGGAGGAAGGGAGCATGCTCAAGATATACAACTGGGACACAGGCTACCTGATGGGCGAAATCCCGCAGGCAAGTCACACTTACCAGACCGTGGGAAACATGAACGAGCACCAGCTCATCATAGCGGAAACCACCTACGGAGGACGGGAGGAACTCTGGGAGCAGGAGGGCGCGATAATGGACTACGGTTCCCTCATCTACGTCACGCTCCAGAGGGCGACCACGGCCCGCGAAGCCATAAGGACCATAGTCGAACTTGCGGACACCTGGGGATATGCGTCCGAGGGCGAGTCCTTCTCCATTGCCGACACTGAAGAGGTATGGGTCATGGACCTTATCGGAAGGGGTCCCGGACGCAAGGGCATAGTCTGGGTGGCGCGCCGGGTTCCTGACGGATACATCTGCGCCCACGCCAACCAGGCCCGCATTTCCACCTTCCCTCTCGACGATCCGGAAAACTGCCTGTACGCAGAGGACGTGATAGATTTCGCCCGCCAGAAGGGATGGTTCAGCGGAGAGGATAGCGAATTCAGCTTCTGCGACTGCTATGCACCCCTCGACGCCGGCGCGATGAGGGGCTGCGAATCTCGCGCATGGTCCGCGTTCAACATTCTCTGCGACGGTATGTTCACCTATGCGGACGAGGACGGGAAAATATGCACCACCCCCGCCGACCACTACCTTCCATACGCCATGGGACGGGACAGCAGCCTCCGCTTCCCTCTCTTCGTGAAACCCTCGCGCAAGATCTGCGTCAAGGACGTTGCAGACGTGATGCGCGACCATTTCGAGGGCACGCCCATGGACATGACTCAGGACATAGGAGCCGGCGGCAATGCACTCCCTTACCGATGGAGACCGATGTACTTCACCGCCGACGGAAAGACCTACTGCAACGAGCGGGCGATTGCAACCCAGCAGACGGGATTCTGGTTTGTCGGACAGGCCCGGGGATGGCTCCCTGACGTTATCGGAGCCCTCAACTGGTTCGGAACGGACGACGCTGCGACCTCCTACCTCACACCTATATATGTATGCACCCCTTCGATTCCGGAATGTTTCCGCGAAGGCAACGGGGACATGCTCCATTATTCTGCGGGCTCATCGTTCTGGATCAACAACCGCGTAGCGAACGCATGCTACCGTATGTACAACGTGATGTACCCGACCGTCCGCAGCGAAATCGACTCCTGGGAAAGGGCGAAGATGGCGGAGATTCCGGAAATCGACTCCAGGGCCATGGAGGTTTACGATTCATGCGCGGCCGTTCCGGTGAAGAAGTACGGGTGCAGGAAACGCACCCCAAGAAGCGATATGCTCGGCCCTGTCAGGGAACTGCTGGGTGCATATTCTGTCAGGGAGGCTGACGCCATTTTCGAGAAATGGATCCGTCTCGAGGAGTTCCTGCTGGTCAAGTACATAGACGGCAATGTCAAGAGCCAGGACGAGAACGGGGAGTTCATCACCAACGGCAGCGGGAAGAACATCCCTGACAAGATAGTCCAGCCGGGCTATACTGAGATCTGGAAGAGGGTTGTCGCCCGCGAACACGGGGACATCATCGAAGTGAAGTGAGAGGCGGGAATATGACATTCTGTCAGTAAAACTCCGATTGGAATCCAATTTGACTTGTACGTTTGCGTCGGGCCTGAAGAAAAGCCCGGCGCAATTGTATTATGCAGAACAAATATGAGAATCTTGAGAAGTTTGCGGTGAACCTCAACGAGAGGGCCTCATCCGGCAAACTGGATCCCGTCATCGGAAGGGATGACGAGATCAGGAGGGTCCTTCAGATCCTTAGCCGAAGGACCAAGAACAACCCGATTCTCGTCGGAGAACCGGGTGTGGGCAAGACTGCTATTTCGGAAGGAATCGCGCAGAAGATAGTTGACGGTCTGGTTCCTGAAAACCTGAAGTCAAAGAAAATCTACTCGCTGGACCTCGGAGCCCTGATAGCGGGAGCGAAATACCAGGGAGAATTCGAGGAAAGGCTCAAGGGTGTCGTAAAGGAAGTCGTGGACAGCGAAGGTGAGATCATCCTGTTCATAGACGAGATTCATACCCTTGTCGGCGCCGGCCGCTCGAGCGGTGCCATGGACGCATCCAACATACTCAAGCCGGCCCTTGCCAGGGGCGAGCTCAGAACCATAGGATCCACCACCCTCGACGAGTACCAGAAATACTTCGAGGAGGATAAGGCGCTTGAGAGGCGTTTCCAGATGGTGACTGTGGACGAGCCGAACACGGCAGAATCCGTGGCCATACTGAGGGGCCTGAAGGAAAGGTATGAGAACCATCATAAGGTCAGCATCCAGGATGATGCCCTCATCGCGGCTGTCGAACTGTCACAGAGGTACATCACCAACCGTTTCCTGCCGGACAAGGCCATAGACCTCGTGGACGAGGCTGCGGCGAAACTGAGGCTTGAGATGAATTCCGTCCCCGAGCCAGTCGCCGAACTTGACTCAAGCATCAGGCAGCTCGAAATCGAGCGCGAGGCCATCAAGCGAGAGGGGGTTTCCCTCAAGATGGAGAAAATCGAATCCGAACTCAAAGAACTGAAATCCAAGAGGGAAGTGCTGATGAAGAAGTGGTCAGAAGAGAAGGAAATCATCTCCGGACTCCAGAAGGCCCGTCAGGACCTCGAGGAATATAAAATCAAGGCCCATAACGCAGAACTCGCCGGAGACTACGGCAAGGTGGCGGAGATACGCTACGGAAAGATGCAGGAGGCCCGTCAGGAGATAGAAAGACTCACGGCCAGGCAGAATGCCATCGAGGATCCTATCATTACCGAATCCGTCACCCCCGGCGACATCGCGGAGGTCGTGGCGAAATGGACAGGCATTCCGGTCAACAGGATGCTGGAGAGCGAGAAGGACAAGCTGCTGAGGATGGAGCAGGAGCTGCACAAGAGGGTCATCGGTCAGGACGAGGCCATACAGGCCGTTTCCGATGCCGTAAGACGTTCGCGTGCGGGACTCCAGAACGAGAAGAGGCCTATAGGTTCATTCCTGTTCCTCGGAACCACCGGCGTGGGAAAGACGGAGCTGGCGAAGGCTCTTGCCGAGTTCCTTTTCAATGACGAGAACATGATTACCCGTATCGACATGAGCGAGTATCAGGAAAGGCACAGCGTGAGCCGTCTTGTCGGCGCTCCTCCGGGATACGTGGGATATGACGAGGGCGGTCAGCTCACTGAAGCGGTCAGAAGGAAACCTTATTCCGTGATTCTGCTTGACGAAATAGAGAAGGCCCATCCGGACGTGTTCAATATTCTGCTCCAGGTTCTGGACGACGGACGTCTGACCGACAACAAGGGCAGGACGGCCGACTTCAAGAACACCATACTGATTATGACTTCCAACCTGAAGGAAGAGGAGCTGCGAGCCGCGATGCGCCCGGAATTCCTCAACCGTATCGACGAAATCATCAATTTCAGCATGCTGTCACAGCAGGATATCAGGGACATCCTGAGACTGCAGGAAGGCATACTCGCCAGGAAACTGGACGAAAAGGGCGTGAGGATAGTCTTCACCGATGCTTTCGACGAGTATATGAGCAGCAAGGGCTATGAGCCTGAGTTCGGTGCAAGACCTGTCAAGAGACTGCTCCAGAGGGAACTGGTCAACCGTCTCGCGACTGAGATACTCGAAGGAACGGTACGCAAGGATTCCGACATTGTGGTGGACTGCGTGGGCGGAAAGATAGAAATCAGGAACAGCTGAATCCCGAATCAGTCGAAGGCAAGGCCGCTGTAACGGCGGATGTAGAACTGGTCTATGGTTCCCTGCCCCTTTCGGGTCACGAGGAAACGGACGATTTCGCCTATCTCCTCAGGCTGGATGAGCTCGTCCGCTTTGATGTCAGGACGCATGCTGCGGACCATCTCTGTGGCAACACCTCCCGGAGAGATGAGATGGACACGGATGCCGAAAGGCTGGACCTCCTTGGCAAATACTTTTGTAAAACCGGTCAGTGCGTGCTTTGAAGAGGCATACACCGACTGGTTTTCATATCCCTTGAAGCCTACCACGGAGGCTATGTTTATCACGGTCGGTCTGGCAGATTTCTTCAGGTAGGGAAGAGCCTCCTTGCATATGAAGAACGGAGCTCTGGCATTTACAGCAAACAGCCTGTCCCATTCTGCCACGGAGACCTCGGCAAAACTGCCGGTAAGAGAGAGCCCCGCGCAATTGACCAGGACGTCTATGCCGCCAAGGCAGGATACCGCCCGGGACACAAGGGAGGCCGGGGCATCGGGGTCCTCAAGCTCAGCCGGGATACAGGCTGTGCAGATTTCGAAGCCTGATTCGAGAGCGCGGGTTTCAAGATCGCGTGCAGCCGCCTCAAGGGTTTCAAGTTCACGCCCCACAAGGGCTATGTCATATCCCAGCGATGCCAGTTCCAGGGCTATCGCCTTGCCTATGCCTCTTGAGGCTCCTGTTACAAGTGCTACCATATAGTGATTAGTTTGAAGTGTCCGGCAAATATAGTCTGGAATCTTTAAAAAAAGAGGGTGACCTCCGGGTCCGTGTGGACTTTTCGGGGTCACCCTTTGTTATTTTGCGGCCTTGAGCCGTCAGGAACTACCTGTACTGAGCGAACTCTACGTCGTTCTCGGCACGCTTTGCAAGCTCCTTGCACTCGTTTGCCTTCTCAAGGTTGCTCTTCACGGCCTCGGCGTTGCCCTGGCGTGCAGCGATGACTGCCTTGAGGTATGCACCCTTAGGGCACTCGCACTTGATTGCAGCCTCTGCGGCAGCGTAGTTGCCTACGAGAACCTGAGCGAGGGCGGCGTTGAAGCCTTCCTTGCCTGCGAGAGCGGCAGCAGCCTCAGCATACTTGCCGTTGAGGATGTCGATGATAGCTGCGTTCTCCTTTGCAGTGTCGTTGCCGGAAGCCGCGAAAGCCTTTGCCGCAGCCTCGAGGTCACCGTTGTTGAGAGCGATGATACCCTTGACGTTGAGAACGTCAGCATCCTCTGCGAGACCTTCGAGAGCCTTCTCAGCCTTGGCGTACTCACCGTCACGAACGAGAACGACAGCCTTGTTGTACTGGGCAGTCTTGCTTTCGAACTTCTCGATAGCCTTGTTGTAGAGGTTGATCTTGTCCTTGGACTCGGAAACGAGGGTAGCCGCACGAAGGAGAGCGGTCTCGTCAAGAACGTCGATGTTCTCGTCGATGAGCTTGAGAAGCTCCTCGCTGGTGTAGTTCTGGTACTCTACGTTCGCGATGAACCTTGCACGACGGAGCTCAGGAAGAACGTCCTTTGCAAGAGTGGTGTAAACAGCTGACATGTTCTTGATCTCCTGCTCACGCACTGCAGCGTCGCTGTACATAGAAAGAACGCGGATGATGAGATCCTTGTCCTCGATGTCGGATGCAGCAACGAGCTCCTGGAAACCTTCCCAGTCCTGACCGATGCTGGAAACAGCCGGGTCGGAAACCTCGTGACCCTTTGTAACCTTTGCCCAAGCCTTCTCGGCGGACTTTGCACGGTTGTCGGAGAGCTTTGTGTTGAGTTCCTCGCCACCGTCAGGTGAAGCGTAAGCGACAACCTCAGTGCCCTTGAGAGTCTTGCGCTCGTTGGCGTTGATCTCGTCGATGGCAGCCTGGAAGTTCTTGATGGACTCAGACTTGAGCTCCTTGCTTCTTACGTTTGCGCTGTTGATGGTGTAAAGGATCTGACCCTCTGCAGTCTGAGGGATAACCTCCTGATAACCGTCAGCCTTGAGGTCTGCCTTGCCCTTCTTGCATACGAGCATATAGGTGGTGATGGCACCGTCGGCAGCCTTCTTGCTAGGAAGCTCCACGCTGTCCTTGCCCTGCTTTGCAACGCCGCGGAGTTCGAGGTAGCAGTTCTCCATTCCCTCCACATACTCGAAATGTACATGCTTGGTTATGGTAGCGCCCTCGGAAGGAACAACCTCATAGTTGTCCTCCACTTTTGTTCCCTGGAACATGAAAGGCTCCATCTTTACCTCTCCGCCTTTGTATACGATGACAGGGGTAGCCTCGAGGATAGCCTTTGCATTGAAGTAATCTGCAGGATAAGTCACGGTCACGTCAGCGTCGATGACACCGGCAACAACCTCGAGAACCGCAGGTTCGCAAGTAACGATTACATTCTCAGCCTTCTCTGCCATCTCCTTTGCGGAGCTGCAGGATGCGGCAGCGGCAACAGCGGCTACGGCAGCAGCCAAAATCTTGAAACTCTTTTTCATTGTCTTGATGAATATTTAATGGTTGATAATCTCCTTTTCAATGTGCTTTTGCAATTACGCCGGACGCCTTGCTGACGCCATCGCATAATCATCGCAAATATAATTATCTTTTTAGAA
>JAEDEB010000080.1 GCA_016293535.1 Bacteroidales bacterium | reverse complement strand
GGATATTCACCGCGGAAAGGGAAAGGATACTTGAAGACAACGAACACTACTCCGAGATGAGCCACCGGCTCAAGGAATCGTACGACTATGCCCAGAACCGTTACCGCGTGATACAGAAGAACATTTTCGTGAAGGGACAGGACAATTATTTCAAGGTACTGTCCCATCTGGGGGCCTACACCCGCTATGCAGCGGAGGAAGTGAAGGGAAAATACGGCAACGAAGGAGCGCGTCAGGAAGGATTGGACGAAATTCGGGAATCCAGCAAAAGCGAATGGAGAGGTCCCATAGTCATTGTATTCATATTCGTCGTTCTGATCTACATAATCGTGGCATCCATTCTGAGCAATCTCACCATCATCTTGCTCAGAAAGAAGGTCGCATGGTTCCGCACCGATGTCTTCCGTAACAGACAGCGCTGTTTCACTCTGCTCTGCGGCGTGCTGATCTTCGCCCTGACCATAATGCTCGCGAACCGGGTAGTCAGCCAGCATTTCATAATTCTCGCCTCTTCCCTGCTGCTGGTCTTCGCATGGCTGATGACAGCGATACTGTGCTCGATACTGATCAGGGTTCCGGCGGAGAAGGTGGACAGAACAATCAACATCTACCTTCCGACGATATTCATGGGCCTGACCGTCATTTTCTTCCGTATCATTTTCATACCTAACAAGCTGCTCAATCTCGTATATCCTCCACTGCTGCTCATATTCACCATCTGGCAGCTGAGGCTCTGCAGGAAGGGAAATGGCCTGATAGAGAAGAATGACATGACCTACTCATGGATTTCCTGCCTGCTCTTCTGCGCATGCACGCTCATCTCCTGGTCGGGATACGTTCTGATGAGCGTCCAGATTTTCATCTGGTGGCTCTTCCAGTTCGCAGCCGTGGAGTCGGTGAACGCAATCTACCACCTCCTGAGCAAATACGAGGCCCTGAAGATTTCGAAGAAAAGAGAGGAATACAAACTGTCCCACAACGTCATCAATGCCAAGGCAAAAGGCGCCTTCATCGAGGTGACCTGGTTCTATGACCTCGTCAAAGATGCCCTGCTCCCTATGGTCGCAATCATAACCCTGCCACTGTGCATACGCTTCGCTGCTGATGTATTCGACCTTACGGAGATTTGCAAGACCATATTCTACCATCCTTTCTTCAACCTCAGCGACAAGGACGGGAATGCCATCCTTCACCTCTCCCTCTTCAAGATGGTCATCGTCGGCTGCCTCTTCTTCGTATTCAAGTACATAGCCTATGTATCCAAATCCTTCTACCGCCATTACAGATACAGGCAGCTTATGGAGCAGAGCGGCAAGGGTTACATCCACACCAACGAGGTCAATCTTACCCTTGCCAACAACCTGATTTCCATCGGAGTATGGGGGTCGTTCGCAATAATGACGGTCATATTCCTGAAGATACCGATGGGAGCCCTTTCCGTCGTGGCCGCAGGACTTGCAACCGGTATCGGTCTCGCCATGAAGGATGTCCTGAACAACTTCATCTATGGCATACAGCTGATGTCCGGCCGTCTGAGAGTCGGCGACTACATCGACTGCGACGGGATAAGGGGCAAGGTGGATAGCATCTCATACCAGAGTACCCAGATTGAAACCCTTGACGGAAGCATAATGGCGATAACCAACACCGCCCTCTTCAACAAGAATTTCAAGAATCTCACCAAGAACAACTCCTACGAGCTTGTGAAGATTCCTGTAGGCGTCCATTACGGAGCCGACATAGAAACAGTCCGTGCCGTACTTCTCGATGCCCTGAAAGAGCTCCAGGTCAAGGACAAGTACGGCAGGAACATAGTGGAGCCGAAAAACGGCATTGTTGTCGCCTTCGACAATTTTGGTGACAGCAGCGTTGATCTGACGGTCAAGCAGTTCGTGCTCGTCGATCAGGAAGCCGTCTACATCGCAAAGGCCAAGGAGCTCATATACAACGCCCTCAACATAAACGGAATAGAGATTCCGTTCCCTCAGAGGGACGTGTACATACGAAAAGTCTCTGAGAACGCTAAGTTATAAAGCTCAGAACCTGTACGAAACCCTGAACATGAAGTTGGCGGGAGCCTGAGGGAAGAGACCCTCCTCGGAGTAGATGGTCTGTTCCTTCTCGAACCAGGCGTTGTATACCCAGGCGTCGGCTATATACCTGTTGTTGGTGAAATTGTTCACGAAAAGACCCAGGCCGAGCTTGCCGCCGTTGCGAGTTCCTTCATAATCCTTGCGTCCGAGGTCGAACTCGTGGGTAAGGGACAGGTTCGCCACATAGTAGCCCGGAAGACTGCGGTCCTTGCAGGAAGTGTTGTCCCAGTACTGCCTGCCGACACCCTTGCAGTTTATACTCAAAGTTGTGGTTTTCAGCGAGTTGGATGCAAAACCCGCAAAAGGGCGGAAACTTGCCTGCGCCATTCCCACTATTGAAGGAGACATCAGCATATTGGTCTTCTCGAAGTATTCGCTGTGCTGAGCCACAGGATTCCAGTCATCCATGTTGTCATAGGAATCAAAGTATGCGGTATAATCGAGTATCCTGTTGAGGCTCAGCGTGAGGTTTCCTTCCAGCCTTATCCAGGAAGCAGGCTCCCAGAGAGCGGCGAGTTCGATGCCCCTGCGGTAAGCGCGGCCAACGTTCTCCTTGATTGCATATCCCACGTCGGAGAGTTTTCCGGTCTCGAGGAGCATATCCCAGTACTCCATGAAATAGAGGTTAGCGGAAAGATTGAGTTTCTCAGTGGTATAGCTGTACCCAAGCTCGACGTCAACCATCTTCTCAGGTTTGAGTTCCTGCTTGGAACCGCCCCAGTTGTTAGTTATGATGACTTCCTTGATATCGCTTCGTCCCGGCTCGCGATTGCCCAGAGCCGCTGAAACATAGGCCTTGTGCTCAGGCCTCCAGCTGAAGCTAAGGCCTGCCCTCGGATTGAAGAACTGCCAGTTGGTCCTGTAGTCCAGAGGAGCATCATCCTCGTCGTCAACGCCTGCCATATTCAGGAACACGCCCCTGTACTGAAGGTCGAGGTACGCGGTCAGCCAGTCGAGAGGAGTATATTCAGCCCTTGCGAAGACATTGGCTTCGCGCTTTACGCTGCGGCTGTAGTACCAGTCGTTCTCCGGGGATATGCTGTAATTGAGCTGACCGTAGTCGAATCCGTCTCCAAGAAGACTCGACCATTTCATGTCTCCGTAGTGGTTGCCGTTGTACTGTGAAAGATTGATTCCGCCTACGACATTGAATTTGCGGCTCTTCCAGCTGAGCTGTGAATTGAGGACGAAGTAATTGTTGGCCATAGCCTTGAGCACTATGAAGTCGCCCTTGTCCGAAGCGGTGAACCCAGTTCCGAGCGCGCTGAGGTCGTCGTCGCTGAAACCGTATTTCTTGAACTTCTTTCCGGCCTTGTACTCATCATACCAGCCGTCACCCTTGGTCCAGTTGAAGGTCGTAGACCAGAGCAGCCCGTTGTTGAAATGGCGGGTATAGTTGAGCTGGAGATGGTGCTGGGTATAATTGTCGGTGTCGTTGTCATACCTGTGCATATTGCCATCGGCGTCCCACCAGAGGCCGGCGGAGTTGTAGGTGCGTCCATACTTTTCCATGTCCGAATAACTAACTCCGTTCCAGGTGATTCCCGTATGCTGGTCTCCCATGAGATAGGTCAGGCGCACTGAATTGTCCGAGTCCATCCATCCCAGGGCCGCATACGCCGACTGCACCTTCGCAAAGCCGTTATCGATGTACCCGTCAGTATAGTTGCGGGAATACGCAGCATCGAAGTAAACCCCGCTGCGGGTAAGTCCGGTACCGGCAGCAACGGTGCTCGTGAAGGTATTGAACGAACCGGCTGCGATGTCCACGGATGCATACGGATCGGCGCCGACGTTGGCCGTGCTCATGTTTATGCTGGCTCCGAACGCGCCCGCTCCGCTGGCAGTGGTTCCGAGTCCCCTCTGGAGCTGAACCGAAGACAGAAGATTGGGCAGAGACGGGATATTGACCCAGAAGACCTCCTGGGACTCCGCATCATTGAGGGTTATTCCGTTGAGTGTAACATTGATCTGCGAACCTTTCGATCCACGCACGGTAAGCTTTGAATAGCCTATTCCCGTTCCTCCCTCGCTCATTGAGACAACGGAAGGCTGCAGTCCCAGAGACATAGGCAGCGAAGCCATCGGAGTTGACTTTCTAAGCTCGCTCCGGTCAAGCATCGTATAGGTCACAGGCGTGTGCGCTCCGGCCCTCGAAGCCGACACAACTGTGCTGTCTATACGGTCTGTACGATCTGAATAAGGGTTTTGATTGTCCTGGCCCGAACCCATAACGGGCAGCAGCGCATTGAGCGCCACAGCAAAAAGAATTGTTTTCATACTCCCTCCGGCGGTATTATCCGCATCAGGTTTTGTGGGTGTTTTCTCAGCCGAATCTCTGTTCAGCACCCCAGTGAAACATAAGGAACCCCTTGCGGGATTCCCACCAATATGTAATGTTATCTCTTGCGGACGAGCCTTACCTCGTAAATCCGAGGCCAGTTCTTGCCCGTAAGGTAGATTTTTCCAGTCCTGTCATCGAAGGCTATGCCGTTCAGGACATCGGTATCCCGCGTGCGCAGCGAATCCGGCAGGAGGCCGCTGCAGTCCACGGTGGCCGTCACCTTCCCGTCCTCAGGGTCGATGATGACTATGGTGTCGGAGACATAGACATTGGCCCATATCTTCCCGTCTATGAACTCGAGTTCATTGAGCCAGCGCACAGAACGTCCGTCCTTGCGCACCGGAATGCGCCGTATATGCCCATAGTTCCCGTCCATAACATATAAGTACGAAGAACCGTCGCTGGCGTACAGACATTTCCCGTCGGTGGTGATGCCCCATCCTTCGCGCGGATACTGCCAGGTCTCGAGGTAAGCAAGGGAATCGGCGTCGTAAACGAAGGCCTGACGGTTCTGCCAGGTAAGTATGTACAGGCGGTCATCCATCATCACTGACCCCTCGACGAAGTACTCGTCGTTGAAATCAAGCCTGCGGACAGCCTCTCCTGTCTTCAGGTCCACTTCCCGGAAGGTCGATTTTCCGTTCAGCCCCGTACTCTCATACAGGCGACCGTCACGGAAAAAGAGGCCCTGGGTATATGAATCCGTATCATGGGGATACTCCGCAACCACCTCGACGGAGAATTCCCGTACCCCGCCGCAGGCCACGCTGCAGAGCAGGAACACAATACCGGATATCGCCTTGAGCAGACTCATATGATTAGCATTGTCATGCGGATGTTCCCCCAGCGGGGATACATTCCAAAATCACCTCCGGTTGTTCCATAGGGAATGCGGAGCGGCTGCAAAAATAGGCAAATGGGCGGATTTTTGAAAATGTTTCTTAAATTTGTCGGATTCCGCGTGTAAGCGACCTAAACAACAACTATTACTATGCAGACATACTACATCCTTCTCTGCGCTATGGCAGCAATGGGCGTTCTGGTATTCATCTGCCTTTTTTTCCTCAAGGCTGGATACGGATACCTCTCCAACGAGCATTGGGGTCCGATGATAAGCAACAAGCCCGCCTGGGTCATAATGGAGGCACCGTCCTTCCTTTTCCTGCTTTTCTACACTCTGAAATATGCCTCTGAATGCACTGAAGCCGCGAACTGCAATACTGTGCTCTATGTGATAGCGGGTTTCTTCCTGCTCCATTATTTCCAGCGCTCATTCATATTTCCAATGCTTCTGCGGGGCAAGAGCAAGATGCCGATTGCCATAGTGGCAATGGGCATGGTCTTCAACACCATAAATTCCTGGTTCATAGGCACCTGGCTCTATGAAGTGGCTCCGTCCGGATACTATACGGTTGAATGGCTCTGGAGCCCGCAGTTCATCATAGGAACGGTGATATTCGCCGCAGGCATGTTCATCAACATACAGAGCGACCATATCATACGCCATCTACGCCAGCCTGGCGACACAAGACACTATATCCCTACCAAGGGTATGTACAAATACGTGACATCCGCCAACTACTTCGGAGAAATAACCGAATGGATAGGCTTTGCCATTCTCAGTTGGTCCCCTTGCGGACTCCTTTTCGCATTCTGGACCTTCTGCAACCTCGGTCCACGCAGCAAGTCACTGACGGAGAAATACGTAGCAGAATTCGGAGAGGAGTACACCTCCCTCCACAAAAAGAACCTGATACCTTTCATCTGGTAAAATGAGCAAGATTTTCACACCTTACAGGCTCGGCCCCGTCGAACTCAGGAACAGGACGGTGCGTTCTGCCGCCTTCGAGGCCATGTGCCCCGGGAACAGGCCGTCACAGGAACTCTTCGACTATCACACCTCCGTAGCACGCGGAGGCATAGGAATGACCACCGTGGCCTATGCTGCAGTCTGCAGGAGCGGTGTCTCCTTCGACACCCAGCTCTGCCTCAGCGACGAACTCATCCCTGAACTCAGAAAACTCACCGATGCCATCCATGCCGAGGGAGCGAAAGCCAGCATTCAACTCGGTCACTGCGGCAATATGACCCATAGACGAACCTGCGGATGCATGCCAATGGGTGCGAGCCGCGGATTCAACCTCTACTCCCCTACCTTCTACCGCAAGATGAGCAGGAAGGATATCGATGAGGTGGCAGCCGCATTCGGCAACGCGACGAGAATCTGCATCGAGGCCGGATTCGACGCCGTCGAGGTCCATGCCGGACACGGATACCTCATTTCCCAGTTCCTTTCACCTTATACCAATCACCGCCGCGACGAGTTCGGAGGCAGTCTGGAGAACAGGATGAGGTTCATGAAAATGTGCATTTCAGAAGTTGTCAAGGCAGCAGACGGGCGCATCGCCGTCACCGCGAAGCTCAACACCCGCGACGGATTCAAGGGAGGTCAGGAAACCGACGAGCTCATAGAGGTGGCAAAGGAACTGCGCAGGCTCGGTGTCGATGCAATCACCCTTTCGGGTGGATTCGTCAGCAGAGCCCCGATGTATGTAATGAGGGGGCAATTCCCTGTTCCCATTTTCGTCCACTACTTCCCTTGGAGTCAGTGGTGGCTCAAGCTCGGAGTGGCACTTGCAGGGAAAATAGTATCTCCTACAGTTCCTTTCAAGCATCTCTTCTTCCTCGAGGATGCGAGGAAATTCAGGGAGGCGATGCCTGACTATCCATTCATATATGTTGGAGGAGTCACCACAAGACAGGATGCAGAGACCGTTATGGAGGAAGGCTTCCCTCTCTTCCAGATGGGCCGCGCTGTTCTTGAGGATCCCGAGTTCGTCAACAAGATGGCAGCGGATGAGAACCACTGCAGCAAATGCGAACACAGCAACTTCTGCATAGGCAGGATGTACAGCCGTTCGATGCAGTGCCACAAGAAGTGCGTGGACATCACCCCGCGGCTTGAGCGCATAGTGGAGAGAATCAACAGGCAGAACGAGAAACAGGAGCGCAAGCTCGGTTACAGGAAATAGGAACTGTCTGCAGACAGTTTTGCGATAAAACAAGGTCTTGCGATCTGTCGCGGCGTCTTCGGGCGCTGAGGAAAGTCCGGACAGGACAGGGCATCCTGCTGTGGAAAGCACAGATGGGAGTAATCTTATGCAAGCCGTAACAGAGAATTACCGCCCGCGAGGGTAAGGGTGAAAACGTGGGGTAAGAGCCCACGACCGGCGGTGGCGACATCGCCGGGGTACGGCCCCGGGACCTGCAAAACCAAATATACTGGCAGATGAGGGCTGCCCGCCCGATGCCAGGGGGTAGGTTGCG